>JAZQIV010000091.1:0-20977 GCA_045541305.1 Acutalibacteraceae bacterium | reverse complement strand
AAAGGGCGGCGCTTTTGCGTATGTTATCGTATATCCACGGTCATGCCGTCGTAGGCAACGTCACAACCGTATTGTGCTGCGCGTTCGGTGAGATGCTCGTGAATCGGGTTGCCGTTGTGGGAAAAGTGATTCACGATTTTAATGGTGTGGTCGTTCACAACACCTAACGCTTGCAACCGTTGCAGCACCCGTTCAATGTTGGAAAATCCCATGTGGGACCCCTCGTCTTCAATCGGGATATCCACGTTGGTGCAATCCAAACTGATCGTATCCAGCACGATGCCCTGCTCCTCAAAAAACGCAAACACTTCCTCATAAAAATAGCCGGTATCGTGCGCGTACAACACTGTTTTATCGCTGCGGATCAAGAAAAAACAAGCCTTATCACCCGGCATGTGCCGCGCGGGCAATGCCGTGACGGTGTATGGTCCCAGTTCCACCGTTTCAAACGGATGGATCACGTGTGCGGAAATATTCGGCATTTCGTGCGCGCGCACCTGAATTTGTTCAAAAGCCCCTTGCGAGCCATATACCTCCAGCACGTCGGCACGCATATCGTGTGCGAACGCATTGCCGCGCATCATCAGCTCGTTTTGGTAGCAGTGATCGCTGTGCGAGTGGGAAATCAGCAGATAGCGGATTTTATCTCCCTCAATATTGTTTTGCAAAAAATGATGATACGTATCGGCGGGCAGGTCAATCAGCAGATCATCATTGATGAGCGCCTGCGAGCGTGTGCGGATGTTTTTGCCGCCCAGCCGGCGAGCTTCTTGGCAAAAAACACAGTTGCAAAAAACAGCCGGGAATCCCTCGGCGGCAGCGGTGCCCAAAAAGGTAAGCTTCATGTGATCACTCCTTTGAGGATACTGTACCATAATTCCCCTTAAAAACCAACCCCGTTTCTCACAAAAAAGTGAAAGAATTTTCCCGCTTTTCGTTTACAATCCTGCAAAATTGTGCTATGGTGAGAGCAAGAGGTGATGCGTTGTGCCGTTTATACTCGGATGCAATTATTGGGCGTCCAATGCCGGCCCGGATATGTGGCGTCAATTTGATGTTGCTGTGATCGAAAAAGACTTACGTGCACTGGCGGAAAATGGTGTGAGCCATATCCGCATGTTCCCGAACTGGCGCGACTTTCAACCGGTTGAAGCACAGGTCACGGGTGGCGGCAGCATCGCCGGCTACGTGCCGGGTGTCTCCACGGCCGATAATCCGTATTATTTGGATGAAGTGATGCTTTCGCGGTTTGCGCAGGTGCTGGATCTGTGCAAAACCTATCACATCCAGGCCATCGTGGGGTTGATTACCGGTTGGATGAGTGGCGGCATGTTTTTCCCCGTGGCGCTGTACAATAAAAATCTGTTGACCGATCCGCTTGCGCAGTATCTGCAACAACTGTTTATCAAGGGCTTTGTCAAACGCTTCCGTTCGCACGAAGCCATTCTTGCTTGGGATCTCGGCAACGAATGCAACTGCATGGGCGGTGTTGCGAACCGTTTTGAAGCGGCAAGATGGACGGGCATGATCGCCAATGCGATCCGTGCCGAAGATCCCGATCATCCCATTGTTTCGGGTATGCACGGACTGAGTATTACCGGTACGCCGTGGACGATTGCCGATCAAGCCATGTTTACCGATCTGCTTACCACACATCCTTACCCGTTTTGGTGCGACCACACACGGACAGACGAAACGTGTTCCTTGCGAACAACGATGCATGCCACGGCACAAACCAAATGGTATGCAGAAATTGGCGGCAAACCGTGTTTGGCGGAAGAACTGGGTACCATGGGGCCGATGGTGTGCAGCGATGAGCGCGCGGCCGATTTCCTGCGCGTGAATCTGTTCTCCTTGTGGGCGAATAACGCCGCCGGTGTGTTGTGGTGGTGTGCGAACGATCAGACCAATCTGCAAACGTTCCCGTTCACGGAACAGATGGTGGAACGGGAATTGGGGATGCTCACGGTTGAGGGGCAACCCAAACCTGTACTGTTGGAAATGAAACGGTTTGCCGATTTCCTCCGTTCCGCCAAATTGTCTCTCTCGGCACCGCTGACCGATGCCGTGTGTGTTCTGACACGCGGTCAAGATCATTGGGGCGCTGCCTATATGACGCACATTTTGTGCCGACAGGCCGGACTCAATTGCCGTTTTGCATACGGTGATGAAGAATTGCCGGAATCCGATTTGTATTTGCTTCCATCGCTCAACAGTATTCAAGTGATGCCGAAAAAACGGTACGATGCACTGCGCCAAAAAGTACAGGACGGCGCCACCGTGTATTTGTCGCTTGGTGATACCGTGTTTTCGGAGTTTGAAAGTTTTGCGGGTTTACGTATTGTCGATTCGTATGGCGGTGCCGACAGTGGCACCGTGATGTTGGGCGAACATACGATTCCGTATACCCGTCATACCGTTTGGCATATGCAACCGACCACCGCACAGGTGCTCGCGACCGATGCAAACGGCGATCCGTTTGTTTCGGTGAACCAATACGGCAAGGGCCGCGTGTATGTGGTAAACGCGCCCTTGGAAACGGAGCTTCTCAAACGTCACAACGCGTTTGCGGACGATACGTGCGAGGTGTATCGCACGCTGTTCGGCAAACATGGCGATCACGGCGTGCAGGTATCAGACCGTGAGCTTATGGTGACGTATCATCCGCAGGCAGACGGCATGACGGTGGTGGTCATTAACCACTCCGCGCAGAATAAACCGTTCACGTATACTGCCGCCGGTTATCGGCTGGAGCGTGTGTGCTACGGGCAGGCCGATTGTGTTAAAGCGTACGATGCCTGCGTACTGCAGTTTCGTAAAGAATCAAACGCTCAAGCATTTTGATGAGCACAGTGGAAGGTAAAGGACTATGAGCGATTTTTCAAAGATTGATTCCAATTTTAAAGTGGATACCCAAATCGAAAAAGAGGACATTCGCTTTTACAACGTGCGGCAGGAACCGTTTGCGGTTTATGGCTTGCTGTATTTGGACGGACGTTTTCGCCGTATGCCCGAAGAGGTTGCAAAACAAGCGGAAGCAGATTTTGAACAGTGGGGCGGAGTGCATCGCCTGCACGATTGCACGGCGGGTGGCCGCGTGCGGTTCAAAACGGACAGTCCATACATAGCCATTCACGCCAAAATGCCGTTTGTTGGCCGCATGAATCATTTTGCCTTGACAGGGTCTGCCGGCTTTGATATGTATGTGCGGGAAGAGGAGGGTGACCGTTACGTTAAGACCTTTGTACCGTACGATTTGGAAGATCATTACGAAAGCATTCATGAGTTCAGCAAGAGCGCCATGCGCGAAATTCTCATTCATTTCCCGCCGTACAGTGCCGTGAGCGAGCTGTTTATTGGTTTGCAAGAGAACGCCACGGTGGAAGCGGCTTCGCCGTACCGTGTGCAAAAACCGATCGTGTATTACGGCTCCTCCATTACCCAAGGCGGCTGTGCCTCGCGCCCCGGCAATATTTACACCAACATTTTGAGCCGCCGTTTGGATGCGGATCACGTAAACCTTGGCTTTTCGGGAAACGGCAAAGGGGAACCCACCATGGCGGCCTATATTGCCGATCTGGATATGTCGGCGTTTGTGCTGGATTACGACCACAATGCCTTTGATCCCGAACACCTGCAAAAAACGCACGAACCGTTTTTCAAAGCGGTGCGCGAAAAGCACCCCGATATCCCCGTTGTGATGTGCACCCGCCCGAAAATTTATTTGAACAAGCTGGAAACACTTCGCCGCGAAATCGTGCGCGAAACATACGAGCGGGCGCTGGCAAGCGGCGATCAAAACGTGTATTTCCTGGATGGCAAAGATCTAATGGCGCTGTGCGGCAACGAAGGGACGGTGGATAACTGTCATCCCACCGATTTTGGCTTTTATTCCATGGCAAAAGCCATTGGTGATGTGTTGGAGAAGATATTGTAATGGCAACATTTTTGTTCGATTTTGACGGAACGCTGGTGGATTCCATGCCGTCCTACGCGTCGGTGATGCTCCGCATCTTGGATGAGCACGGTGTGTTGTATCCACCCGATATTGTCAAAACCATCACACCGCTCGGTATTCTCGGCACGGCGAAGTACATGATCGGTCTGGGACTGAATATGACGGTGGAAGAATATGTGGAGCAAGCCAAAATCGGATTGCTGGAAGCGTATCAGTACCACATTCAGGCAAAGCCCTACGTGGTGGAGGTGTTGCGCGCACTCAAAGAACGCGGTGACGATCTGCACGTGCTGACCGCCAGCCCGCATATCACGTTGGATGCCTGCTTAAAACGCATTGGTATTTATGATTGGTTCCATAACGTGTGGTCGTGTGATGATTTCGGCACCACTAAGGCCGATCCCTATATTTACGTGCAAGCGGCACAAAAGATCGGGAAACCGATAAACGAGATATGGTTTCTGGATGATAATTTGGATGCCGATACCACCGCTAAAACAGCAGGAATGCGTGTGTGCGGTGTGTACGATGCATCGTCTGCCGAATACGTGGATAAGATGAAAGCAGTGGTGGATCGCTACATTTACGATTTCCGCGCATTATTGGATGAGGGGTTTTTAGTATAAAAGTAATGCTTTTCTAATTTATCCGACGACGCCTTACTGCGAGCCACGAAACAATATGTATGAATCAACCGCCATTCCGTGATGGATTGGCGGTTGAATTTTTTGTCAAATAATGGTATGGTATTGCTATGGGAAAGAGAGGGGATGTACTCATGGAATCTGTTGTATCGTTGATCGGCATCTTTTTGGGTTTGTGTTTGTTGATCTTTTTGGCGTATAAAGGACATTCCATTATTTGGGTATCGCCGCTGTGCGCCATTCTGGTAGCGGTGCTCGGTGGCCTTAGCATTTTGGAGGCTTATTTGGGCGATTACATCAAAGGGGTGGCGGACTATGTGTTTTCGTGGTTTCCTGCTTTCTTTTTGGGGGCGGTGTACGGAAAACTCATGGACATGACGGGCTCGGCACGTTCATTGGCCAACAAATTGGTGTCGCTCATCGGTTCACGTTTCGCGTTGTTAGCGGTCATTTTGCCGTGCTTATTGATGACGTACGGCGGTATTTCGCTGTTTGTGGTGGTGTTTGTGATTTATCCGATGGGATATGCCATTTATCGCGAAGCCGATTTGCCGCGCACACTGTTGCCGGGTGCCATCGCATTTGGCGCGTTCGGCATTACCATGACGGCCATTCCCGGTACACCGCAAATTCAAAACATCATTCCCACCACGTATTATGGCACCACCGCGGCAGCTGCACCGTTCATGGGAATTGTGGCGGCGGTGTTGATCGGTATTCCGGGATACCTCTATTTGGAATGGCGCTGCCGTTGTGCGCGAAAGAAAGGATTACATTTCGAAGAAGATACCAAACACCAAGAACAAGTGATCGATACGTCCGCTTTGCCGCCTTGGCATTGGCTAAGCGGATTGTTACCGCTTGTGGTGGTCGTGCTTCTGCTCAACGTACTCCCCGGTATTTTATCGCGTGCCGGTATTGCCGAGTGGACTGCCAGTCAGTCGATAGTGGTGGCGTTGGTTGGCGGCATTTTGGTGACTTGTTTACTTAACATTAAGCAACTGAAAGTATTGTTGCCGGCAATCAATGCCGGTGCGAACGGATCGTTAACCGCCATTATGAACACGGCGTGCGCCGTTGGTTTTGGTTCGGTTGTGAAAGTGGTGCCGGGTTTTGCTCTGCTGAAAACGGCCATGTTAAGCATGCCCGGTTCGGTGTTGTTTTCGGAAGCGATTGCCGTCAACGTGTTGGCTGGTGCAACCGGTTCGGCGTCGGGCGGTATGTCGATTGCCTTGGAAGCGTTGGCCCCTCAGTTTATGGAAAAAGCCGCGTCCATTGGTATGAATCCCGAACTGTTGCACCGTATTGCGTCGTTGGCATCGGGCGGGTTGGATACGTTGCCGCACAACGGAGCGGTGTTAACCCTGTTGGCGGTCTCTCATTGCACACATAAGGAATCGTATTGGGACGTTTGCGTGACGTCTTGTATTATTCCGGTGGTGGTGTCCCTCCTGCTATCGCTTGTATGGGGGATTTTTCTGTAATATCAAAAGCCGACACCGTGTGGTGTCGGCTTTTTTGCCGTTTGTGCGGGAAAAAGAACTGGCAATCCGCGTAAAACCTTGCTAAGATGAAGAAAAGCAACGGGAAGGATGGAAGTCCCATGAAAAAAATTCGTGTAGGTGTGGTAGGACTTGGTCATCGCGGCCGCGAGATGTTCAAGATCGCCGCCAAATTTGATTGTGCCGTACCCGCGGCGGCCTGTGACCTGAAATCCGACAACTGGTATGAAACCCAATGGTTATCGGATGCACCGCTCAGTGAGATGTTTCCCACGGCGGTGTTTTATGAAAACTACGAAGAAATGCTGGATAACGCCAATCTCGACTTGGTGGTGGTGGAAACCGGCGCGGATATTCATGCAGATTTTTGTTGCAAGGCATTGGAACGCAACATCAACGTCCTTACCGATATCCCCGTGGTTGCCAATTTGGCAGAGGCAGACCGCTTGTGGAAAACGGCACAGCGCTCCAAAGCCATGATCTCGGTGGGCGCCAACCCCAACGAGCAAAAATTCACGGTGCTGCTCCGCGATTTTTATCAAAAAGGATTGCTCGGCAAACCGTATTGCATGGAAGCCGAATATATTCATTGGAGCATGCCCGATAGCAAAGAGCGGGTCCACTTGTACGAAAACGGCGATTGGCGCCGCCTGCTGGCACCCATTCGTTATTGCACGCACTCACTCGGTCCGTTGCTCACGGTGTTGGATGAGGAGCTGCGCTTGGTTTCCTGTTTCGGCACGGGCAATCATTCCGAGGATGTGGATCCCAACAAAAAGGACGATATGATGTGTGCCAATTTCCGCACCGATTCGGGTGTGGTGGTGCGCTTGATGCGCAACGGCCGTTGCCGTGCCCATTGCGGCAATCACAACTATCGCGTGTTCGGCACCGAAGGGTACATGGAACGCATGGAACGGTTCGATAAGCCCGTGATTCGGTACAACTCCATGCGGGAAGTGGACACGTCCTTAAAAGAAATCAGCGGCGAGTACATGCCGCCGGAATATGCCGGCTTGGAGCAGGCCAAAATCGGCCACGGTGGCATGGACTATGCGTTGTGGGATCATCTTTTCAAAGCGCTGCAATACGGCCTGCCGGCGCCCATTTCGCTCAAAGAAGGGCTTGCCATGACCCTGCCCGGTATCTACGCGGAAGAATCCGCGCGCCGCGGCGGTGAAGTCATGCGGATGCGGTATCCGTGGGACCTCGATTGGACAACGGAATTATAAAACAAAAAGGCGGATTATCAATCCGCCTTTTTGTATTCAATATATTCGGTTGGTGTCATGTGCCGTCGAGATTTGAATACTTTGGAAAAATACACGGCGTCGGCATATCCGCATTGTTCTGCAATGTAGGCAACCGAGGTTTCACCATTATCGATCAGCGTGTACGCATATTGAATGCGCAACGTGTTTAAATATCGCTTAAACGGAATTTCCATGTGCTTGGTAAAGAGGGAGGAAATGTACTTTTCGGTGTAGGAAAACTCCGTTGCCAACGTGTTGAGCGACAAAAGTGGATCGCGGAAATGCCGATCCACATAGGCCACGATTCGATCAAAAGTATTGCCGCTCACTGCAATGGTTGAGTCTGTTTTCGGTCGAATAAACGATAATGTGTATAACAACACGCTTTCTGTGAGCAACGTCATATTGGATTCGGCTTTGCGATGAATGGATTGCGTCCAAAACTCAACCAAATGCTCAAACCCGTGGTACACAGGGGATTGCGCGCTCACACCGAGTTCTTGTAACAAAGCGTGGCAACCTTCTCCCAGAAAACTGATATACATGTATTCAAAATCGGGACTTCCCTCCAATGAGTAGCGGCAGGAGGGGAAGGCGAAAAAGAGGTCGCCGACGCTAAGTGGAAATGCGGCGGGATGGTGCAGCGTACCGCTGCCTTGTGTGACAAGAAACACCGAAAAAACGGCGGGGAAGAACGGTTGCCGCAGGGAATGAAAATCGGTTTCATACACAAAATGCACCGGTTTGATATGGCCGTTGTGCGGCATGCCGGAAACAAAATTACACACGCTTTGGTTCATGTTATCCCCCCCTTAGCATGATTATACTTGTTTGGTACACTAAAATCAATCGTATCTTACTTTTTTACGAATGAATGAGGAAAAAATCCCTTTCATTCAAAGGAGCTCGTACAACAAAAAGCCGCCGATTGCGGCTTTTTTTACTTGAAACTATACTTGATTTTTGTTATCCTATGATTGGAAAGAGGAGGGAGAGGTTATGGAGGTCATTTTCGAATTCAAACGAGCGTGCGGCGGCATTCTGCAAGAGGTATGGAATGGAAAATCGTTTGCTATGCAGTATTTTGAAAAAGGGAAAACGACCGACTTGTCCGTGTACTCACCACGCGATCTTACGCAAGTGGTGTCACGCACACCGTGGTACGGGATGGATGTTGCCGATGTGCTTAAAAGCGGGCGTGATATATTAACACATTGTTTGCTCGCGGAAGGCGAACCGTCGTACGCACGCGTTGAACCTCTTTTACCGCCTATTGAAGAGGGCGCGTATATGTTTTTTGGCGGTGCCGCCGGCATTAGCGGCGTGGAACTGGATTTGACCAGTGGGGTTCTGTATTCACAGGTGTATGGTAATCAAAATGTTCCTAAGGAGCCGTTGTTTGATCCCAAGACAGTGGATACAGTGTTGGGCGCTCAAAAACCGTTTGTCCGGCTATTGGATGGCCGTTTCCCAATCATCTTCTCGGTACATGCCGATGACCATGAGGTGTTGGAGTTCTTGTATTTCGTCGAGCCGGGAGATGCAAATCGCGATCCGGTGGTTTGGATTCGTGAAAAGCGTTATCCGCGCCAAGAACCCTCTGCTTATACGGTCGCTTACTCTTTGGTGTCCCGCTCCCGTGTAATCCCGTATCACGGGATACCTGCGCAGACCTTTCAGGATGCTTTGGCAGATACGGTCGCATACTGGTTACGGTTTGCCGCACAGGGAGCGCAGTTTGATCTGCCGGAGAAACAACTGGAACGTATCGTAGCAGGCACACAAATGGCATGTGCGGTCACGTTTACAGGCGATCATCCGCATTATGGTCATCGGTATTACGGTAAAGAGATACACGATCATTTTCCACCCAATTTTTTATGGACATTAGAATCCTGTTGCGTACAGAATCGGTGGCCTTGGGCGCGTCGGATCGTACAATACTTGTTTGCGTATGCGTTGACCGACGAGGGTCGTTTTGTATATCGCCAGGGCAACGAGGAGTTGTTTGGTGCCAGTGCTTGCGAATATGCACAACTGCTTTGGCTGCTGGATCGCTATACCGATGTGTTGCGGTTGGACATTGACTATATAGAGCAGTTGCGGGGCATGGGTGACTATTTGCTGTCGCACATGCGTCCGTGCGATGAGATCGGGGGACAGCCGCTGATCTATATGTGCGCGGAAGCGGATTCCAACACCCGTGTTCATGCGTACATGAACAATAATCTCTGGTGTGTACACGGCTTGCGTGCGCTGGCTTCTTTGTTGGAACGTTTCGGCGAGGACGGCACGGCATTCCGCACACAAGCAGAGTTGCTATACGCTGCCGTATTGTGTTTGTTAGAAAAGGAAAGTGCGCAGGACGATCGTTTCGGGACCCTGCCGCCGTTTCGTGTGGGATATACAGCAACGCCGGCAACATTAAGTGCTTGTCGAGAAACGTTCTCGCCCATGACAGATGAAGAATATGCGCAGTATGCCCGTTGGATCGACATGCGCAAACAAGGTGATGCGGCACAGGAGTACACCGAAAATAACTATGCGAATTATCGCTATTATCCGGAAATGCTCGGTAGTATGTTACTGCCGCCGGAATATGCCGCCGGTGTGATGTCTTTGCGTGAGAACTTGGGCGGTGAATTGTTGTGCATGACGCGTTTTCTGTCACATTTGGACGATTGGCCGGTGCTGCATTATGCGCGGTTTTTGTTGGAAAACGGACACATCGAAAAATACCTCACATTGCTGTATGCCCATGCGTGTCATCACGGTATACCCGATCTTATGTGCTATTACGAACAGGTATCGCCTGCCGGCAAGGTCCATGCCGAAGATTGTGTACCGTCTTTGCTGACGGTCCCGATCATGACGGCGTGGATGTTCGCGTATGAGCGCATGTGTGACAACACGCTTGTGTTGCTGGGCGGTATTCCCAAAGCATGGTATGCGGAGGGGTTCGCGGTGAAAGGGCTCGGTACGTCGTTTGGCACAGTGGATATCACGGCGGATGCACAAAATGTGTCGGTCACATTTTCGCAAGTGCCCGTAAAGCCTGTTTTGCTGGTCCTTCGCCACTGCGGCGTTGTGCAGGTGACGCACGGAGAGGATTATGTTGTTTCACAAGAGGGTAACACTTTGACACTCAAAGCGGGTATTACACATATACAGTTGACACTATCAAAATGAGGGTTCCTATGTTCAAAAAATTATTTGCACCCACCGATATGACGGTGGGGTCCGTTTGGAAAAGTATTGTGATATTCACCCTGCCGATGCTGATCGGAAACATCGCACAACAGCTATACAGTACGGTGGATACCATCGTTGTGGGACAGTATGCGCAAAACGGGGATAATGCGATCGCGGCGGTTGGCAGTGCGTTGCCGATCCTCAACATGCTCTTGGTGTTGTTTATCGGCATTTCGGCGGGTGCCGGTGTGATGGTGTCGCAGTATTTCGGCGCCAAAAAGCGCGAAGAATTGTCCTGGACCGTGGGGAACTGCATTACGGTCACCGCCATTGCCTGTGTCGGACTTATTGTGATTGCCTCACCGTTGATTCGACCGGTGTTGGTGATGCTCAATACACCGGACAGTATTTTGGAGAGTTGTTACAATTATCTCATGATCTCGCTTGTTGGTATGGCGGGCATGGCGTATTACAACATTTTAAGCGGTATTTTGCGCGGCCTCGGTGATTCGGTCTCTGCTTTGTTGTATTTGCTGGTAGCTACGGTTATCAACATCGTACTGGATATTTATTTTGTTGCCGCGTTGCACATGGATGTGGCGGGTGTGGCACTGGCAACCGTGATCGCGCAGTTTATATCATCGGTACTGTGTCTTATCAAATTGGCACGTATGCGGGAACATTTTGATTTTGGGTGGCGGTTTATGAAACCGCAAACGCATTTTGTGAAAACCCTCATCAAATTAGGGTTGCCGTCGGGTGCCACGCAAGCGATCATGGCTTCCGCCATGATCGTGGTGCAGTCGCTCACCAACTGTTTTGGCGAACAGTTTATTGCGGCAAATGTGGTTATCATGCGCGTGGACGGATTTGCCATGATGCCGAACTTCTCGTTTGGCATGGCGCTTACCACCTTTGCGGGACAAAACGTGGGCGCGGGCAAATATGACCGCGTGAAAAAAGGTGCTTTACAAGGCACGTTAATGGCGGTGGGGTGCTCCACCGTCATTACAGGGGCAATCTTACTGTTCGGCAAATCGCTCATGGGCGTGTTCACCGAAACGCAGGCGCTGGTGGATTTGAGCTATGATCTGATGAAAATTCTGGCGGTGGGATACATTGCCGTCGCCGTTACGCAAAGTTTATCCGGTATCATGCGCGGAGCGGGGGATACCATGACTCCCATGTGGATCTCGTTGATCGCCACCGTGCTCATCCGCGTTCCGCTCGCATACGGGATCTCGTACTTAACAAGAACGCCGGAATTACCGTTTGGGCAAAGTATTTGTATTCAAGTATCGCTGTTGTCCTGCTGGGTTTTGGGCGCGGTACTTACTGTGATTTTCTACCGTTTTGGTAAGTGGAAGAATAAAAAAGTAGCCTAATGGCAAGAGGTGATGTGCTGTGTATTGGTTGTTGGCTCTGACCACGGTTTGTGCCGCCGGTAAGGCGATCATTTGCAAAAGGCTTGGTTCTGATGATAAGGGTTCGCGCAGTATGTTCGCCTGGAACAGCGGCATTTATCTGGTGGCATCGGTGGTTGCGTTTTTGTATCTGTACCCCGATTTCGGCGCACTGTTTCGGGTATCGCCGTTTACCTTGATCTTATCGGCAATTTTTGCCGCTTGTTTATTATTTACCCAAATTACTGAGATCAAGGCGATGTCGCTGGGCTCTGCATCCATGACCATTTTGATTTATTCTGCAGGTTTTTTACTGCCGATCGGATACGGCAGTCTGTTTGCAGATGAAAGCATTTCCGTGCTGCGTTGGGTCGGGATTGCTGTTATGGTAGCGGCGATGGTATGTATCATCCGTCCGCGAAAAGACGGGGGTGTATCACCGGCTTGGGTGTGCATGTCCCTTTTGTCGCTTTTGGGTTCCGGCATGGTGGCGGTCACGCAAAAACATCACCAAAACACCGTTTATGCCGGTGAACTGGCTTGCTTTGTCACGTTGGGGTTGTTGTTTGCTGCGTTATTCTCGTTTATCGTGGCGGTGATCCAACGCCCAAAAGGGGAGAAACCGCCGCGCGTGACCATCCGTGATGCTGGATTTGTGGCGGCAAGCGGACTGTGTATCGGCGTGCTCAACTTGCTCAATCTGTTTTTGGCAGGAAAGATCGATGCTGCCGTACAGTTCCCCGTTTACAACATCGGCTGCATGATCTTAACGGCGTTGTTCGGTGCGTTTGTACTCAAAGAAACGCACACCAAAAGCCAATACGCAGGTTTTGCACTGGGATGTCTATCGATCGTATTGATCGGTTTATAAAAAGGAGTGTGTCGTATGAAACTGTATGCCATGCCGGAACCGAAGTTCCAGGATCTGTCGGAAACTGATTTTGTGTACTTGTACGACTATCATATCGAAGCACCTGCCGCGTGGGCGGCTGTTGCCGACTATCTGACCGAACGGGCACGGTTACACGGTGCAAAACCGTTGCGCATTGTGGAAGATACCGCGTACGGTCCTGAAGCGTATCGTATGCAGATCGCAACGGATGTCATTACCGTGTGCACAGGCGGCGCATCGGGCGCACGGTATGCCGTGTATATGTTAATGCAGATTGCTTATCGCAGCCGCATTCCGGTGGGTGTGATCGCCGATCATCCCGATATGGCATTCCGCGGTTATCAGCTTAACCTGCGCGGACCGCTTCGCCAAACGCCGGTTGACGTATTGTGCCATTACTTGCGCTTGTGCGGTCAAGCCAAGATCAACACGGTACTGATCGAATACGACACCCGCTTTGATCACGGCAAATACCAGCCGTATGAACCGTGGATGCTCTCCAAAACCGATATGCAACAATTGCAGAAAGCGGCACAGGATGAGGGGATTACGATTATTCCTCTCATTCAGACGTACGGGCATCTGGAATTCTTGCTGAGTCAACCGTCCTTGAGCGCGATACGGGAAGAGCAGGATGTTCCGGACCAACTGTGCCCGTTGCATCCCGATTCCATGCCTTTCTCCAAAGCATTGATCGATATGTATGTGGAGGCGCATCCAGGCTTACAATATTTGCACATCGGCGGGGATGAGACCCGTCAACTCGGCAAATGCCCGCGATGTGCCGCGTACGTGGCAAAGCACGGCAAGGGCGGTTTGTACACACACTACGTTAACGAATTGATCGACTACGTGTGTTCCAAAGGAATTACACCGCTTGTGTATGACGATATGATCTGTGCGCATCCTGAAGCAATGAAGGATTTGGATCGCCGTGCTACCATTGTGTATTGGGATTACTGGACCACCAGCGATCCGTCGCCGCTTTTAGTGGCGCGTGGCGGTCACGAATGGGCGATCGTGCGGGATAAGGCCAGTTGGGACGACCGTAATTTTGAAGGATTACCGGATATGCAACGCGAGATCTTCAAGGTGTTCGGTAAACCTGCCGATTTGGAAAACGGCGGACTTGACCCTGCGTATTTGGAACGGTATCGTCCGTATCTCGGCGATCAATTCCCGAAGTACGTGAAAGCGTTCCCGTACATCGAATACTATCAAGATCAAGGCTTTAAGGTGATCGCGATGCCGACCAGTCTGGGCAACAGCGATAACTATCTGGGCGCACCGAATGAGGCGCGGTTTACGGCGAATATTCGTACGTTTGCGGAGCGTACGATCCAAGCCAAGGCGGATGGTATGATAACGTCCGCTTGGTTCCGCTTCCCGGAATCGGCGTATCCGATCGGGATCGCCCTGGCGGGGCAGTATTCCTGGGGTATGCCGGAGTATCAGGAAGGCAAGTAATTCTCCCATGTGCTTTGATTTTTTAAAAGTTAGGTCTTGCAGTACAGTGCAAAATCGTGTAAAATAGAAAAAAGAGCCTTGAAAGGGGAATGGTTTATGCCTACTTTACACACGATGAAATATGCGACAAAACGCAACAACCTCTTCTTGCGCGTGGCGATGGGTCACTTTGCCACCGGCAACTGTCACAGTAACTATTATATCGATGTGGTGGCACAAAAAGCCCGTATGTCGGAAGCCCGTGCTGTGGCGGAGGAGCTCAGTTCGTATTATTATGCCGATACGGTGGTGGATACCATTCTCTGCCTGGACGGTACCGAGGTCATCGGCGCTTGCTTGGCGGACAGCTTGTCCAAGGCGGACATTATCAATATGAATGCCCACAAATCCATCTACGTGGTCACGCCCGAAACTACCAGCGGTAACCAGCTGATGTTCCGTGACAACATTGTGCCGATGATCGCCGGCAAGCACGTGATGATTTTGGCGGTTTCGGTGGCGTCCGGCAAAACGGTGGAAGCTGCGATTGAAGCGGTGCAGTATTACGGCGGCACGGTGTCCGGCATTTCCGCCATCTTCTCCACGGCCAATGAGTGCCGCGGCATGAAGGTGCATTCGGTGTTTGATCCGAACGACCTGCCGGATTATCAAAGCTACCCCTCGCACGAATGTCCCATGTGCAAAGCCGGTCAAAAGGTGGATGCACTTGTCAACTGCCACGGCTTCTCCAAACTGTAAAGCGTATTTTAAAACTGCGGCGCGTGAGTTCACGCGCCGCAGTTTTTTGCGTTTTTTCGGGCATACTACCTGTCTGGGAGGGAAGCATATGTGCACCGCTATGACCTATCAAAGCCGAGATTTTTATTTTGGCAGAACACTGGATTACGATTTTTCGTTTGGCGAAACCGTTACCGTGACTCCGCGCAGGTTTCCGTTTTCGTTTCGGCACGGCACAATGCTGCGCCGCCACCACGCCATCCTCGGCATGGCACACGTAAGCGACGGCTACCCGCTGTATTACGATGCCATCAATGAAGCGGGGCTGTGCATGGCAGGCTTAAATTTTGTCGGCAACGCCGTGTACCAAACCGCCCGCGGCGAGGGGGAAGAGGTAGCGCAATTCGAACTGATCCCGTGGGTGTTGTCCCAATTCGATACCGTCGCGCAGGCCAAACAAGCGCTGAGCCGTGTGCGGATCGTGGATACACCGTTCAACAAAGCGCTGCCAACAGCGCAGCTGCATTGGATGATCGCCGATTCGGCGGCCTGTATCACGGTGGAATCCACCGCCGGCGGTCTTCGTGTGCACGATAACCCACTCGGTGTGCTGACCAATAATCCGCCATTTGAGCATCAGCTTGCCCATTGGGAACGCTTTGCTGCCTTAACCAACGAGGAACCGAACACATCAACCGATCCCACCTTTTTTAGCCGCGGCACGGGTGCGGTGGGTTTGCCGGGCGATCTGTCATCGCCATCCCGCTTTGTGCGCGCTGCTTTCACACGGCGTTTCGCCACAAGCGACGAGGGGGAAAAGGAAAGCGTCACGCAGTTTTTTCACATGCTCGGCACGGTCGCGCAAACCAAAGGCTGCTGCAAGCTGGGAGACGGTCGTTACGAGATCACGCTGTATACCTCTTGTTGCAATGCCGCGCGTGGCATTTATTATTATACCACCTACCAAACACCCCGTATTCACGCGGTTGATATGCATCGTGTGAATTTGGATGGTACCCACGTGATCGCCTACCCGCTTATGCAGGATGCCGCTATCTGTTTTCAAAATTAGATCTTTTAATTGACAACCGTTTACCGGATGGTATAATAGGTGCGTTAGGAAGTGACAAACACATGAAAGCAGGATATTTGCAGCCGAAGCTGTTTTCGGCGCTCAAAGGATATTCCAAGCAACAATTAATAAACGACGTGATCGCCGGTGTCATCGTGGCGATCATCGCCTTGCCGTTGTCCATCGCGTTGGCGTTGGCCTCCGGTGTGGAACCGGCTTGCGGCGTGTATACCGCCATCGCAGCGGGCTTCGTGGTATCGCTGCTCGGCGGCAGCCGTGTGCAGATTGCGGGTCCCACGGCGGCTTTTGCCACCATCGTTGCAGGTGTTGTGGCAACGCAGGGGATGGACGGGCTGTTTTTGGCAACCGTGATCGCCGGCTTACTGCTCGTTGTTATGGGCGTTTGTAAGCTCGGCACCTTCATTCGATATATGCCGCACACCATCACCGTGGGCTTCACAGGCGGCATCGCCGTCACGATCCTGCTTGGTCAGATCAAGGATTTCTTTGGTTTTACCTACGCTGCGGGTTTTCGTCCGATCGAAACCATCGAAAAAGTGGAAGCCAACCTGGAAGCCATCTCTACCTTTAATCCGTGGGCGTTGATTGTGGGCGGCTTGAGCCTTGCCATTCTCATTGTATATCCCAAATTTGAAAAGAAAATCCCGCCGTCACTCATTGCAGTGCTGGTCAGCGCCTTGCTGGTGGCGGTGGTTCCCGCCGTGGATTGTAACACCATCGGCGATCTGTACACCATTCCCGCCGGTTTACCGCACGTGGATTTCGCGGGTATGGATTTCAGCTTGGGAAAAATTGTGGCAGTATTACCCAACGCAATCACCATTGCGGTGCTGGCAGCGGTGGAATCCTTGCTTTCCTGCGTGGTGGCGGATAGCATGGTGAATTCCAAGCACAACCCCAATGCCGAGCTGGTGGCACAGGGTGTGGGCAATATCGCATCCGTTCTGTTTGGCGGCATTCCCGCTACAGGCGCCATTGCGCGTACGTCTGCCAACGCCAAAAACGGCGGCCGCACACCGGTTGCGGGTATGGTGCACGCCGTCGTGTTACTGCTGGTGCTGCTGTTCCTCATGCCGTATGCAGCGCTCATTCCCATGCCGACCATCGCCGCGATTCTGTTCATGGTGGCGTATAACATGAGCGAATGGCGCGAGTTTGTTCATATCGTGCGGCAACGAAAGTTTATGGATATTGCCGTGCTGACCGTGACGTTCCTGCTCACTGTTATTTTCGATCTGGTGGTAGCAATCGTTGCGGGCATCGCCCTGCATTTGGTGCTGATTGGCGTCACAAAATACCTTTTGAAATCCAAGGCAAACTAAAAGCAGCGAGGAAACAGCCGTTTCCTCGCTGCTTTATTTTCGTGTTGCTTTTAATAGGGGGTTGTGGTATACTAATATGGATAATAAACTGGTGTAGTATGTCCGGACCTCACGCGAAATTTTGATGTAGAAAAGGCGGCAAGTATGAACACAGCTCCGTTTTTCAGCATAATCATGCCGGTGTACGGTGTAGAAGCCTATCTGTCAGCGGCTATCAACAGCGTTCTTGCACAAAGCTGCGGCGATTTTGAATTGCTTTTGGTTGACGATCGTTCCCCCGATCGTTGCCCGCAGATCTGTGATGAGTTCGCACAGCAGGATGCCCGCATCACCGTCATCCATAAGGTGGAAAACCAGGGCCTCGGCATGGCACGCAACAGCGGCATGCAGCAGGCGGCAGGAGAGTATGTTTTGTTTGTGGATTCGGACGATATGATTGAACCCGATACCCTTCGCCTTGTCAAAGCGGCATTGGATACGTCACCGGATATTCTGGCGTTCGGCATGAAACGCGCCTATCAAAACGAGGATGGTTCTACGGTGCGTGTGGAAGAATTTGTGTGTCCTCCGTGCGAAAGCCATACCCCCTCGCAAAACGGCGAGGTGTTTTTGAACCTTACCGATGCGCACTTGTTTCCTTATGTGTGCAACAAGGTGTACCGCCGTGCCTTTTTGCAAGAGCAGGCAGCAGCATTCGAAACCACCAAATTGATCGAAGATTTTCTGTTCAACATTGCGTTGTTCGAAAAGGCGGCGCAGATTCGCGTGATCGGCGATTGCCTGTACACGTACCGCAAGCCCGCACACCGCACGCTGGTGAATAGCTATGCGCCCGAGTTTTATGAACTCACCAAACGCAAATACCGTGTGGAACGCGCTTTCCTGCAAGCAATCGGCTTGCAAACACCGCGCGCGGTGCAAACTGTGCTGTATTCGCACGTAAAACACATTCTGTCGGTTTTCCTGCGCAACCACACCCCCGAATCGAAGCTCTCCCGTAAAGAGCAGCTCCAAACGATTCGTGCGATCCTGTCCGATGATATCACCGTGCAGGTACTGCGTGAATTCCGCCCGCGCGGTGCGGTGCAAGCAGCGGTAGCGCTCTTGCTGCGCAGCCGCATGGCGTGGGTATGCTATGCCGCTGTCGTTTGCCTAAATCTGATACAGAAGAGATGAGTATGATGTTAAAAAAGATCAACGGTGCGCAGGATGCTTGCCGCACCGCCTATATGTGCTTTTTGGTCGTGTATATGGTCGTCCGTGAAGTGATGCCGTTGCAGATTCTCATCAACCACACGCTGCTTTCTGCCGCTATTTTCGGTTTCGGTCTGTTGCTGGTGGTGTGGGATCTTTTCACGCAGCGCGATTGTCTGAAAGGCCGTGCGATTGATGGTCTGGTGGTATTTTTGATTATTGCCGCCATTTCCTGCGTCATCCAGTATCGGTACGGCATTGTATCCAATATCAAATGCCTCATTGCCATGGTGCTGGAATACTTTGTGTTTTTCCCGATGGGTCTTAAAAAAGACGGCAAAAAAACGCTGTGCTGCCTGTTCGACACCCTCATTATCACCACGTTCGTGTTTGTGCTGATCTCGGTGCTGATGTACGTGTTCTCCATCGATTATTCCATCGTATCCGCTTACGGATCAGGTGACCAAGGGTATGACAGCACGTGGGGCCGTTTGTGGGGCGTGTTCGGTGACCCGAACGTGGCTTGCTATTTCTCGCTGGCAACGGTATTTGCCTCGGCGTTTCTGCTGTATCAGCGTCGCACCGTGTGGGGATACGTTTGGTACGGCCTCAGCGTGTTGGTGCAGATGACCTTTATCATGCTGTCCTTGTCCCGCTCAGGGCTTCTCTTGATGCTGGCGATCCCGGTTTTGTCCTCTGTTTATGTGTTTTTGGCGTTTATCCGCACAGATAAAAAGCGCGCTTTTGGCGGCGTGCTTGCCATGGTGTTAGTATCCGCCGTGCTGTATGGCGGGTATACGGGGCTGATGCACGGCATGCCGTATGTCAAAGCGGCGGTGCTCAACGGTGTGGGCGAAAGCGGCCGTTCGGCGGTGGAAACCGCTTACGATCAAGCCTATGCATTCTTTGGCGTTGAGGTGATCGGTGCGCCGGAAGAACCCGATACCGATGACGATCCGGACAACCCCGACGATACCACCGTGGAAGTGGAAAAGATCGAACGCAAGGACGAAAAAGACGATTATTCCAACGGCCGTTTCGCGCGTTGGAAGGGCGGCATCGAAGTGTTCAAAACCACCCCGATCTTCGGCACGTCGCCGCGCAATGCGGTGGCCATCGCCAAGGAACGCACCCCCGATACCGTCATGGGCAAATATGGATGGGTCACGCATTGCTCGTATCTGGAGGTGTTGGTCAACACCGGTATTTTGGGTGCGGTTGCTATGTTCGGCTGCTTGATCTTTATCGCTGTACGGTTCCTGCGCGCGTCGCTTAAAAACGGGTTCGATCATCACGTCTTTGCAACGCTTTTGTGTTTTATCACCATCGCAGCAGGCGCGTTCTTTGTGTCGGACGTGTTCTTTGTGTTTTCCATCAACGCGTTGCTGTTTTTCTACTTGCTCGGGTATCTGTATCGGTATACCGAGGATGAAAACGGTCTTCTTGCCAAACTGTTTACCGCACTCACGAAAGGAAAACGTCATGAAACGGATTCTGATCTACGGTCTTAAGGACCCCGTCGGCGGTGTGGAAAATCTGGTGTTATCCTACACCGAGCGTTTCCCATCGGACGACGTCGTGTGCGATTACTTGCTGTTCGGCACCGCCTTTTCGCGTGAAGCGGAGGTTCGCGCACGCGGCGGGCAGGTGTATTACTTGCCAAACCGCATGCGTCACCGTGCCGCTTACCGAAAGGCGCTGCGCGCGGTGCTTGCATCGCAATCATACGATGCCGTGTGGGTAAACGTGGCGGGTCTTACCAATATCGACGTGCTGCGCCTTGCCAAATCGTACGGCGTGCCTGTGCGTATTGTGCACAGCCACGGCACACGCTTGTATTGGTCGGGCGCACTCATGCGGGTGCTGGTACCACTGCTGCATCATTTTCACAAACCGTTTATTACACGCCATGCCACTCATTTTTGGTGCTGTTCGCGTGCGGCGGGTGAATTCATGTTCCCGCGTGCGGTGCACGATCGATTGACGGTGCTGCCCAATGCGGTGGATACCGCCGTGTTCTGTCCCGATGCCGCACGCCGTGATGCCATGCGCCGCTTACTGCAGGTGGAACCAGCGCAGGTGATCGGGCACGTCGCCCGTCTGAGCGCCGAAAAAAATCAAGCGTTTTTGCTGGATGTTTTTGCCGAGCTTCACCGTCGGCAGCCCAACACACAGTTGCTGATCGTCGGCGATGGCGAGTGTCGCGCCGCCCTGCAAGAAAAGGCGGAGGCACTTGATCTTACCGATTCGGTGTTGTTTGTGGGGTTTCAAGCAGACACGGTGGATTACTACCGTGCCTGTGATGTGTTTGTGTTGCCCTCCACCGCCGAGGGGCTGGGT
>JAZQIV010000090.1:0-4928 GCA_045541305.1 Acutalibacteraceae bacterium | reverse complement strand
CATGGTTGTCTGTGAAAACAATCAACCGGTTGCGATGGTATTTTTGTTGCCGGCAACCTTGCACGCAGGGACCGACACGTATCCGCTGTGCTATATTTATGCCGCGGCAACGCATGCTGCACACCGTGGAAAAGGTATCTTTTCGGCTCTGCTTACCGAAGCATTAAATGCGCAAAAGGAGCAAGGCGTTGCCGCCTCTTTCTTGTGCCCGCAAGAACCTTCGCTTGTTGGGTTTTATCAGCGTTTCGGATACAAACCGTTTTGTTATCGCCGTCGATGGCAAGGAACGGCAACACCGCAAAACATTGATTTGGAGATACTATCCGTCAAGGAGTATTGCGCAGCGCGTGAACGGGCGCTGCCGTTCGCACATATCGATTGGGATAATCGCTTTTTGCAAGCGGAGATTTCCGCTTGCATGCCGATTCGTGTTCAGGGCGGTTACGCCCTTTGCCGCAAGGAATGCTCCACTTTGCTGATGATCGAGCGATGGGGAGCAGCGCTTTTGCCAAACGTTTGCGCAGCGTTGGCGACACATTTTGAATGCACGGATTACGTCGCGTTTGAGGAAGGAACAACAGGCAGTTGTTTTGGCATGATGTTGCCGTTTTCGGCAGCGTTGCCTACAGACTGCGCTATTTATATGGGATTTTCTTTTGGATGAGGTGAAACACATGGTTGTTTTGTTTTTGGCAAACGGTTTCGAAGAGATTGAGGCGTTGGCCACGGTTGACGTGCTGCGTCGCGCCGGCCTTTCCGTGTGCACCGTTGGTGTCGGTGGCGAGTGGGTGACAGGGGCACATGGCATTCTTGTCAAAGCAGACGTTGCAGAGGAAAAATTACCGGCACTTGAAAACGTGCAGGCTGTTGTGTTGCCGGGTGGGTTACCCGGGACGACTAACCTGCAACAATGCGCAACCGTGACTAAGTACGTGCGCGCTGCGGCACAAAACGATGTTTTGGTAGCTGCTATTTGTGCGGCTCCATCTGTGCTGGGAGAATTAGGACTTCTGGAAGGTAAACACGCCACCTGCTATCCCGGTTATGAACCGGCGCTGCAGGGGGCGATTTGCTGCGATGAATCCGTGGTTTCGGATGACGGCGTTGTGACGGCGAAAGGTGCCGGCGTTTCGATTCCGTTTGCGTTAGCGATTGTGGCACAACTGATTTCGCCCGAAAAAGCGCGGGAGATTGGGGAAGCAATGCAATGCCGATAGAAGACATTCGACAATTGAAAACGCGCTTGCGCACGCAGTTCCGTACCATCCGTGAAGAAATGGAACCGTCGGTTCGCAGTAGGGCGGATGAAAGTATTGCCAACATGGTTCGCAAGCTGTGGCAATACCGCGTGAGTCGGCAGATTCTGGTGTATGTGTCCACACCGATTGAAGTGGATACGCACCGTATTATTGCACAGGCGCTCGCGGATGGGAAACGTGTGGCGGTGCCACGCTGTGTACCGGATACGCGCCAGATGGAGTTTTATTATATCCGCTCCATGGGAGATCTGGCACCCGGCAGCTTTGGCGTGCTGGAACCTGCACCGGATCCGGCAAACCTGGTAACGGATACCACCTCGTCCATGTGCTTGATCCCGGCTTTTTCGTATGATTTCACCGGGTATCGGCTGGGATATGGTAAAGGATATTACGATCGTTTTTTGGCAAATTACCAGGGCCACATGATCGGTATTTGTTACAGCGCTTGTGTGCGTCGTTATTTGCCGCATGGTCGTTTTGATCGACCCGTACAATTGCTGGTTACCGAAAAGTATATTCGCCGTACCGGCATCAGAAAAGGAGGCATTGACAATGGCCGAAGATAACAAAGAATACGATGTGAATGCCATATTGGATGAACTGCAGAGCAAGGGCAAGGAAACCGTTTCCGAAGAGATCCCGATCAAGAAAAAAGAAATCTTCAAGCTGGATTTGGATCTGGATTCCGAATACGGCGAAGCGGTAGAAGTTGCTCCGGTCGTACGGCGAGAACCCGTTTTGCCGGAAGAACCGATTATCCCCAAAAAAGAGCCGGTACATACCACGCCTGAAAAAGAGCGCAACATTCAAAACGAACAAAGCATCGGCTGCTTAAAGGCTTTGATCTATGCGGTCAGCGTGTTGCTGATTTCGGGTATTTTGGCATATTTTATCGTGGTTGGCGGCTTGGATTATACGGGACTGAATCGTTCCGAGAAAACTATCGACGTTACCATACCGGAAGGTGCTAATACACAAGCGGTTGCGGAAATTCTGCTGGATAAAGGGTTGATCGAGCAGTCCATGGTATTCCGTCTGTATGCCAAAATGAATGGCGCGGATTCCACCTGGCAGCCCGGCGATTTTAGCTTGTCACCGAACATGGGCTATAAGCTGCTGATTCAGAACCTGCAAGCCACAAAAGCCCGTGAAACCGTAACGGTGTTGATCCCCGAAGGCTTCACGGTGGATAAGATTGCGAAGCGCTTGGAAGAAAAGAAAGTTTGCTCCGCTGAAGAATTCTATCGGGCGTTGGCTGAGGTGGATTATTCCAAGGATTATGCTTTCCTTGCTGAGTCTAAAAAGCAAAAAGACTATGAATCCCGCTTCTATAAGCTGGAAGGCTTTTTATTCCCGGATACGTATGAGTTCTATGAAAATTGCTCCGGCGAAACGGTTGTCCGCAAATTGTTGGATAACTTTGAGGATCGGATCGATACCACCGTACGTTCCGCAATGAGTGCCAGCGACATCACAATGGATGAAATGATTATTTTGGCTTCCATCGTGCAGGGTGAGGCCGCTACGCGTGACGATATGCAAAAGGTAGCACGTGTGCTGTTTAACCGCCTGAACAACAAATCACAGTATCCAAAATTGCAATGCGACTCCACGCGTGATTACATCAAACGCGTGATGGGTGGCACGGATATGACGATCAAAAACACCACGTACGATACCTATGAGCGCGAAGGTTTGCCGGTCGGCGCCATCAACAACCCCGGATTGGAAGCAATCAAAGCGGTGTTGATGCCGTCGGACAATCAAGATATCGCGGGTTGTTATTATTTCGCTACGGATTACGACACGGGTAAAACGTACTTCACAAAGACCTACGATGAACACGTGCGGATCTGTAAGCGTTATGGGATTGGGATGTATGGATAAGTTACCGGAACTGTTATGTCCGGCAGGAGACAGAGAGCGGCTGGATGCCGCTCTTCTGTTTGGTGCCGATGCCGTGTATTTGGCAGGAAAACAATTTGGTATGCGTGCTGCGCCCTCAAATTTTTCCGATGAGGAATTGGTCGATGCGGTGCGCTACACCCATTCGCTGGGAAGGCAGGTTTACGTTACCTGCAACATTTTGCCGCGTAACGAGGAGATTGAGCGGTTGCCATCGTATCTGCAGCTGCTCGACAGCATCGGCGTGGACGCGTTGATTATTGCCGATCTCGGTGTGTTGAAACTGGCCGAAAAGTATGCACCGCATTGTGCACGCCACGTTTCCACGCAACTGGGCGTTGTGAATCACGCCACCGCTTCCTTTTTACACGAAATGGGGGCTTCCCGCGTGGTGCTGGCACGGGAGCTATCGCTGGATGAGATTGCGGATATTCGCGCAAAAACCCCCGCTTCGTTGGAATTGGAAGCATTTGTGCACGGTGCCATGTGCATGTCGTATTCTGGCAGATGCTTGTTATCCTCATATTTAACAGGGCGCGATGGCAATCACGGTGATTGTGCACAGCCGTGTCGTTGGCGTTATGAGCTTATCGAGCCCAACCGCCCTGAGCGTCCGCTTACAGTGGAGGAAGCGGAAAACGGTACGTATTTGTTTAATGCCAACGATCTGTGCATGATCGATTATTTGCCGCAGTTGCACCGAGCGGGTATTTCCTCGCTGAAGATCGAAGGGCGGGCCAAAGCTGCCTTTTACGTTGCCGGCGTGACCAACGCGTATCGTCAAGCCTTGGATGCCTATCGCGATAGTGGTTTTGCTGCCGATTTTCAGCTGCCGGAATGGCTTTCGCGTGAGCCATATACTGTCAGTCACCGTCCGTATGGCACGGGTTTTTATTTTGGCGACCCTTCGCAAAACACAAAAAGCGGTGGGTATGTGCGGGATTATCAAGCAGCAGCGGTTGTGACCGGGTATGAGGATGGCTGCTTGGTTGCCAGTCAGCGTAATCGCTTTTTTCGAGGTGATGTGCTGGAAGCCGTGATCCCGTGCGAAAAGCCTTGGGCCTTTACAGCAGAAGAGCTGCTGGATGAGGAAAACCAACCGATCGAGTGCACGCCGCACCCGACCATGACTGTTAAAATTCCGTGTGAACGGCAATTGCCGCCCGGCAGTTATTTGCGTAAACGTGTGTAAACGCTCCTCCGAACGGGAATACTCCCAATCGGAGGAGATTTTTTATGCAAAAACGTTCTTTAACGTTATTGGTTGCGCTTTTGTTCGCCTTTAGCGGCATCATGATGCGGCTGATGAAACTGGTGCGTGAACCCTTGTCCGAAACCGCCGGCACGCAATCTACTGTTACGGTAACGGTTGCTCAGCTTCGTGGGACTATCTATGATCGTAACCTTTCCCGATTAACCAATCGAACCGAATCGTATGCAGCATCTATTATTGCGGCGCCGGAAGCGATGGCCGCCTTGTCCACCGCTATGCAAGCGGATGAGTGGGAGACTGTGTCAAAGCGCCTCCAAGATGGAAAACCGGTTTCTTTGCAATCGGATGCACCGTTGCCTTTGGCAAACGGTATTCGCCAATTTACCTGTGCCCAACGGTACTCCGAAAACCAAACAGCTGCTCATGTGATCGGATATTTGGGTAATGACGGAATCAGCGGTGCGTGCGGTGTGGAAAAAGCCTTCGATGAGCAGTTGAAAAAAGTGTCCGGCAGTGTTTCAGTACGTTATCAAACGGATGGGCGCGGAAGC
>JAZQIV010000089.1:0-17706 GCA_045541305.1 Acutalibacteraceae bacterium | reverse complement strand
CAAAATGTTGATGGGAAATGGCAGTATTATTTATTAAGTGAATTTCCTGGAGCAAACAAATTGAATTTTTATTGTATTGATAATGATAAATTTTATAATATATCATGTCCGTTAAATTCAAAAGGAACACTACAACAGTATCATGGTTTTAATATTAATAGTGTTGTCTTTCCATATCTTAATACGCCTTTATTTCCTCAAGATGCAATTTCTTCTTTTGAAGCAAAGAAGAAAGATTCCGATATTGAGGTCACTTTTATTGTGAAAGGCGATAGCACAGATTACGGTTACGGTTATAAAGTGATGCGAGAAATATTGCCCAATATTCAAGAAGATAAATTGGATGATATAAAAATTATTTTAACAATAGATAAAGATGGAGTGGCTAAAACTATGTCCACTGAAATTTCTATGACTATATTGAAAGATAATGGTGATATACACGCCCAAAAGACTTTAAATATGGAATATACATTTAACAAGCTTGACAATGTTGCTTTCGATCTTGAAAACATTGTTTCCCAATACACAGCGGATACCATATCATAATGTAATGCATATAATTATAAACTTTTACAGCAAATCCTCGGTTTCCACCCAGTTCTTTTTCGGACACGAATGACAGAAAAAGAGAAGACACGCTCTCGCGTGTCTTCTCTTTTTGAACGAAATAAATCCCTTGCGGGATTTGTGAAATACGCTACGCGTGCGAAATATTGCTTCGCAATGTGAAAGAGGGATTTATTTCATTTCACTTTCTGCGTTAGCAGAAAATTTCACAATGACCGTAGGTCATTATTTCACATCGGCAAAGCCGATATTTCACCTTCCCTTGCCCCTTCGCCGCTTTTATGCTATAATACACCTAACGGTAACGTAAGAGGATGAAAGTGGGTGTCGGCATGAAAAAAGTGCTGTCTTGGATATTCTTTGTACTGATGGTAGCAGTTTTTTTGTTCGATATCGTTTTTGCGGTGGATGGCGTGATCGACGTGCAAAAAGAACTGGATCGGTTGGCGGCAACGCCGGGTGTCAGCGGCGTGGACTATTTGGGCGTGGGTATGGATATTCTGTTGTTAGGCATCGCGATGATTTCAGTTATCGGGTTGATTTTGGCAATCGTTTCTTACAAGCTTGCGCAAAACCGCGTGATGCGGATTGCCTCGGGTATTACGGCGTTTTTGTTTTTGCTGCCGATCCTGCCGCTTTTGTTGGCACCGATGATATAAAAGAGGGTGGAGTGTATGCAGTTAAACGTATCACAAATTCAAAAGATCACAACGGGCGCGGTTCGCGTTGAACAGCAGGAAGACGGTATCCATTTTTACCGTTTTACCAAACAACAAGAAGAGTTGTATCAAAACCGCAACGCCGATTTTTACAGAAAATTGTTTGCCACCTCGGGCGTGCAACTGTGTTTTCGCACCAACAGCGATGCCTTGTTTTTGCGTGCGGAGGTTACCCCGGGGAGCAGCCGTACGTATTTTGCGTTTGAGGCGTTTGTGAACGGCAAACGCGTTGGCACGCTGGATAATTTTTCGCAGACGGAGATCCCGCGAAAATATGCCAACATGGAACGGCCGCTCGGCGAATTCTCCAAAACTTTTTCGCTCGGCTCGGGCGGAAAAGAGGTACGCCTTGTGTTCCCGTGGTCGGTGAAAGCCGTTTTGAAAGAGCTTTGTTTGGACGATGGGGCGTTTATTGTGCCGCAAAAGCAACGCAAAACGGTGCTTTGCTTTGGGGATTCGATCACGCAAGGGTACGATGCGTTATATCCGTCCAACAAATACATAACACAGCTTGCAAAGCTGCTCGGAGCCAATGAATATAACAAGGCGATCGGCGGCGAAGTGTTCTTTCCGCCGCTTGCGGCTGCCAAAGAGGAGTTTGAGCCGGATTATATCACGGTTGCCTACGGCACCAACGATTGGCATCGCAGCGAACGGGAAACGATGACGACAAACTGCGCGAAGTTCCTTGCTAACTTGACGCAAAATTATCCGAACGTTCCCATTTTGGTGATTACCCCGATCTGGCGCAAGGATATGCACTTGGAGGAAGCGTTTGGCGCCTTTGAGGATGTGGCGCATATCATCGAACAGCAGGCGGCCGCGTTTGCTAACGTGACGGTGGTTCACGGCTTTACATTTGTGCCGCAGGATGAAAATCTGTTTGCCGATTTGCGCCTGCATCCCAACGACACAGGCTTTGCTCATTATGCCGAGAGCGTATCCGCGGCAGTCCATTCGCAGTGGTTGCCGTTGCAACCCGATTGACAGACGGTACCAAATCTTTTATACTGGTTGTAAGCGATAAACGCGATCAAAACAGAGGGTGGGGAGAATATGGGATTGTTTAACAAACAGAAGAGTGCGGCAGAGGTTCCGCAAAGTCAGATGCTTCAAAGCCGTTATGCAAATGCATGCAACAACGTGTTGTTGGTTGTGGCGTTGACGGCGATCAACATTATTTTGCTGGCAACCAACAGCAACACGTATTTTCTGTTTTCGGCGTACATTCCGTTTGCTTTGGTGGACGTGGCCATGGTGCTTTGCGGTCGTTATCCGGCAGAGTTTTATACGGGCGATTTTGCGGGAATGGAGTTTTTCCCCCAAAGTGTTTTTGTGATTGCCTTGTGTATTGCTGCCGTTATTTTGCTCATTTATGTTTTGTGCTGGGTGTTTGCCAAAAAGCAAAAATGCGGCTGGTTGATTGCGGCGTTGGTCCTGTTCTTGGTAGATACCGTGGCCATGTTTGCGTTGAACGGCGTGATTTTGGATTCCGTGTTTGATTATGTGATACACGTGTGGGTGATCATTTCACTGGTGAGCGGGATCGCAGCGTTTGGCAAACTGAAAAAGCTGCCCGCTGAACCTGAGGCGGATGCGGTGCCGATGACCGAGGCCGAAGCTCCGGTTCCCGAAATCACGGAAGAAACTCTATAAAATACTTACCAAACAAAGGCTGTCGCAGGATAGCCTTTGTTTTTTTACAGGTTCACGGTATTTCGTAAATACCGATTTCCATCACCGCAAACGCCCTTGCCGAAGGGCGTTCCTTTTTTGCGCAAAATGTTGAATTTTGGCACTTGTTGTCGTTGACAAATACATGAAAAACCTATATACTATATTAGTATCGGCGAATTGTATTCTTTTTTGTCGATCGAGGGCGATCGGCAGGTGAAATTTAACGAAAGGAAATCGGTATGGAAAACAATCAAATGAACCGTGATCGGTTGATTCAAAACATGACGGAAAACCTCCCGATGCTGAGAACGCGTTTGGGTCTCACGCAGGAAGAATTGGCGGATAAGATCGGTGTGAGCCGCAGCACGATTTTGTCCATCGAAAACAACAAACGTGAGATGACGTGGAATACCTTTCTTTCGTTGATCCTACTGTTCACGAAAAACGAGGCGACCAACAAGTTGCTCAACGTGTTGGAGATTTACACAGACGAATTCCATGAGTTTATCCGTGAAAAATAACGCCGTGCGAAAAAACACGGATTTTGCGGTTTTACTGTAATAACAATAGGAGGGGTAGAATGGGGAAAACAGCGAGGAAACTGCGCAAGGTTTTTTCATTGCTGCTGATTCTGTTCGTGATGGCGAGCGCGTTTGCCGCCGTTTCATTCACGGCAGGCGCGGCGACCGTCACCAAAGCGGAGAAGAGTTATGACATTGCGGTGGTCTTTGATAACTCGGGATCCATGTATCAGAATCAAGGTTGGTGTCGAGCTAAGTATGCAATGGAAATTTTTGCATCCATGCTTAATTATGAACGTGATAAGCTACATATTTTCCCGATGTGGGAGGTAACGGTGGACGGCTCACAGCCGGAGTCGGGCGGCAGCTACGCGGCGATCGAGATCCGAAGCAAGAGCGATATTGATAAGATCTCGAAATTGTACACCGTGCATCCGTCCAACACACCGTTTGCGCCGATCACGGAAGCATATGAATACTTAAACCGTTCCAGCGCGGCCGAAAAGTGGTTGGTGATTCTGACCGACGGTGCCTTCAACCAGGAGGAACGCGGCAAAAGCGCATCGATCAAGCTGCAACAGCGTGTGCCGGCGCTCGCGTCGGATGCCATCAAGGTGCAGTATCTCGGCTTTGGCGGCGCCACGGCGCTGAAAGCGGATGAAGCCAACAACTTCTTCGCCAAGAAGTCATCGGATACCAGCTTGAAGGACGACTTGATTGAAATTTGCAACTCGATCTTCCAGCGCTCGGTGTTGCCGAACAATCGGTTGAACGGCACGTCGCTCCAGTTGGATTTGTCCATGAAAAACGTGATCGTGTTTGCGCAGGGCGCCAACGCCAAAATCACCTCCCTGACCAACGCAGCGGGGAAGGAGATCGGCATCACATTGGACAGCGGTCAGCGCAAATACAGCGAGATCAAAGCCAAGGGGTACGACAAAGCACCGGTGGATACGTCGCTGGCAGGGCAGGTCGTTACCTTTGCGGATTGCCCGAAAGGCGAATACACATTATCGTATTCCGGCGCGGATGCGATTCAGATCTTCTATGAGCCGGATGTGGATATCGATGTTTCGATTGTCAACAGCGACGGCGAAGCGGTGGAAGGACCCGATGATTTTGTGGCAGGGGAATACACGGTGACCAGCAAAATCGTGGACAGCACCACCGGGGAAGACGTCACCTCGCACGAATTGATGGGCAACAACGTGAAGATCAACACGTTTGTGAAAACGTCCAAGGATTCGCAGCGCAAGGAATATGCCAACGGCGCCGCTGTCTTGTTTGAACCGGATGACGATACCGAGGTGACCATCGAGGGTGCGTATCTGGGAAAATACAAGATCACCAGTAAGGACGATCCGGATCTGGCGTGGTTCCGGGGCATCGACGTGAAAGCCCAAAAGGTGGATCTCGATGTGGAGGCTTCGGTGCTGCAGCCGCATTCGTGGTTCAAAATGGCGGATCACGCGGAATGGGAGCCGGTAAAGGTTTCCTTATCCTTGGAAGGTCAGCCGTTGACGGATGAGCAATTGGCGCGCACCACAATTTCGGTGAAAACCTCCGAAAAACTGCCGTATCGGTGCGAACCGATCAACGGGGAATCGGCGTATTATGTATACATCGCGCAGGACGAAAGCGGCGCTTACGTGGAACCCGAAACCGGAAAATACAAGCTGACCGCCAACGTGGCGTACACCGATGAATACGGCGACGTCACCGAGGAGGACGACAGCGTTTCGTTTGAGGTGCAAACGTACGGCCGGTTCCGCCGCATTCTTTTGTGGATACTGGCTTTTGCAGTGGCCTTTGCCTTGTGGCTGATTTACATGCTGCAAAAGGTATTGCCCAAGAGCATTGTCAAGGATACGGCAAGCTTCACCACCATGAAAGCCGGCGATCTGGATTCATCCTTTGTGGACGTGGGGTATGCCCGCAAAGGCAGATCCTTATCCATTGCGGGTTCATCGGCGGTGGATTACGACGAGCAATGCTCGGCCACGTTTGATCTGCGGGCTGTGGATAATCGGTTCACCAAACCGCGTTCCCGCCGTGTGATGATCACCGGCATCGATTCACCGTGTGATGAGGTGAAGATCGCCGGAACAAAATACATGAACTACAACGGTCAATGGATCAAAGCGAACGACTTACGAAAAGCGGAAAACGGAAAAGAAGTACCGCCGATCGAGCAGGTGATCAGCTGCAGTCCTCGTTTTGAATTGTCCCGCGCAAACGGTTTGTCAACCTTAACGTGTAAAACAAAAACTATGAAATAAAGGATTTGGGGAGGAAATTTATCATGTCGGTAAGAAAAGAAAACGTGCAATGTAATGTGACCAAGGAAACCTTGTTTGTCGGTGTGGGCGGTATCGGTTCGGATATCGTCACCCGCGTGGCAGAGCGCTGCCGCGGCACGGAGGTGGACAACATCAAGTTTGTGGCGATGGATACCAACGCCAACGACCTGAAATGTGTCAAGAATTCCAGGGCAAACGTGATCCCGATTCAAACGTCGTCGACTCAGAGCGTTCTGGATTATCTGAAAAACGATGACGATGCACGCAACAACTGGTTCCCGAACAACACCACGCTGTATTCCAAGACCGTGTCCGAAGGTGCCGGCCAGGTTCGTGCCATTTCGCGCTTGGCGTTGAACGCCACCATCAAAACCGGTGAAATTCAGAAATTGTACAAAGCAATCGACGAGCTGTTCTTGAAAGACGGCGGCGAGCTCAAGCAGGCGCTGCGCGTGGTGATCGTGTCTTCGGCAGCCGGCGGTACCGGTTCCGGTATTGCGATGACGGTCGGTATGCTGATTCGTGAGTACCTGCACAAGCACTATCGCGAAAAAGCGGCGATCATCCGTGGCTACTTGCTGCTGCCCGGTGTGATGGATACCGTCATCCGCACCGAAACCGAAAAGGAAAGCCTGCGTCGCAACGGCTATGCCACCATCAAAGAGATCAACGCGTTCATGATCAAATCCAGCGGTTTCTGCGCGGTGCGTAAGGATCTGGAGCGTTATAAGGATCTGTACATCGATATTCCCACCACGACCAACGGCGTGGACAAGCTGGAAGGCCTGCCGTTTGATTTCTGCTTCCTGCTGGATCGTGTGGACAAGAGCCAGGAGAGCATGCAGACGCTGGATCAGTACAAGGAGTTTGCGGCACAGAGCTTGTACGAGCAGAACATCGGCCCCATGGAAAAAGATGCCTTCGGTATCGAGGATAACATCATCAAGGAATTTGCCAACGGCGACAACCTCGGCCGTAACCGTTTCGGCGGTATCGGTGCTTCGGTTTTGAAATACCCCTACGAGGATATTTTGGAATACGTGGCGTACTCCAGAGCTATCGGCTGTATCGGCGACGGTGAGACGGTTGGCGAATGGCTGAAATACGACAAAGCCTACGAAAAAGAAAAAGCTGAGTTCAAAAAGAGAAGAGCCTATTCCACCGAAGCAGCGCCCACCCGTTCCGGCGTGTACGTCAAACGCATCAACGAGGGCAACGCTCGCTTTGATGTGGATATCAAGGGCAGCCTTGCAAACGAAGTGGATAAGGTGCAGGCTGAGGTGAATGCCAAGATGAGCGCGTTCTTGTCGGCGTTCGATGCCCAGATCCGCAAAGCGTTCGAGAGCAATCCGCAGATCAAGAATCTGAAGGTCAGCGTGGAGGAACTCAGCGAGCGCCAGGATTATGAAAACGACGAGGCTTTGAGAGGCAAGGCAACCGCCAACCTCCAGAAGATCCGTAACTATGAAAACGAGATCAAGAAGAACGCTGCTTCGGCTGCGCGTTCGGCTGCGCGTTCCATCCTGTTCGATGCACCGTCTATTGTGGCGGATAACATGCCGTTCCACGTTGAAAAGCTTTTGATCGGCAACGACGGCGCCATGCATCCCAACGCCATGCGTTACATGCTGTACGCCTTGAAGGATAAGTTTGAGGATGCGCACAAGACCGCGAAGGCCAACGTGAACAAGTACTTCAACGACCTGTCGATCTATTCGCCTAGCGCCAACGATCCGGATTACTTCGACGTGCGCGGCGGCTTTACCAGCAAGAGCACCGAAGCGAACTTCGATGCCGTTTGCAAGCTGGAAAAGAACGATGCTTCGTTCTTTGAAAAACTCGGCGGCTACAAACCGCTGTGGAACAAGCTCAACGAGTTGTTCACCTCCTATGCCGACACGGTGAAGGATTATTGCGAAAGCACTTTGAAAGAATCCGCATACGAAGTGGCGAAGAACTACCTCAAGCAGCTGTGCGATGAGTTCGAGAAGTTCTATGCCTCCTTTGAGGGCAAGGTGTACCTGCTGTCCAAAGCGCAGGATGAGATCGTGGATAAACTCAAATTCCGCGAAGGAAACAGCGTTTCCTACGTCTGTGCCGACAAAGACAGCCTGGAAAGATGGGCGAAGATCTGCCCGACCACCGGCGACGATCTGATGCTGCCGGCTGAGCTGAGCGCGAAGATCTTTGACGCGATCAAGATGAACGCCGAAAACAACCGCATTGCGCAGTACGATCCCGCTTTGGCAAAACCGGCAACGGATATTTTCGATACCGTGCTCATCGATTACTTCAAAGAATCCGTGCGCGAAGAGTGCGACGGCATTTTGAACATCAACATCATTTCCGCCATTGCGCAGGAATTGGAGTTCAAGGAGTACTTCAAAGCGGTTGAGCAATCGGATGGCGATTCGCCGGTATTTGCTCCCGAAATCTCCGATGGCCGCAAGATCGAATATCTGCGCGATAAGATCAAGTTCGGTAACAAGTTGGCCTCGCCCGGTATCGGCTGCTCCAACTTCAACGAGCCGCGTGAAGTTCTGCTGTGCGCCTACAACAAGAAGCTGGACGATCTGCGCGATCTCAACATCAAATCACTGGTGCAGCCGTTCAACATGAACGCCACCGGCACTAACACCGTTTCCAAGTATGAAATGCACTTCTTCAATGCGCTGTACAACATTACGCCGGATATGCTGTCGCGTTTCAAGAGCCCGGATGAGTGCAACGAAGACGCGCAGTACAACGAAGAAGCGGGTATCTACTTCAAGGCCTATCACGACTATATCAAGAGTATTGGCCCGGATTCCACCAAGAGCTCAACGATTTCGCTGCACATTGACAAGCGCTGGGATTCGCTGACCGAAATGCCGGAGATTTCCCTGGATGCGCATTACAACGAGATGGTTAAGATCCACTCCGCGTTGGTGTACGGTATTGTGCACGGCATGATTATCACGCATCCGTCCTCCCGTTACGATGCGCAAAAACGCATTTATGCGCTGGAAGATACCGAGGGTGACAGAACCTCCCTGGTGGTTTCCAACAACACGGAATGCGATGAGTTCTATGAGGTGTTGGATGCGCTGTACCGCGACAGAGCTTCCGTTGCGAAGATTTATGAAATGCAAGAGGAACGCTGCAAGTACGATATCGATTCCAACCGCCGTTATACCGAAAGTGCCTTTGTCCGCGATACGTCCAACTTCAAGATCGGCGATGGGCATGTCGCACCCACGAGTGTGTTCGAAATCCCGCTGGCGTACTATAACTCCTTGCCGCGCTCCAAGATGGACGACAACGAGCTGTCCATCATGATCGACAGTGTCATTGCGGTGATGGAAAAAGAAGTGGGCCGCTACGAGCAGGAAGTGGATCGCGATCCGTTCCTGGCGAGCCGTTTGGAGGCACAGTTCCGTTTGTTCATCGACAACTTCAACAACGATGCGTACAACGAGAACGACGCCATGAGAAAGAACACCTCCATTGAGGATAACCGTGTGGTGAACATGGTCTTCCGCAAGGTGTGCAACAAGATCAAAAAGCTCAACACGTTCAAGTTTGATGAGAAGATCGAGGAATTGCGTACCCTCATTAAGTAATTCTCAAGCAAAGTTTTTAGGGGAGGTTATACGATGTTTACGGTAATTTTTGCCGAAAAAGAAACGATAAAACTCTTCGAAGAAACTAAAATGTTTTTTGGTCCGCTGTATCATTCGGAACGGGTGGCTTTTTGCGAATGGGATAAGGACGCCGATAACTTGGATGCGATGGTGCCGGGATTGTACGACCTCATCGAATATCAAGAGGAATGGCGTGCTCTGATCCTTTACGATGACGGCTTGGAACAACTGAACCCCTTTGATTTCACGCAGTACAGTGAGTCGTTCTATTCGCAAAAGAATAGAGCTTGGGCGTATTTGAAAAACAGACGCGAGCAAAGAATTGCCGCGTATGAGCAAGCGGTTTCCAATCCGTTAGTGAAACTCACAACCGCCTTGAGCGGCGTTCCGCGCTTCAAATCCGTGATTTCCAAGGATGAGTACGATCTGCTGGCGTCTGGTCAACTGCAAACGTACGAATACATGCTGAAAAAGCAGTTGGAAGCCGTGAACTGTGCCGAAATGGCGGTTCGGTTTGACAAGTATCAGCGTGATGATTTGCGCAAGTTCGTTGCGAGCGAAAACGTGGATGCGTTAATCGCGGCGATCAAGGTATCGGATATTTCGGGAATCAATCGTTTGATTCCCGATACCGAGATACTGGAGTTCATCAAATTTATCGGAAACGATCCGATCTATTTTGATCCCGAGTATACCGAATGCCTGATCGAAAACACCAAGAAGAACGAACTGCTGCAAGGCATTGCGAGTCACTTTTCAATGAAGGACAAGTTGCCGCTGGAGGTTATTTGTCTTTCGCCAAGAACATTCGACTTCGAAAAAGTGGAGCAGGATATCAAATGGCAAAAGAAGGATGAGGTGGCATCCTCTCGGTTTACCTCGTTCAATCTGTATCATGATAAGCTGAAATTCATGATTTTTGATATTCTGCCGAAAGATAATAAGCAGTTCAAGTTTGATCAGATCAAGCTGTTGTGCTTATTGCTCATTGTGGCCAACAACGAGGTGCCGCAAGGTGTGATGAATGCGAACAACGTGTATCGCGCTCAAATTGATTTTAACGCGGGTATCGTGACTAAGATTTGCGAGAATTATATCAGCAAATTGAAGTCCACGCAGTTTTTGTTAAAAGATATTGGGGTGCAGTTGGATCGCGACAGCGAAACGTCTGTGGACAATCGCACGGCACAGAGATTGTTTGAATCCGATCTTCACATTCCGGTGAAGATCAACTCGGAAACCAACGAGGGCGAGTTGTATGCCGAGTATAAAAAGATCGGTCTTTCCACCGACTGCCCGGAAGAAGAAACGGTTTACTGGTCACGCCAGTACCGTGAGATCAGCAAGCGGTTCATTCGCTATCTGCGGGAGCCGCGGCGCGCGGTGAAAACCGCCGTTTCGGATGGCTTGCACCAAAACAACCGCATCGTGGATGACAGAACACTTCTGTTATCGGAAAATCAGGCCGAAGACGTAAAATTCCACATTGCGGAGCTGGAACAAAAGATGGTGGAAACTACCACCACGCACTTGTTTGATACCAAGCACTTTACCGAGCAGATCCAGGAAGCGGATCGGGAGATCAAGCGCGGCATTGCGCAGCGAATGACGAAAAAGAAAACGTTGTTTGTGTGCTTGTTCTCGGTGTTGGCTTACCTGATCGGGTTCTTCCCGTTGCTGCTCGGTAACCTGAACACCGGCAAATCGTTCCTGTTTTCGCTGATGTTAACGGGCATTGTGTTGGGCCTGTTTTTGGTGATCGGGTTTATCTACTTATTCTTCCTTAGAAAGAAGCTGGTCAACCGCTTCAAGCATTTCAATTATGTGATGAGCGGTATCTGCAATCAGATCAACAGCGCGCTGGCGCAATTCTCGCATTATATCAGCAATGCGTGCAATCTGATGCGTGATTTCTCCGTGCTGAAAAAGCGGGATTCCGTTGTGACCCGTACCAAACGGATCTTGTCGTATCACGACATGCGGATTACCGAGCAGATCGGGCACATTCACGAAATGTTTTCCAAATACGTGGATTTCAGTAAGATCCACGTGAAGGAATGTGCCCCGTACGAATTTGATTTCACGGTGCTGAGAGATTATGAGTACGAAATGCCCAGCGTTCATTCCAAAAAGCGGATCGAGTACCTGCAGCAAGGGCATGAGATCACCATCCCAATCGATTATGTGGAATCCATCACACTAACAAGGGAGGAGTTATATGATTGATACAATTTTAAAAATCATCAAAATGGTATCGGCAACTCTTCCGTTCCTGTTTTTGTGTTTCATGAGCAAAAAGGTGAACCTGCCCTCCTCCAAACGGAGCAAGCAGTTTTTTATGCCGATCGTGGCGGTGGTTTACGTCATTGTGGGAATGTTCGCGATCAACGCGCTGAACGAATGGCTTTTAAATCTGATCCAAAACATTCCGGATTGGATCGCGTCGCTTGCCGGTTTCCCGTGGATGCCGGATAAGATCAGCGCTTTGATCGAGCAGTTTGCTGCGCTGGTGCGCGTGTTCATCGATGATCTCAACCTGGGCTTCTGGATCTTCTACATTTCCAACGCTGTGATTATTCTGGCGTATATGGCGGTCAAGAAATTCTGCATCGAGATCATGTCGCGCTCCATCAAAACCGATGGTGCGCTGCACCAAAAAATCGCGGGCATGTTCTATGAATATTTCCCCGAAAAGGATAAATGGTGCTTGATGGAAAGCTACGTGCAGGCGCGCAGCATGCTGAAATTGTTTTATTACAGCGCGGTGGTGCTCTCCACCTTGTTGCTGTTCGCAAGCAGCTTTTTCTACGACGACGGATTGCTCAAATCGGTTTTCTATCCGGTGTTTGGTGTTTTGGCGGTGGGCGAGTTGTTCTTTTATCTCGACGGTGCCACCAAGCGTGAGTATTCCGGCCGTATTTTGGGCGAGGATGAGGATGCCTATCGAACGGTGAACTATTCCTTGCTGCGCAAGTTCCTGCGTTCCGTTTTCGGCGATAAGCTGCTGGCGGAAAACACCAGCATCAACAACGCGTTGGCGTACGATGTGACAACGGATGAGATCATCCGTGAGCTGGAAAAGAGCGAGGATCAAAAGATCGTTTGCTTCGCTTCGTACATCGATGCGCTGAACAAAACCGGTTTCCGCCTGGATCACAATTACCTGCGTTCCTCGCTGGATATGTTGAACGGCAAGAGCATTTTGTTCAATAACCCGTTTTATAACGACCTGATTCCGTATGCGTTCTATCCGATGAACCGCGCGCTGCTGAGCCATCAAAAGGTATTGGTGGTGCTGGGTCGGCATTCGATCGAGGAAGACGTAAAGGAATGGCTCGGCAAAGGCATTGAAGCCGTGACAAACATTCCGTTCATGTGGAACGTGGGCGTGCTCAGTGCCGAAGCGCAGGAGCTGGATATCGGTATCGTCACCCGTTCCGACGTGTTGGATATCGAACTGCACAACGCCAATACCGAATTTTTGGAAAACGTTGGCTTTGTGGTCGTGATCGAACCGTCCAAATTGATTTCCACCGCGCAGATCGGTCTCAATTTGCTGGTGAAAAAATGTCGCACCGAAGAGGATAAAAACATTGTCTATTGCCTGTGCGATAAAAACTGTGACGGCCTGGTGGATGCCATGTCGCACGTTTTGATGACAAGCCTCACAGAGGTTTCTGCCACCAAAAAGCACCTCGGCACTTCCTCGTATATGTGCTGGGAAGCGGATGAGGAGTATCTGCACCATCGTTTGGTGCCCAACATTTCCCGCTATCTCGGTGTGGGCACGGAATTGTCCTTTGCCGCACTCAAAAACCAGGTTTCCAAAACCAAATGGTACGGCGGCGAGGCATTCCCCGTAACGGATATTCGTTGGATCGATCAGCAGTATTATTACGATCTCACCAAATATGCCGGCCTGCCTACCAGCCAGGGGGCCATGGACGAGCGCTTTGTGGCAACGCCCAACTTCTGGAGCGCCGAGGTTGAGAAAAACACCTATATGACGGTGGAAGACGAAGCAAATAACATGTTCGAAATTCTGCGCGATTTCTCCACGAGAACCACCGAGCAGGGCTTCATCAACATCATTTCTTCGGATTATCTGCTCAAGGATTACATGGCGGATAACGCTTCCATTTTTGAAGCGGATGCCAAAGCCATTCCGTGCATTGTGGCGGATTACACCCGCAGCAACCGCAACACCATTTTGCGGCTGATTTTGATGATGAGCACGTTCCCGGTCAGCGCACAAACGCTGGAAAAAGAGTTGTCCCTGCTTGGTATTTCGGTGTTCGATCTCAAAAAACAGCTATGGTATGAGCTGTATAACTGCTATGCCAAGGTGTCTGAAACCGCAGTGCTTTCGGAGGATTATCGCGCAGCGGTCAACACCGTGTACGGCGAACCGCTTCGTTTCGCGGAGGGTGAGTGGACGCATGATATCATCAAAAAGGATGAAGCGTTCAACCTCAAGAGCGGCAAGATGGAAACCACGTATTCCATTGTCGATGCGGAATTCATGAAGCGGTGTGTCTCCGAGCTTCGTTCCGCCGGCTATGTGGCGGAAGATGAAAAAGGCCAGCGGTACTACCTGGGTGCCGAGCTCGGCGGTCATATTTATCAAAAATATTTGCCCGGACAGTTCTTCACGTTCGGCGGCAAATATTACGAAATGCAGTATCTCACGGCCGATGGACAAGTGCTGGTTCGCCGTGCGGCGGATCATATCACGGGCCGTCCCACGTACCGCCAAATCCGCGAATACACCGTGCTGGGCACCAAGCCCTCCAACAAGATCGGTGCACAACAGGATATTGCGGGGCTCAAGGTCGTGAAAGAATTTGCCGATATCAGCGTGAGCACGTCCGGCTATTATCGCATGGAAAAATACAACGATTTCGCCACGGCGAAACGAGTGTTGTTTGAAGGCGATAACAGCAAAATCCGGCGCGAGTATCGCAACAAAGAGATCCTGCGCATCGAGCTGCCGGATTTCGGCGGCAAGCTAAACGATTCCATTCGCTATACCGTGACGGTGCTCTTCAATGAAATTTTCAAAACCCTGTTTGCCGAAAATCACGCGTTTATCTGCGCGGTTACGGACGATTCGTTCCTTGACGAAGCTGCGGATAAGCCGATGACGTATTCGATCAAAGGTGAGGGGTGTGCGCTGCAATCCAATGCGATCTATATCCTGGAGGACAGCCAGCTGGATTTAGGGTTAACCGTTGCGGTGGAACGCAATCTCGAGCGTATCTTCGGTATGGTGCACGATTACCTGGATTGGCATCTGGCCACGCTGGAAGCCAGCCTGAATCCGCCTCCGGAGCCGCAGCCGCCGATTGTGTTTGCGGATCCCGAAACCGAGGAGCAGCCCAAGAAAAAGGGCGTGTTCTCGGCAATCGGGCGCGGCATCAAAAAAGTGTTTGACACCATCAAGGGCTGGTTCAAGAAAAAGCCCAAAAAGGGCGAAGAACCGCCGGTGGATGAAGTTCCCACCGAAGAAACACCGGCTGTACCGGAAGGGGAAACGGGCACGCCTGCGGAAGACGTGCCGCAAACGCCCGAACCCGCGCAACCCGAAGAACCCAAAAAGAAAAAAGGACTCTTCGGCTGGCTCAAACGCAAAAAGAAAACACCTCCCGCTGAGGAAACCCCCACTGAGGAAACCCCCGCTGAGGAAACCCCCGCTGAGGAAACGCCTGCTGAGGAAACGCCTGCGGAAACGGAACCGACCGAAGCCACGCCCGAAGAGGGAGTGGCAGAGGAACCTGCCGATGCCACCGAAGCACCGCTTTACAATGAGGTGGTGTATACGGCCGAAAGCGATCATGCAACCAAGGTTGGGTTCTCCACCGAGCGCAAACCCTATCACGCGCGGTATTATCTGCTGTACGGTAAGGATTCCGAGCCGACTTCCTTGGATCTGACGGGCACGCTGCAGTATCTTGCCGAAATGGGCATGCATCGTAACGCTCTGAAAAAGGCACGAGACAGCAAAAAGATCGCCGAGTTTATCGAAGCGACCTACTTGCCGGGTAAACCGGATGCCCGCTATTGCGATTTCTGCGGAACCGAAATTTTTGGCGTGGAATACGAAACGCTGGCCGACGGTCGCGACCGCTGCTTGAATTGCAGCCGTACCGCGATCAAGACAGGCGAGGAATTCCGCAAGATCTTCGAAGACGTCAAGCGCAACATGGAATCCTTCTTCGGTATTCGCATCAACGCGGGTATCAAGGTGGAAATGGTCAACTCCAAAACGCTGCACAAGCGTTTGGGCAAAGCCTTCATTCCCACACCGAAGAGCGATGGCCGCATTTTGGGTGTTGCCATCAGCGACAAGCACGGTTACACCTTGCTGGTGGAAAACGGCTCGCCGCGCATGGCTTCCATGCTGACGATGGCGCACGAGCTCACCCATATTTGGCAGTATATCAATTGGAAGGACAAGGCTATCCGTAAGAAATACGGCAAAAAGATGCGCCTGGAGATCTATGAAGGTATGGCCAAATGGGTGGAGATTCAGTATGCGTACTTAATCAACGAACCGGCAACCGCCAAGCGGGAAGAGATCATCACCGCGTATCGCGACGATCCGTATGGATACGGCTTCTTGCGTTACCGCGCCAACTATCCGTTCTCGCTCGGCACGGTGATCACCAAAGCCACACCGTTTATGAACGTGGAAACGCCGCTTGACCCTGAGTTTTGCGGCCCCATGACGGTGAGGATGCCCACCAGCGGCATCAATCCCGGCGATTTGAACGGCGAGCCGCCCGCACCGGGCGGCACACCGACGCCGACAGGCACCATCAGCGGCCCGCGTGATCGCAATCCCCACGCGCTTTGTCGCTATGCGTACAACCTGCTGAACGCCGATGAACAAGCGGTTTACGATACCGTGCTGGCAGCGATTCGGAACTTCGCATCCGAGGTTCCCGCTCTTCCGGCTTCGGTAACCGATACGCAGGTGCAAACGATTTTGGATTATATCCAGCGTGATTATCCGGAGCTGTTCTGGTTCCAGCACGGCGCAACGTTCTTCTTTGACACCACCACGCACATCGTCGATCGCTTGGAAATGAAGTATTGCATGACCCAGGCGGAAGCGAAAAAACGCGGTGCCAAGATCGATGCCGCGGTCAAATCGTTTTTGACCTCCGTCACCGAATCCATGAGCGACTATGAAGCGACGCTTCATATTTATGAAAACATCATCAAGCTTGTGGATTACGATACGATCGGGTTGGGACAGCAGACGGTGTTGTCGCCGGAGATTCCCGACGATTTGCGCTCGATCTACGGCGTGTTTGTCAACAAAAAAGCCGTGTGCGCCGGCTATGCCAAGGCGTTGCAGTATTTGCTGAATTTGTGCGGCATCGAATGCACGTACGTGACCAGCGACACGCATGCCTGGAACCTCATCAAATTAGAGGGCGCCTATTACCACATGGACGTTACCTGGGGTGATGGTTCCGACACGAAAAAGGACAAAGCACAAACCGACACCGTGAGTTATGATTGCTTCTGCATCACCACGGAAGAACTGGCGCGTTTGGACGCACACGTTCCGGATGGCAAGCTTCCGTTGCCCACGTGTACCGCCACGCAATGCAATTATCACAGACGCCACGGGCTGTATTTTGAAGCCTACAGCTTTGACCGCGTGTGTTCCATTGTTTGCGAAAGTGTGAAACGGAATCGGTTTGACATTTCGCTGAAGTTTGCACCGAGCGTGTTTGCCGAAGCGAAAAAACAGTTGATAGACGATGGTAAGTTCAGAGAAGCGATTCAGTTTGCGAGCCTGAAGACCGGCGTTAAGCTCAACACCGGCTACTCGTATTCCACTCGCGAGGATAAACTGACGTTGGCTTTCTTTGTAACCAAAGTGTAATGGAGGATGCATTCTTTGACGGCAGTAGAGTTTTTTGACCGTACGCCGATTGAAAATGTCATCAGTTCTCTGACCACCGTCCCCGATAAAATTGTTTTTATCGGGGACGGCAAGGTCATGAGGAAGTTCGAAACGGCCTATGCCGCCTTCCTCAAAAAACGCGAGCTGAACATTGAAATCGTGTATCGCGGCATCAAGAAAAACGATATTCACAATATTGTGGACGTACTCTCCGAGATTGTGGAATCGGAAGATGAATGCGTATTTGACCTGACCGGCGGCGAGGATTTGGTACTGGTTGCGATGGGCATGGTGTTTCAAAAATACGCCTATAAAAACATTCAAATGCAGCGGTTTAACATCCGAAACGGCACCGTGACCGATTGCGATAACGAC
>JAZQIV010000088.1:0-4584 GCA_045541305.1 Acutalibacteraceae bacterium | reverse complement strand
CATTGATGAGGTCGGTTCACTATCCGATGCACTTTGTGCATTGCACACCATGATTGAAAACAGTCGATAATCGGCTGTTACATATTTCCCGAGGAGGGTTTTTTGTGGCTCAAAAACGTAAAAAAACCAATCAATCGTCCGGAGCGACGCATGCCAAAGGTCGCACAACAACACCCAAAAAGGAGCAAGAGGTTTCGCAGAGCGCGCGCAATCAAACCGCTGCCGTGCTGTTGTTTGCAGGGGCCATTTTGCTGCTTTGTATTACGTTGATTCCCGGCGGTAGTCTGTGGGGATGGTTACATAACGTGCTGCTGGGCATGTTTGGCATTTGCACGTATCTGTTGCCGATTCTGATTGGTTACGTGGCGGTTATCTGTGCCATGGAACGCAATAACGGTAGTGTCAGAGGTAAGATCTGGCAAGCGGTTGTATTGATCGTGGTGTTGGGCAGCACCATTCAGATCTTCCGTATGGACGTTACCAATATCGGGTATTGGGATACAATTCTGGAAGCGTGGGAAGCCGGTAAGGATAACCGCGGCGGCGGCGTCATGGGCGCCTTGCTCGGCTACGGAATGGAATACTTGTTCACGGATATCGGCTCCAAAATTATTTTGATTTTGGGTACCTTTGTGTTTTTAATGCTGGTAACCGGCACGCCGATCTTCGCTCTGCTTCGCGCCTTGTGGAAGCCGGTGGAGGCCACGAAAGATACCATTGAAACCGTGATGGTAAACGGTATCCAACAGCGTGCCAAAAACGGCGATATCGACGTGGAACTTGGCGACGGATACGTGGATGACGATGCCGATTCCGTAATCGTTGTGGAGCGTACCGAAAAACAAAAAGCGACCAAACGTGCTGCGCTGGAAAAAGCGGCAGAAGATCTGCACGAGGAAATCCCACTGCAGGTGGAGGATCTGTTACCGAAAAAAGAAGAAAAGCCGGCCAAAGAAGAGCCGACTCCCGATGAGGAAAAAGAGGAAGAAAGCCCCGCTTCGAAAAAGCAGGATGAACCGGATACCTATTGCTATCCGCCGCTTTCGCTTTTGAACGAATCCAAATCAATGGATGAGGGCGCGGCAACCAAGGAACAAGCTGCCACAGCCGAACTGTTAACGCAGACCTTGCGTGAATTCGGCGTCAGTGCCAAGGTGATCGATGTTTCCTGTGGTCCCACGGTTACGCGGTATGAACTGCAGCCGAGCGCCGGCGTGAAGATCAGCCGTATCACCGGCTTGGCCGACGATATTGCATTGCGCCTCGCAACCACCGGTGTGCGTATCGAAGCGCCGATTCCCAACAAAGCGGCAATCGGCATTGAGGTGCCGAATAAGATCAGCGGCTCGGTTTGTCTGCGTGATCTGATCGGTTCAAAAGAATTCCAAAATGCCGGCAGCAAGCTCACCGTTGCGCTCGGTAAGGATATCGGTGGTCAGATCGTGTTGACCGATCTTGCCAAAATGCCGCACTTGTTGATTGCCGGTACCACCGGTTCCGGTAAATCGGTGTGTACAAACTCCATGATTCAAAGCGTGTTGTTTCGTGCTCGTCCGGAAGAGGTACGCTTGTTGTTGATTGACCCGAAACAGGTTGAATTCGGTATTTATAACGGTATTCCGCATTTGCTGGTACCGGTCGTGACAGATCCCCGCAAGGCGGCGGGAGCGCTTGGCTGGTCGGTCAACGAAATGCTGCGCCGCTATAAGCTGTTTGCCGAAAACAACGTGCGCGATCTGACCATGTATAACGAACTGGCAAAAACCAGCGATACGCTGGAGGTATTGCCGCAGATCCTGATTGTAATCGACGAGTTGGCGGACTTGATGATGGTTGCCGCCAATGAAGTGGAAAGCAACATTTGCCGTTTGGCACAGATGGCACGTGCCGCCGGCATGCACTTGGTCATTGCCACGCAACGTCCGTCGGTGGATGTTATCACCGGCTTGATCAAAGCCAACATTCCATCGCGTTTGGCGTTGACGGTGGCTTCGGCGGTGGACTCCCGCACGATTCTGGATACGGGTGGCGCGGAAAAATTGCTGGGCAAAGGCGATATGCTGTTCATGCCGGTTGGTTTTGCGAAACCCATGCGTGTGCAGGGTTGCTTTGTGGGCAACCGTGAAGTGGAATCGGTGGTGGATTTCTTGAAATCCACCGAAGCACAGCAATACGACGAAGCGGTTATCGCGGAGATCAACCGTCAGGCGGAAGCAAGTGCCAAATCCACCAAAAACGCATCCGATGGCGACGATGGATCCGGCTCCGATGGCGGCGACGAGATGCTGCCGCAGGCGATCGAAGTGGTTGTGGAAGCGGGCATGGCATCCACGTCGTTGCTGCAACGCCGTTTACGGTTGGGATATGCGCGTGCCGGACGTATTATTGACGAGATGGAGCAGCGCGGCATTGTTGGTCCGCACGAAGGCAGTAAACCGCGGCAGGTGTTGATTACGCGCCAGCAATGGCTGGAAATGAATATGAATCGTGCAGATGATGATGCATCTGCGGGTGAGGAATAAACCGATGGCAGGTAAACGACGCAGTGACGAGCGCAAACGTCGCCGGCAACTGGTACTGCGCATTCTCTCGATTGCCATTGCGGTGTTTTGCATTTTGGTGACGGCAAACGGAGCGTTGAAGCTTCCGTTCTTACCTACGTGGCAAGGTTTATATCAAGATCTCGGCCTCAACGAGGCAGCACCGGTAAACGGTCAGCTGAAAGTAACAGTGCTGGACGTAGGGAACGCCGATTGCATTTTGTTACAATGTGAGGGGAAATCCGCTTTGATCGATGCCGGCAACAACGGCGATGACGAGGAAGTGGTAGCGGCCTTGCAGCGTGCCGGTGTGGATTCGCTCCAATATGTGATCGCCACACACGCTGATGCCGACCATATCGGTGGCATGGACACGGTTATCCGTTCTTTCCCCATCGAAAACTTCCTCATGTCGTTCATGCCGGAAGGGTATACCCCCACCACGCGTACGTATGAGCGTATGCTGGAGGCAATGGTGGACTGTGAGATTACGCCCACCGAAGCCGAGCATGGTGCACAGTATACGTTCGGGGAAGCGCGCATCACCATTTTGAGCGGTATCAGCGATTATGAAGATACCAACGATCAATCGGTCGTGTGTTTGGTATCGCACGGTGAAATGGATTTTCTTTTCATGGGGGATGCCGGCAAAGAGGTTGAACGCGAAATTATGTCCGCACACCCGACTTTGCAGGCCGAAGTGCTGAAAGTTGGGCATCACGGCAGCCGTACGTCCAGCGATGGTTCGTTTATCCGTCAGGTTGCGCCGCAAATCGCCGTAATCACGTGCGGGTTCCAAAATTCGTACGGTCATCCGAATACCGAAACGCTGCAGGTGTTGGAGCGCAACAATGCGCAGGTTTATCGGTGTGATTTGAATGGTGCCATCGTATTGACCAGCGATGGCAAAACGGTAACGGTACAGCCGGAAAGAGAGTAGGGAATAGTATGCGTTATGTAATTGACCGTATTGAGGATCGCGTGGCGGTGTTGCAGGATGACAAGGGTCATTCGTTTGATGTGGATATGAGTGTGCTGCCGTCGGATGCGACAGCAGGTGATGTGCTGCAAATGATAGATGGGCGCTACGAGCACGATCGGGATGAAACCAAGGCCCGCCGCGATCGGATTTATCGCTTAGAACAACTCTTACGTGGAAAAAGAAAGGATGCTGAACAATGAAAAAAGGTTGGGCAATTGTCGCCGGATTAGCGGCAGCCGCAGCAGCGGTGGTGTATTTTACCAAGAAAAAAGAACAGAACACGGTGTTGATATCGCAGGAATTTGAGGACGAGTTGCCGGAAACCACCGAAGCCGAAACTGCGGACGAAGCATGAGTGGCGAAACGTTTTCCCGCACCGAACGCCTGCTTGGCGAAACGGCGATGCAACAGCTTTCTGCTGCCCGGGTGGCGATATTCGGCATCGGCGGCGTGGGTGGCTATGTGGCGGAAGCGTTGGCGCGCAGCGGCGTTGGCGCATTGGATTTGTTCGATAATGATACCGTTAGCGAAAGCAATTTGAACCGTCAAATTATCGCGCTGCGCAGCACAATCGGGCAATACAAGGTAGATGTGATGCGGTCACGCATTGCGGATATTTGCGCCGAAACCAAGGTGACGGCGCATAGGTGCTTTTATATGCCGGAGAATGCTGCTGAATATCCTTTCGATTCGTATGATTTTGTGGTGGATGCCGTGGACACGGTGACCGCCAAACTCACAATTATTGAACAAGCAAATCGCGCAGGTGTGCCGGTAATCAGCTGTATGGGAACCGGAAATAAGAACGATCCCTCGAAGCTTACAGTTGCGGATATTACCAAAACGTCGGTATGTCCGTTGGCGCGTGTGATGCGCAAGGAATTACGTGATCGCGGGATTCCCCACCTTACGGTGGTATATTCCACTGAGCAACCGCGGGTATCGGAACGTCCGCCGGCAAGCGTGATGCATGTTCCGGCAAGTGCGGGATTGCTGATTGCGGCTGCGGTTATCCAAACATTAACCGAAAAAAAGGACTGAATGCAACACAATCAGCCGGTT
>JAZQIV010000087.1:0-6785 GCA_045541305.1 Acutalibacteraceae bacterium | reverse complement strand
CGGGTGGCACGTATCCCGTCACCAGCGCCCCACACGGCATCGATGCCACCGACAGCATTCGCCTGCCGGGCAGCACCGTCACCGTAAATGCTGGCAAGGATGGCTTCCACGCCGAAAATAACGACGATGCGTCGCTCGGCTTTGTGTACGTGGCAGACGGCACCTACACCGTCACATCCGAAGGGGACGGCATCAGCGGCGGCGCGTATGTGCAGCTGGATGGGGGCACCGTACAGATCGTCAGCGGCGGCGGTCACGTCAACGCCGAAAAACAAACCTCCGATAACTGGGGCGGCTTCGGCGGTGGCATGGGCGGCGGTCCGGGTGGCGGCATGCGCCCCGGTAAACGCAGCACCGAAATTGAAACCGCAGCCGAGGACAGCACCAGCATCAAAGGCATCAAAGCAGCAGGCAATTTGCTGTTAAACGGCGGCACCGTCACCATCGATGCGGCGGATGATGCTCTGCACGCCAATGCTTCCATCGCTGTGGGTGGCGGCACGTATACGCTCAAAACCGGTGACGACGGCTTCCACGCCGACGAAACGCTCACGGTCAACGGCGGCACCATCGATATTCAAACGTGTTACGAAGGGCTGGAAGCATTGCACGTTGTGGTGGCGGGCGGCGATATTCGCCTGAAAGCCGATGACGACGGCATCAACGCCGCAGGCGGCACGGATAACAGCGGCAACGGCGGCATGCGCCCGGGCGGCGATCGCTTCGGCGGCATGGGCGGCGGTTCCGCATCCAACGGCAGCATCATCCTATCCGGCGGCAATCTCTATATCCGGTCTTCCGGCGACGGCCTGGATGCCAACGGCACGCTCACCATTTCGGGCGGATATACCACGGTGGTCGGTCCCACGCAGGGCGATACCGCCACGCTGGATTACGATGTAAGCGGCGTCATCACGGGCGGCACCTTCATCGGCACGGGTGCCTCGGGCATGGCGCAAACGTTCAGTGATTCCAAACAAGGCGTAATCGCTGTCAGCGTCGGCAATCAGGCGGCGGGAACCAAGATTGCCGTCACCGATGCAAAAGGCAACGAGCTGCTCTCGCACGAACCGGAGTTATCCTTTGCGGTGGTGATTCTGAGCAGTCCCGATATGAAAAAAGGCGAACGCTACACCATCTCGGTGGGCACACTTTCGGATACGTTCGAAGCCGAATAAAAAAAGACGGGTCGTAAGACCCGTCTTTTTTGTAGGTTACAGCACCACGTCCACGTACGCGGGGGAGTGGTCGGAAATCGGCAAATAATATTCCGGCGAATACCGCTCAAACCGCCGCACAGCCCCGTCCAATGCCCCTTTCACCAAAATATGATCGATGGCCCGTTCAAACGGCCGATCGTAATATGTCTTTTCATAACCGCTGGGAAAACAAAAATGATACCCAACCTGCTCTTCGGCATATTCCACGGCAATATCGTGCGCATGGCAAAAACCGTCACGCAGCGTATCCTGTATCGCCTGCGAAAGGTAATCGGTATTAAGATCCCCCACCAAAAAAGCGGGGCAGGCATACTGCGCTTGATAATGCGCAATGCGGCTGCGCAGCAGCTCCAGCTGATAGCACCGCGCCTCGTTGGAAAACGGCTGATAATCGGGATGGTTTGCGTGCTCAGGCGCACTCGGTGAAAAGCGCCACCACAGATGCGTGTTGGCAAAAATAAACAGCTTGCCGCTTGTCTTCACGCGAAACACCGCAAGGTTAAATGCTTTGGATTTGCTGTCGTTAAACGTACCCTCCAGCCCGTCAATGCATTCGGGATAGGTGAAAAACTCAGAATCCACCAATTCGAATTTATCCGCACGGTACAGAATGGGGGTGAACCGTCCCCAAATGAGCGTGTAATCGGTAGGCTCCGTCGCCATACCCTGCTTGAGCAGATCCGCCATCAAAGCCGAGGCCTCTTGGCACCCGATCACATCCGGCATTTTCTCGCGGTACACGCGCAGCAAACTGCCCACACGCGCGGCGGCGGAGCAATCCTCACCGTTCGCTTCCCATGCCGGTGCGTTCTGATCGCAATTCCAAATGTTATGTGTCATGAGCCGCAAGGTTTCCATCCGTCACCACATGCCTTTCGCAAAAACTTTCGTTACCAAATTTTAGCACGCACGGCGATGCCAAGTCAAGAAAAAAGACCAAGTCGTTTGACTTGGCCTTTTTGGCTGCGGAACTAGGAATCGAACCTAGACAAAGAGATTCAGAGACTCTCGTGCTACCTTTACACAATTCCGCAATATTGCGAACGTGTCTATTATACCCAAAATTTCACGTTTGTCAAGGTGGTTTGCAGAATTTTTTGAACTTTCTTCAAAAAAACAACGCCGAAGGTACCACCCTCGGCGTTGCTTTGCAGACGAAAGACTCTTATTTCAGGTTGTTCTCGTACTGCTGGATCATTTTCTTGACCATCTGGCCGCCGATCGAACCGGCTTGCTTCGCGGTCAAGTCACCGTTGTAGCCCTGTTTCAAAGTCACGCCGACTTCATTGGCAGCTTCCATTTTGAAACGGTTGAGGCCTTCGCGAGCCTCGGGCACCATGCTGTTCTTGTTGGACATTTCAGTTACACTCCTCAAAACGAATTTGGCGTTACCGCCTGTATTTCATCTTGCGTTTGCAGTAGTAGTGTGTGCGTGTACCGTCAAAACATGTGTGACAATTTTTTGCAATAGCGGAAATCTTTACAGATCATCCGCATCCTGCTCCGGCACACCGCCGTCTGCCGCCGTTCCCGTGTAGCTGCCCAGAATATCCGATAAAATATCCTCGCGCCCTTCTTTTCGAAAAACATTCACCGCGTCCTCCACCGGCTTTGCTGCGTGCTTGCGGCTCTGTTTGTGTTTCTTTTCGTGCATCATTTCACCACCCATCCTTTTTATTATGCGTGTTTATCGCGCTGTCATTCCGTTTGTGAAATCGTACTTTTTTCCTTTCAAAAGCGGAAAATTTGCATTTACTTGTTTTATGGGTGTGATATAATAACCCCAAACCGACGGCGGTGGAACGCCGCCGAAACGCATTCGCGTTTGGGTTTATGATGTCATGACCGCAAATGAGAAAGGGGAGAGCCTGTATGAGCGCGTATGCGATCGGTTTGATCTATATTTTTGCCGGCACGCTTGTTCATCAATTGGAAGCGATCGTCGTCAAAAATCACGGAAAAAAACACGGCAAGGGCGGCATGTTCTTCAATGCTTTTTTATGCTTGTTCGCCGTCATTTATTTTGTTGTATCCGATCTTATCCTGGATAAAAGCGGATTTCAGTTGCCGCCGCAGGTGCTTCTCTGCGGTGCCTTCACGTCGCTTTTGTATGCGGCGGGTTTTTATGCGGCATATGTGGCATATGCCTCCGGCTCGTTCGGCTTAACGCGGTTTTACAGTTCTTTCGGTGGCGTGCTGACTATCGTGTACGGCCTTGCCGTGCTGGGCGAAACCACCGGTCGCTTTTTCTGGTTGGCGGTTGCCTTGAATTTCGTCGCTATGTTCTTCATACAGTACAAAGCCGGCGAGAATACCGATGCGAAGTTCACGTGGAAATGGTTTGTCGGTATGATAGTCAACGTACTGGCCAACGTTGCGATCGGGATCATCAACAAATGGCAGCAGGATCATTTTGAAGGGCAGTATCGCAACGAATACCTCACGGTTATTTTCATAGGCAGCGCGTTGGTGCTGTTTGTTTTAGGCTTTCTTTTCGAAAGAGACAGCTTCAAAACAACCATCAAGCACGGCCTTTCTTACGGCATGGCAGCGGGTCTTCTCAACGGTGCAAACAACGTGTTCAGTTTGGCGGTATACTATTATTTGCCGATCTCGTTTGTCAGCCCCTTCAAAGGCGGTCTGGGTATGCTAATTACGTTCCTTGTTGCAGGGTTGCTTTATAAAGAAAAATTCACGGTGCGTCAATATATCGGCGCGGCGATCGGCGTCGCCGCCATGGTGCTCATCAATCTCCAATAGCGTGTATATTTTATACAAAATCCACCATAAAATAACTTGACGAATCTTGTCGGAATGTGTATACTAGGGATAGTGTTTGCCGACAAGCCTGTCACAACTTGTTGCGGTACAAGCTGTGAAAAGATCTTGCCGGCGGCAAGGTCTTTATTTTTTATATTTGAAAGGATGGGGTTTTCTTGCAATTGATCTACAAGGTCAACGATCGACCGAAGTTTTCCCAGGTAATTGTCTTTGCCGTGCAGCAGTTGCTGGCCATCATGGCGGCAACGTTAGTCGTGCCGGTCATCATCAACGGTGGCGGTGTCATGCCGGCGGATGCACCTCCCATGAGCTCGGTAGCCGCTTTGTTCGGCGCCGGCGTAGGTACGTTGGTGTATTTGCTGTTCACCAAATTTAAGAGCCCGGTATTCCTGGGTTCGTCCTTTGCTTTCATCGGTTCGATGCTTGCCGCTTTTGCCGGTGCGGTGTCCGCAGCCGCCGGTTATCTCGGCTTGATTATCGGTGCCGTATTGGCGGGCTTGGTGTATGTGGTAATCGCGATTGCGGTCAAATTCGCCGGTGTGGCATGGCTCAACAAGTTGATGCCCGCTGTTGTCATCGGCCCCACGGTTACCATCATCGGTTTGTCCCTGGCGGGTAACGCTGTGGGCGATCTGCAAAAAGCGCCTGCGGGCGGCGATCCCAAAGTGGCGATCCTCTGCGGCTTGGTCACCTTGGCTGTTACCATGCTGTGCGCCACCTTCGGCAAAAAAATGATCCGTTTGATCCCGTTTGTGATGGGCATCCTCGCCGGCTATGCATTTGCCGCCGTTCTCACGCTGATCGGTAACGCTGCCGGTATCGATGCTATTAAAGTAATCGATTTCACACCTATCAAAGCGTTATTTGCGGATGGCGTCACGCTTAGCACGTTCGTCACCGTTCCGGAATTCACCTTTATCACGGCGCTGAAAGGTGTCAAAGATATCGATGGCGGTTACATTGCCACCTTGGCTGCTGCGTATGCACCGGTTGCGTTGGTCGTGTTTGCCGAGCATATCGCGGACCACAAAAACATTTCCTCCATCATCGAAACCGATCTGCTGGAAGATCCCGGCCTGCACAGAACTCTGCTTGGTGACGGTGTCGGCTCGATGGCAGGTGCTTTCTTTGGCGGCTGCCCCAACACCACGTATGGCGAGTCGGTTGGCTGCGTTGCCATCACCGGTAATGCTTCCGTTGTCACGATCCTGACAACGGCTATCGGCGCCATTCTCATTTCGTTCCTGTCTCCGTTCGTGGCGTTCGTTAACTCGATTCCGGCCTGCGTGATGGGCGGTGTCTGCATGGCGCTGTATGGCTTTATCGCGGTTTCCGGCCTGAAGATGATTCAAAAAGTCAACCTCGAAAAGAACAACAACCTGTTTGTTGTTTCGGTGATCCTGATCGCCGGTATCGGCGGCTTGACGTTGACTTTCGGCAAAGTGCAGATCACCTCGATCGCGTGCGCTTTGATTCTCGGCATCCTCGCGAACCTGATGCTCGGCCGTGCCAACAAGGAAACGGAAGAATAATTAAAAAACTGGCAAGGGCTTCCGCAAATGCGGAAGCCCTTTTCGTTTTCTGTGCAAAAATTTTTGCTTTATCTCTTGACATTACCTTGTTTTTTGTTATAATACCATAGTGATATGTATCCGGGTGTAGCGCAGATTGGTAGCGCGCTTGAATGGGGTTCAAGAGGCCGCAGGTTCGACTCCTGTCACTCGGACCAGTTGTAGCAAGGGTTTCAAGATTTTTTACGATCTTGGAACTCTTCTTTTTTTGCCGTTTTTCTAAAAATCTTCTAAAAATTGTCTATCCTGCGATTTTATCCCCGAAAAGCGTGTTGATTTTCTCTGCTATGCCCACCTTCATTCCGATATCAATATGGGTGTAAATGTTCATCGTGGTGCTGATATCGGAATGCCCTAACCAGATCTGAATCTCCTTGGGAGAGAACCCCAATTTGTTCAAATAACTGGCGGTGGAATGCCGCAGATCATGCAGGCGAATGTGGCGCAGCCCATTCGCCTTTAATATTTTCGTGAGTGCGCGGTTTAAATACCCAATGTCCGGCAATTGCCCATTGTCCCATACATACACATAATCGCTGTCCATGTATTCCTCGCGCATCACGCGGCGGTTTTCTTCCTGCTGTGCCTTAACTTTCAATAGATGCTCCTTGACAGACGCAATTAGTGGAAACGTGCGCCGACTGGCTTCGTTTTTCGGTTGCTTTTCCACATCGGAGCTGACCCGTACTCGCGTATTGACAATGCTGATGGTGTTTTCCTCAAAATCAATATCGCACCAGCGCAACCCCAAGATCTCACCACGGCGCAGCCCGTAATGGGTCGCCAGGATAATTGGTGTTTCAATGGCGTTTCCCCGCACGGCATCTAATAAACGCTCAATTTCATCCGTGGTATAAAAGCTTCCCACAAAGGGTTTACTGCGTGGATATTCGACATACGATGCAGGATTTTGTGTCAGCCAACCCACCCGAATCGCGTGATTGAGTGCCTTCGTGATGTTTCCCATATACTTGCGGATGGAGGCGGTGGACAAGCCGCCTTCGCCGTCTTTACGGCCGTGGTGATGCAGATCGTTGACGAATTGCTGGAAGTGCCCGACACGCAACTGATCCAGCTTGAGGTTTAGCGGCTGAAAATAGGGGCAAATATGTAGTTTGTAGTTGGATACATACCCCTCGTAGGTCGTGACCTCAATTTGCGGTTTAATGACGTTTTTGAGCCAGTAGTCCATATACTCCATAAAGGTATATGG
>JAZQIV010000086.1:0-13338 GCA_045541305.1 Acutalibacteraceae bacterium | reverse complement strand
CACAGAACGACATGGCTACGATCCGACTTAGGACACCGGTAAAGTCGCGCAACTCGTGAACGCAGCCAAAGCGACTTTGGTACAGGATAGTTTCTCTATTCTGGACGAGGCATTGCGCAATTCTGAAGACGCGAGCGGCGGCGAGGAAGAAATGGTTGCTTTTGTCAATCCCGAGTTCTGGGCTGCTTTGTGCAACGCTCCGGAATTCCAGCGTCACATCACCGTGACCGATTTCAAACGCGGCGAGGTAAGCACCCGCGTGAAATCGTTCAACGGTTGTGCGCTGATCCCTGTTCCGGGCGCGCGCATGAAGAATGAATATCAGTTCTACGATGGCAAGACCGGCGGCCAGGAAGAGGGCGGTTTTGTGCCGACTCCTGCGGCGAAGGATGTTTACCTCATTCTGTTGCCCAAGAAAGGTGCCTCGCTCGTCAAGAAGACCGAGCAAACGCGTATTTTCGATCCCAAGCAGAACCAAAACGCGGATGCGTGGAAGATCGATTACCGTATTTACTACGACCTGATTGTCAAACGCAGTCAGGAAAGCGCCATCTGGGCGGCACTTTCCGAATAATCAAACAGAGAGGCGGAGCGGGAAAACCGTTCCGCCTCTTTAGGTCGTTTTGCAGTTGACTGCACGAAAGGAGGAAAAGAGAGTGTATCATCTTGTGAATGAACGCGGCAATTGTCATGTGAAAACCGATAACAAGCTGGCCCGTGATCGTATGATCGAGCGTGGTTATCGCGAAATCAAGGACGACAAGCCGAAGAAAGAGAGCAAGGCGGTGAAGACCGATGAAGGGAACTGATGTTGTCGAGCGGGCGCTTGCACTTCTTAACTACACCGATCGGCGTGGAAAGGTCGATAAAAAGCAGGCGGCGGAGATATACGGGCGTTGCCTGCCGTTGCTTAACTCAGTTTTAGCAGATCTGTTGTTCATCAAACGTCAGCCTCTTGTGGAAATGGCAAGTATTATGGACGACGTGCCGTTGGATGAAGCAACGGTGATCGGTGTAATGCTGTACGGCGTGGCAATGATGATGGCGCAGAGCGAGTCTGACGGCGATAACCAACAGCTTTTCGCAGCGCTGTATAACCAAAAACGCAACACGGTGACACGGGAGAACGGCAGATTCGAGGATAAGATTCCGGCGCCGACATAAAACAGCAGAGCAAACGCCACCGAGGAAGATAGTCGGTGGCGTTTCCTATGTTGTTTTTGACGATAGGAGGAAAAAGTATGAAAGACAATAAGTGGTGTGAGCCGAAGCGGGTGTTCGAGGAATATGAAAAGCAAGTGAAATTCAAAACCGGTCTCGGCGACAAAGGATTATACGAGCAAAGCCGCATGAACGAGAGATTCCTTGCCGGTGACCAATGGCGTGGCGCGGAGTGCGGGAACGAGCGTCCGTTGGTTCGCCACAACATCATAAAACGGATCGGCGACTACAAAATGACGATGCTCGGCGGCCAGAGCATTGCCGTGAATTATACTGCCGAAGGGGTTCCGAACACGAAGGATATCAAAGAGCGGGTACGCAAAGAGCGGGAACGTCTGCGAATGGAGAGCGAAGGGAGCGCACCGCTCGGAACGGATAAGCAAGAACTGCCTGCTGCGGATCAAATCAACCTTGTTATGAGTGCCATGAGCGACTATTTTAAGACTACGGCCGAGCGGGTGAAGCTGGACGATCTGAAGATCCAGGTGCTGAAGCAGTCGTATATCAGCGGAACAGGCATCCTGTATACCTACTGGGACGAGAGGTTAAAAACCGGTTTATATGCCGATGAGGGGCGGACATCGCCGATAATGGGCGATATTCGTTGCGAAACATTAAACGTCGAAAATGTTTACTTCGGTGACCCGAACATGGACAGCGTGCAGGAGCAACCGTATATCCTGATTGCACGGCGGCGCAAAGTAGAGGATATCCGCCGCGATGCAAAACGGTACGGCGCAAGCAAGGATAAGCTGCTGCAGATTACAGCCGACAGCAACACCGAAAACGAAGCAGGAGATCTCTCGCAGGACGAACCGACCGATGCCGAAAAAGCAGTGGAAATTACCAAGCTGTATAAGGAGTGGAATGAAGATGGAACGGATTACCGTATCCTGGCGGTGACGGTTGTAAAAGGAACCACAATCCGTCCGCAATGGGATATCGGTGTCAAGGTTTATCCGATCGCGAAAATCAACTGGGAAACGCGCCGAAATTGCGTGTACGGTGAAAGCGAGATAACATATCTCGTCCCAAACCAAATCGCCATAAACCGAGCACTAACGGCGGAAATTTGGTCGGGAATGACCACCGGTATGCCGATCACGTTAGTGAACGGTGATGCGATACCGTTTGATATTACAAACGAGCCCGGGATGGTGTACCGTGTGTTCGGTGAGGATATCAACAACGCGATACAGTACGTGTATGCAAAAGGAGTGTCGCCGCAGTTTGACGCCATGGTGAACAATTTAATTGGGAACACGCTCACGCAGAGCGGCGCAAACGACGCAGCGCTCGGCAATATGAAGCCGGATAATACCAGTGCGATCATCGCCGTGCGTGAAGCGGCAACCATGCCGATGCAGCTGCTGCAAAATCGATTCTACTCATTTGTGGAAGACGTGGCACGTATTTGGGCGGAGTTTTGGACACGCAAGTATGGTCGCCGTAGTTTGAAAGTCGAGGACGACAGCGGCGAGTGGTATATGCCGTTTGACGGCGAGCAGTACTGCGATCTGATGATTACGGCGCGTGTGGATGTGGGTGCCGGCACGATGTGGAGCGAGTTGCAGAGTGTAAAAACGCTGGATAACCTGTACGGCAACAAGGTGATCGACGTTGAACAATACCTGGAGAGATTGCCGAAAGGCAGCGTCCCGCGGCTTGGCGAACTGCTGCGAGAGATACAGGAAAAGAGGCAAGCGGCGGAACAGCATCCGCCAACGCCGACAGTGCCGCCGCAAGGCGGTATAACGCCCGGCGGAATAGATCCATCGGCGTTGGCACAGTTGATGCCGGAGGAATACAAGCAGAAATACAGCCAGCTGACGCCGGAACAGCGAAACGAGGTTGCAATGAGAATGATGTAAAGGAACGGTGAATATGAAATACCCCTCTATACGTAAACAACCGGAATATACGGTAACGGTGCCGCAATTGAACGGCGGACTGAACAAATCGGTATCGGCACACCTGATCGAGGACAATCAATTATCCGATGTTTGTAACATGTGGTACAAGGACGGCATGCTGCAGACAAGGCCGGGCGCTGTTGTAAAAACACATAATGCAGAATCTGCCACAGGCAATTTTTATCCTTTTGTTCAAAATGTTGGCGATTCCTTTGTATTGTACGATTATTCAAGCGAAGAAGCTGGCTCTAAGTATTTTAATTCGGAATTTTCGGTTGCGCTTTTGAACATGGAGGGTGAGCTTTTAGATTCAGGCTGGAAGCTTGGTTGGATGGCTCCCAAAAAATTAGAGTCTGTTTTGTCCCTTCCGATTAGTTCGGCTGCAAACGAGGAAATATCCGAAATGAACTCGATTTTTATTGTTGGATTCAGCGATGGGTCTATAGAGTGCTTTGGTTATAGGAAAGTAGAAAACGAGGACGGAGCACAGGGAGATCACATTAAAAAAGTCGAGCCTTACATACCGTGCGTTATTGTGGAGGGCCGCCCGAAACGAGCAGCAGAAGCGACTGTGAACGGCACCATGTTGGAACCCTACAATTTGTTGACGCCTTATTTCGAATGCAAGTATACGACAGATGGGCAGGGCGAGGTATTCAGCCTGCCAACCACAGAAATTTGCGACGAGTTTTCAGTTGAGTATATCGACAACAAAGGGACCAGATATACCCACAATGTGAGCGTGGGTGACGGTATAGTTGTTGGCAGTAAAGGGGAGGATGGGTTATACCTTGCGCTTAATTCCACCACGGGAACTTTCATGTTTTTGGAAAGTGAGACCGGCAATGTGGGCAAAGTGTTGGAGCTGTCACCGTTTGTTAACAATGTGGTCGCACGAGCAAAGCAAAAGAATTTTTCGGAAAAAACCATCAGCCATGCGCGGGCCACTGCATGTTTTGGCGGAGGATCGTCAGGGTTAAGCAGTGGAACGAGAATTTTTGTGTCAGGGGATCCTAAACATCCTAATTTGGTACATTGGAGTGCCCTTAACAATCCTCTGTATTTCCCCGAAAATAACTTTGCTTATGTGGGGAGAGAAACGAGTGCGGTTACGGCGTTTGGAAGGCAGGGGGATCTGTTAGTAATTTTCAAAGAGCGTGAAATTTATTGCACCCAATATAACCAAGGGAGCAGTGTGTCTGCAGAAGATTTAATTGATCAGCGGGTAATTGATATCGAGGCGGCAGCGGCAGTGTTTCCAATGACACAAATTCATCCGGAGATCGGATGTGATTGTCCCGATACGATTTGTTTGTGTAACAATCGGTTAACCTGGCTTAACAGCGACGGAACCGTTTATGGTTTGTTTACAACCGGACAGTATAACGAACGAAACGTTCGGGAACTGTCGCATTTGATTAAACAAAAACTATCCGAGCACGACCAAAGAGATATGCGAAACGCAACGGCGACTGAGTATGAAAACAACTATTTGCTGATGATTCAAGATAAAATCTATGTGATGGACTATTCTTCCAGCGGGTTCGCATATTATACTTCTTATTCATCGGATGAGCGGGCGCAGAAAGCGTTGCAATGGTATGTGTGGGATATGAAAAATAAAGGACCCTTTCACGAAGCGAGCGAAAGCGGTCCGAAATTTTTGAAAAACGGAATGATTGTTGCAGAATCCATCGGATCATTAGCGATTTATACGTTTAAGGATGGAGCGGAGGACGAATTCTTGTACAGATCGGGGATTGAGGAAAACGAAGCTATAAAAACGGGAAGAGACTCGATTTTCAGTACGTTTACCACAAAACTGTACAACTTCGGTCGGGCGGATGTGAAAAAAGCCGTCAGGCAGCTTTATTTGAGCGTGCGAGACGACGAGGGGTGCCGTATCCGTGTTTCGTATCTGACCGAGCGGGACGTGCAGGAGGATGCGTTTGACGTGACATGTGAGGGCGAAGAGGGCAACGGGTATATCCGCACGTGGCGATTGACACCGAACGTAAATCTTGCGCAGGCGTTTGGAATCCGTTGTGACAGCGACAACGGCATGGCGGTGCAGGGAATCGTGCTGAAATACAAGCATCAGGGAGTGGTGAGATAATGGCAACCGTTGAAGAGTTGTATGACCGGTATTATAAACAAGGGAAAGAGTCGATTGACAAAAATTATGCACTGAAGCAGCAGACCACAACGGATACGCTGGCGCAAATTGATCAAGCGATCGATAAGGCGGCCGAGACAGGTGTTGCCGGCTATAAACAGAGCATTGAGCAGGCTCCGATGGATGCGCTGAAACAAAAAGGGAAAAATGCCGTGCAGGAGGCGATCAATCGAAAAATCGTAGCCGAGAACATGGCAAACATGGGGCTGACCGATAGCGGGTTGAATCGATCGCAGCAGACGGCGCTTACCCTGCAGCGTGGGAATGCCGATGCGGCGGTGGATCAGAGCACCAGGGAATATGTGAACAAGCTTCAGTTGGCCATCGACGAGGTGATGAGCACCGCCGAAAAAACCAAGGCACAAAACGCCGTTACGATGAAAAAAGAAGATTCGGATTGGTACACGGCAGCGCTGATGGAGTTGGAAAACTCTTCGCGGTCCGCAGCTTCGGAAGCATACGCAGCCGAGCAGGAGCGCCTGGCGGAAATCGCGAAAGCACAAGCCGAGGCAGCCCAAAAAGCGGAAGAAGAGCGTCGAAAATACATGATGTCGTTGATCGACGAAGAGGGAATGGGCAGCAATCAAGCATTTGCACAAGCCGGATATTTTTACCCGACGGGCAATGAGCAGACGGATATGGCAACGGCCAAGTATCACACAACCTACCAACTGGCAAAGCAGCAAGGCTTCTCCGACGAGGAGGCGGACGCCGCCGGTTCCTTTGCCGCAAGCGGTGTGGATCCGCAAACGGCGTTGATGAACGTGTTAAGATCAGGGACTACCGGGGTGAAGTACGACAAGGATCTTTCCAAGTGGGATGACTCCACAACATCCTTCTTCCAAAATATCGGAGATATCTTTGATACTGACAAAGGGGATCAAGAAGAGGCCGCTAAGTGGGATGAGGACGAGTGGGAAAAGCGCGTTAAGAATATGGCAGATAAAGCCGCCGGCCGCGTGGAGAAAAAATACCCGGCTTTGTCAACCAGCGCAAAACAATATGCCAAAGCAAAAGCAGTTGTCACGACTTTAGCGCCTGTTTTGACGTCGGTGGATAACGATTATGCGATCAAAGCGCTGGAGCAACAGTTCCCGTCTGACATTGTGACTGCTGTATTGGCAGATATAGGATTGGAAATCGTATAAAGTAAGGGTGAAAAAAACATGGCAGACAGCACTTCCAGACGTATTCGTTTGGCAAACACTCAAACAAACGTTGAAAAACCGCGCACGATTGCAACCGATGCCGCCACTGTGCCATTAAGCACAGGCAGACGTATTCAACCTATCGGCACGGAAAGGGTTAAGATTGAGGGGCCTGCGCCGCATGCAAACATGCCGTTCCAACTGACGCGGGATGCTGAAAAACGGCTGGCGGAACACTATGAACCGGATTATCGATTGGGAAACATTGATATCCGTAAGGATCCGGTGAAGGGCTTTACGGGTAAACGATATACTGTTTATAATGACATGCGCACAGGGGAAAACGTGGTTATCCCGGCAGCAAAGGTCAACGCTTTGGGAATTGGTGTTCAACTGAGCGAAGAGGAAGCGGCAAAACAGTATTTGGAAACAGGGCAGTATTACGGGAAATTCAAACCTACCCTGCAAGAAAAAGAGTTGACCGATTACCTGCGCGAGCTTGAATTTGAAGCCCAAAAATGGCGATTAAAAAAAGGAGTTGATACGTATTCGGTTGTTGATGATATGGTCGACACCGAAAACGGATGGGCGAAGAAGCAGAACCCTATTTTAGATAAAATCACAGGACCGGAGGACAGTGACCCGCAAAAAGAAATGGCGGGTATAAGAGCAGATGCACACAAATCTCTGTTGTACGATCGGGAACTTAATAAAATGCGCGAACAATTCGGGGAAAGCAGCGAGAGCGCTGTTGGTACTTTGGGATTGGCAACGGCGTCCGGCCTTTCCGGTTTTACGGGCGGCTTTGAGAATGCTCTTTCGGGCACCAAGGAGCTTTTGGGCGGAAAACCCTCCGGAGCGACCGATTCAGCGTTGCGCAGAAACGACGCTTTGCAGCAGGTTGCAGCGGAAGAGCGTTCGGAGATGAGTACTGCGCAGGGAATCATTTTCGATATGACGCAAAGTTTTGCGCAGAACGCTCCGTCTATGGCGCTAAATGTTGCAACCGGCGGAATCTTTGGCACTGCGTTAACCTTTGCATACACGTACGGTAATGAGTTGCATTATGCTAAAAAAGCGGGCGCGGATAAAAAAACAGCGGTTACATACGCGTTTTTGGATGGCTTGGCACAAGCATACCTCGAATATTTGGGCTATTTGCCGGGGGTTGGCACCGTTACCAAGGGTGCGGCTAACGCACTTGCTAAGAACGTTTCCAACGCAACCCTGAAACTTATCGGGCGAATTGGTGTCAATTCGCTTGGTGAATTTGTGACAGAGGACCTGCAAACCGTAATCGAAAACGGCTTGAGGAATGCAGCCTTTGGCGAACAAAACGAAACCAGCATTTTCAGTGAAGAGGCGCTATATTCCGGATTTTTGGGGATGCTTTCTGCCGGGGTGATGGATGGTATCAGCACCACCGCTTCCGCAGTGGCCAACCGTGCAGAGATTACCAAGATAGGCCGCAATTACCTCGGCGATAACGCCAAAGTCAAAGAAGCGCTGGAGATAGGTTTAGCGAACGCAAAAAGCAGTGAGATCTATCGAACAGCGCAAAATCTCGAAACAAAATTCAACAATAACAAAACGATATCCGCTTATGAACTTGGTAAACTGGTTGCGGATAGCCAAACCAAAAAGGCTATTCTTGCCAGAGAAATTGAACGTTTTGCATTAGAAAGCGCTCAGGAACACAATGTGGAACCCAAGGTGGCGGAGGAAGTGGCAGCCGTTGCAGCGCGGTTAGGTAGACAGGTCTTGTTTGATTCTGCCGACAATATGAAAACGATTGGTAAGGACGGCAGAACGTATTATGAGAGCGGGCGGTATGATCCTCATACAGGTACGATCAAGCTTAACGCCGGCGCAAAAAGCACAGCTCTTGTCGATTACGTGTTAAAGCACGAGCTGGCGCATAGTGTGGAGCGCACGAAGCTGGGTACGCAGTTGGAAAAGATTGTGCGCGGCAGCATGGGGGCGCAGTTCGATACGGCGGTGCAGGAGAAGATCACCGAATATCAACGTTACGGAAAGCCGCTTTCCGAAGCCGATGCCAAGCACGAGGTAGTGGCGCATTGGTTGGGCCAGAATCTGTATCAAAACGGGTTTGCACAGGCGGTGGTGAACGGCGATGCCAAGGTGGGCAACGTGATCCTTCGCACGTTGGATCAGGTGCGGTTGGCGCTCGGCGGCACACAAAAAAGCCGCACAGCTGCCAACATTGCCATCGTGGAACGGTTGTTCATGAGGGCATTGGAGCAGTCGCCGGCTTTGGATAGTAACGGAGAGGTTCAGTACAGCATTGAAACGTTGCCGGATGGCAGACGATATGTTAAAGCGGATCGTCAAGTGATTTTCGGTGAAGACCCGTCGCAGTGGGAACAACAAATCATCGATTATGTAAACGACGTGGTTCGCGGTGGGCAGGATATGACAATCCCCACACAAGAGGGGGATGTGCTTACCATCAACGGTCGCACAGCGTGGAAATTGGGGTATCGAAATGATACACCAAACGGCAAGATCGACGACGCGACATATAGGCTTAAAGGAGATGCTGCAGGGCATATTGATGAACTTGCCGAAGTGTCTGCGTTGAAAAAATCCAAACCGAATCTCAAACCAAATCGGCGAATGCCTTTTGGACGAGATGGATTCGATTATCGAACAGCGTATTTTTTGGACAAAGACAATTCCTACTATCAATTGATGCTGTCAGTTGGTGTGGATGGAAACGTCAAAACCGTTTACAATATTGGAGATATAAAAAAGGTGCCGTTCCCTGTAACCGGCTCAAAGGCCAAAACGGGAACAACACCTTATGACAATACTGTAGCACATAGCGAAACAGTTGTCAATACCCAGTATATGCAAAGCGACGCAAAAAATTCACAAAGCAGTTTTGAAGGAAGTGACGATATTGCTGAAGCGTTGGCGATGATGGAGCGGGAGCAGGCAGAGAAAGCGGCGGTTCCGGTTGAGGAGAACGGCACACTACCCCTCAGTCGGCAGTCGCCGACTGATCCGCTGACAAGGGGCACCGAGGGAGATGTGCAGGACGCGGGGGTCACGCCGGCAACGGATATTCCGAATCCGCTTGAGAGCGGGCGTGTGCTTGAACATACTCAAAGCAATGCACAGACGGTGGACGAGCTCACCGCCGAGATCGGAGAAGAAGCGGTGTACCGTCGCATGTATAACGCCGCGCAGATCGAACGACCGCCGTCCACCATGGAGATCAATGGGCAGACGGTGGACACCGTTGCGTATATGGACGAGTTGTTTTTGTCTTTGCCGGATGACGATTTGCAGTTGACTGCATACCTGAAGGAGAAGGAAGCCGCCAAGGCGGCACAACTCGCAGAGCAATTTGCCCGCGGTGAGACCGACACAGGGTGGACCGAGCTTGACCTGCAGATCCAAACGGCGCGCAGTAAACTGGAATGGTCGGCGCTGGAAGACAGCGGTGAAAGCGGGAAAAAGGTGCGGCGGTTCTATGAGCAACGCTTGAAAGGCAAAGACGTCAACAAAGCCCACGAAACGGAGCTTTTGGAGCTGTTGGCGGGTCGAAACGAGACCTACAGCCCAATTGCTAATCAAAAAACGTTGGAGCGGGCAAAGGATAAGCTGCGCAACGCCGATTACCAAGCAACGTTACGCAAACGGATCCTGCGGTATAAACCGAACGATCTGTTCAATGCGGTGGATGCTGCGGCGGCGCAGGTGATGATCAACGATGCCCGCAACGAAGGTGATCTGGAATTGTACGCCGATCTGGTGCAGGGCCTCAGCCGAAAAGGCACCGAGCTTGGCCGAGCGGTGCAGGTGTTATCCATGCAGCGCCGTATGACGCCCGAGGGAACGCTGAAGGCGGCGCAACGCACGTTGCGTTCGCAGGCAGACCGCGCGCTGTATGACGGAGCGGATGAAGATCTGGACATTTTTTCCGAACGCATCACCGATGCCATTGAACGGGCAGAAGCTGCGGCGCAGGGTACCGAAACTGCTGTTATCGATATGTTAGAGAAAATCCGCAGCGGGCAATTTAAGCAGAATGATAAAGTGTTTTTCGGTTCTGTGACTCCCAGCGTAGCGAGCAAAATCAAAGGCTTGACCGGAATCGATGTTTCCGATTTTCAGGTAGCAATCGAAGCACGGCAACTTCAACATATTTTAAGCGATCATGGACCGCAGGGAACGACGGATCATTCAATGGCGGATGACTATAACATTGCCAAAATGGGACATGTCGTTAGTAATCCTGATGATATACGCTTGTCCGGGAAAACGAATGCCTATACATATACTCAAGAGGGGAAAACACGACTTGCCGATACTGTTCTTTATGAGAAAAACATTGGAGAAAATTCATATTATGTTGTGCAGGCGGTGGCAAATACAAAAAAGAAAACGCTGTACATTGTTACAGCGTTTGAAGGGAAATCTGGGTATAAAAAAACAGGAGTCCAGCAACTCGCCGATGCAATAAACCCCGACGCAACGTCCACAACCGAATTTGCTGGTACTCCCACAAATAATATAGCACAATCCGAGCCGGTTGTCAATGTGGAAGTGCCGCTGACTCGCGAAGAGATCACCGACGCGTTGGTGCAGGATATTGCCGGGGATAACAGCCCGTATATCACGGCGGATGAGATCCGCGGGATTCTGGAGCGGGCGGTGGAGAATGCATGCGACATTCCCGATCAGCTGCGGCGGCACCTGAAAAAAGCGCTCGGCAAGGATATGGGAACGCTGGCGCAACGTATTGCCGAGATGCACAAGGCGGGACACCTAAACGACATGACGATGCGCCGCGTTATGGAGGAAACGCTTGGTCTTCCCACGCTTACGGAGGAGGACGTAAAAACGCTGACGGGGCTTGTGAATGAGCTGAACAACGCGCAGGAGCAATCGGCTGAGCAGCTGGAGGCGATGGAGAACATTTACCGCTTCCTGGGTGAAAAGCTGATCGTCACGAAGCTGGACGCATTGCAATCGTGGCGAAAATTCGGCATGCTGTTTAATGCGAAAACGCACTTCCGCAACATCCTCTCAAACGCAGTCTTTGCAGGTGTTGACCGCCTGGACGGATTGACTGCCACGGCGTTGGAGCGCATTATGATTCGTGATGCCCAAAACCGCACGGCGGCATTTGGGTGGTCGCTTACCGAGCACGGGAGACAGATTCGCCCGGTTGTTAAAAAGAGCGCCGAGCAGGCGCTGCTGCGAATGCGCGGGCAGGGGCAGAAATATGAGGTCAGCACCGGTGTGCTGAATCAGTACCGCAAGGCGTTCGGGACATCCAAAGGCGGCGAGATACTGAACAGTTTGAGTGAAACGAACAGCCAATTGCTGGAGGTGGAAGACAGCAAGTTTTTTATCCCGGCTTACGAAAACGCGTTGGGTCAGCTGATGGTTGCGCGTGGATTGACCGAAACCAACTCGAATATAGAAGAGATCGCCTATAAGCGGGCGATCGAAGCGGTATTCCGCGGCGAAAATGCCATGACGGATGTGCTGACGTCTATCAAACGGTATCAGAACAGCAACAAGACCGGACGCGCCTTGTTTGGGCATGCGGTGGACGTTGCGATTCCGTTTACCAAAACACCTGCCAATATCGCGTATCAATCGGTGCAGCATTCGCCGATCGGTCTTGTGAAAGGTGCATTCGATATCCTGCAGGCTACGCGGGGTAAGGGTGCCAAGAGCATGGCGGAAGCGATCAACACGTTTTCAAAAGGCGTTACCGGTTCGGTGTTGCTTGGCATCGGCATGCTGCTGGGAAGCACCGGGGTGTTTGTGACCGGCTTCGGCAAAACGGAAAAGGAACGTGCAGCGGATGAGCTGGCGGGTATACAGGAAAATGCGTTTCGTTTCGGTAACGTAACGATCTCATTTGATTGGTTACAGCCTGCGGCATCGCCATTGATCGTCGGCGCCTCGATCGCGCAGCGGTTTAAAGAGGACGGACTTTCGCTCGGCTCAGTGTTTGGTGCGGTTTTTGACGGCACGGACAGCATGTTTGAAATGACGATGCTGCAGAGCTTATACGACGTTTTGGGTGGCTATAACGCGGGAGCATCGGCAAGCGTGGCGAGTGTCGCCGAGAACTTGATAAGCCAGAGTCTGCCGACCGTTTTTGGGCAGGTGGCGCGAGCAATCGACCCCGTGCAGCGAAAAACGAACGGCGAAAGTGCGTTGTCCTCGGTTATTGGAACCGGCACGTTTGCCAAGATCCTGCAAAAAGTGATGGCGAAGGTGCCGGGGCTTACCTACCTGTTAGAACCCGAACTGGATGTGTGGGGAAACACGGTATACCGCACAGGCAAGGCAAGCACCGTGAGTGGCGTTTTGAACGCGCTGCAGCAGTTTGTTTTGCCGGCAAACGTGAAGATCGGTACCGGGGACGATGAAATCAGCCAAATCGTAATGGAGCTGTATAACAGTGACGAAGCACAACCGGGGCGCGCAATTCCGACGGCGATCACACGAGAAAAGGCGGCGGAAATGGGTGTCAGTTACGAGGACGTGAACCGATTCCTTGGGCAAAAACAGTATGGTACGCTGCTCGCCTTGTTAGAAGATCGGCAAAAATACACCGTTACACAGCAAATAACACGCGGTGGCAAAACGGTGAAGCAAAAGCGAAAAAAATACTGGTCGGATATGACAGATGAGGAACGGCTGCAGGTGTTGAAGCAGGTGTACCGGGAGGAAAAGGAAAACATAACGGATCCGGACGGGGAGTATTATGAAGAAATCGTCAGGAGGATGAAATAAGATATGGCGTTACGTACAATTCGGTGGACGGTGGCAGAGGATGGAATGACACTCTCGCCGACCGTGTGCCAGGATGGCGGTGTGCAGGGCG
>JAZQIV010000085.1:0-2719 GCA_045541305.1 Acutalibacteraceae bacterium | reverse complement strand
GGTATGAATACGGCAAAGGCGTTACGGTGAAAATCCCCAACGAAACGCAGGCAGGACACTGGCGGCAATGCATTCGCATCAATGTCAAAAGCGGTGTCACCATGGACAACGTGGTGTTCAAGCCGCAGGTGGAGCTGGGCGACTATAGCGAATATGAGCCGTATATCCCGCCGACCGTTTACACCGTATCGGCAGACGGCGCGGTGGAGGGCATCACACACCGATCACCGTCCATGCTGTTCCTCACCGATACCGGGAGCGCAACACTTCGGTGTGTCTACCTGCGGGATATTGATACGTACATTGATAATGTGATGATGGACGTAGCTTTGACGGGAGGTGACTAACGTGGCGTTCAGTTTGCGGGAATTTTTGAAAAAAGGCTTATTGTCCGCCGTGGGCAAAAAAGCCGATTACGAGATCATTTTGGCTTCGGCCAATTGGCTGGAAAAAGGCGTGCTGCTCGAAAGCGATCTGGCGGAGATTCAGACGGCGATCGACATGCAGGCAATATAACGAGAAAGGTGGCGCAGTATGGCGAGTCGAATTTTGCAAAAGGGTAAAACCCGCATCACACAGCCGTTTTCGGGCGCGCATCGCGCGGTGGATATCGGGCGCTCGCACCTTTCGGGCGAACCGATCACGGCGCACAGCGCGGGCACGGTGGTGATGGTGCAACAAGGTCAAAAAAACAACAAATCCGCCACCGGGAATTTGAGCTACGGCAATTTTGTCAAGCTCGATCACGGCAACGGCTATGCCACGCTTTACGCGCATCTGGATGCCGTGACGGTGCAAAAGGGCGAAGCCGTGGCGGCGGGACAGGTGATCGGCACCATGGGTAACACGGGGCGCAGCTTTGGTATGCACCTGCATTTTGAGGTGCGCCGCCACAACGCGCGCATCGACCCCACCCCGTATCTGGAAGCGCCGTTACCGGGGTCGGAAGCCCCCGTTATAACCTACCGCGCGTTTGCGGGGCGTTGGTATGCGGAGATCGAAAACTGCCACGATGCCGGCACGAGCGGCTATGCGGGGGTCAAGGGCAAGCGCCTGAGCGCGCTTGCCGTGCGGGTCTCCCACGGCACGGTGACCTACCGCGCGCACCAGCTGGAGGTGCAGCGGTGGCTGAATGACATCACCGGCTACAACACGGCGGACAGCCGCGCGGGCTACGCCGGCAACAAGGGCAAGCCCCTGGATGCGCTGTGTGTGATCGCCGAGGGTGTGCAGGGCTACACGCTGCGCTATCGCGTTTCGGCGGTGGGCGAGGACTGGCAGCCCTGGTGCGCAAACGGTGAGATCGCCGGCACGTTCGGCAAGCCCATTGACCGCGTGCAGCTCACGTTTGTGAAAGCATAAACGGAGGTGGTGTCGGTGGACGAACTGGAAATGGAGCGCCGCTTAGCGCACGTGGAGGATCGCTCGAAATCCAATTCGCACCGTCTGGACGGATTGGAGAAAAAGCAAAGCGAATTGTCCGCGCTGGTGCGCAGCGTGGCGGCAATCGCCCAAAAGCAGGCGGATATGGAAAGCGACATGCGGGAGGTCAAATCCGATGTCAAAAGCCTGCTCGCTGTCCCCGCGGAACGGTGGAAAACGGTGGTGACCGCCGTCGTGACCGCCGCCGTGGGGGTGCTGATCGGCGCGCTGATGTAAAAAAAGGGGAGTGGCATGTGAAGGACTTTATCAAACGGTTTCGGTCATGGGCGCTGTGGTTATCCATCGCGGCGCTGGTGGTATTTTGTGTCAAGGAATTTGTCGGGATCGACATTTCACACACCATGAACGGGTTGTTAAACGTGCTGTTGCCGGTGTTGGTCGGCTTCGGCATTGTGAATAACCCCACCGATCGGAGCGGGATCTAATCAAACGGGGGGCGGCGTTGCCGCCCCCCGTTTTTTGCGTGCGGGCGGCAATCTGCCTCCCGCCGGGGCGAGGCAGTGGCATATTGCTCCCCCTTACCCAAACCACATCACATAGACAAATCGAAACAAATATGGAGAATCTGTTCACAAACCTGTGTATATTCTGTCATATTTGCCAAAAGTACTTGCCAAAAGAAAGCGTTTTAGTGTAATATTATACTATCTATTTCTGTGTCATACCAAAGGAGGAATTGTGTTATGACAACCATGACCAAACGGTGGTTTGCCGGTCTGCTCACCGTCGCCTTGCTGGCGGTGTGCGTGTTCTCCGGCATCACGCTGACGGCGGCCGCCGCCACGCCCATCATCCAAAACGGCGACCTGGAAAACGGCGCTGTGAGCGGGTGGGAGGGCGCTTCTGCTTATATCAAGGAGGGTGTCGGCTATCAAGACAGCGTCGGCATTCATTTTGATTTCCAGGGCTGGGCGCGTGTGAACTATACCTCCGCCGAGGATTGGGCGCTGGAACCCAATTCCACCTATCGTTTGACCTACCGCGCCAAGGGACAACCCCTGTGCGCGTTTTTGGGCACGCGTACCGATGTGAGCGGGTTGTCCGTTTCCACCGGTTCCAAGGTGCTGGACGGGCAATGGTGCCTGCGCATTGCGTATTTCACCACGGGCAACGCCCCCAGCGTGAAGAACCTGTATTTTGGCCGCACCAGCGGTTCCACGGTGGGCGATTCGTACGTGGACGATATCGTGATCGAGAAAGTGGACAAGAACCTGGACCGCATTGTGGGCGGTGACATGGAAGAGGAATCCATCGGTTTCTGGAACGCCATGGGTTC
>JAZQIV010000084.1:0-7200 GCA_045541305.1 Acutalibacteraceae bacterium | reverse complement strand
AATTGTCTTCCTAAGACCGCTTGGCCTCCGACTTACTCACGAAAAGGATCCTACCGTTTGCCAATGTGTGGATTGCCAGTCTTTTGAAAAGAAATAATTGAAAAAAGCGCACAAGATGAAATCGTCTTGTGCGCTTTACTTTTATGTGTGACAAATCCATACTTTCATGGCGTCTTCGCCGCGGTTGGCAAAGGTGTAATACGGGATAAAGTGAACAGAGCACGGCGTCAAAGTACGCATATTCAGCGGTTGATACAGTAATTCGCTTGGTAAAGCGGCAACGCCGATGGTTTGCAGCTTTGGTAGCCCGCCGAAAGTATCCTTGCAAACGGTAACGGTTGCCGTGGAATCAATCTGCAAACATTCCAGCGGGTAGGATTGATCCTGTTCCTCCGCACAGTAGACGATTGGCCCGCGCATCAGTGCAATTTTGCCGGCGTTTTCGTGGACGTGTGTGCTTGCTTGATAGAAAAGCGGTTGCATAACGAATTCGATTGTGACGCAAGACGTTTCAAAATACAGATATCCGTCTTTTTCCACGTAAGGAGTACCCGTTCGGATTTCTTGACACCATGCGGGGCGGCGTAAAGCGAGGTTGCGCTGACCGGAACTGGCAATGGAAACGCAGCCGTTTTGAGGATAATCGGTTTTCATCTCAATGTTGCAGCCGTCGATCGTTGCGGTGTTGGCCATGTATTGATGCACATAGAGATAACGGTTATCGTACGTATACAGAAAATTGGCCACAGAGGGGAGCAGGCGTACCAAATTGGGTGGGCAGCACGAACAGCCAAATACTTTTTTGCGCTGTGTGATGCGTGTTGGAATACCGCGAACATCGCGCCGATCCAGATCGATTTCCAGCGGATTGGTATAGAAAAATGAGGTGCCATCCAGCCCAAGACCGGATAACATGCCGTTGTATAAGGCACGCTCGGCAAGGTCGCCGTAACGGGCATCTGCTTTTATGCTGTACATTCGGCGGCAGAACAAGGCGAGTCCCAGTGCGGCGCATGTTTCGGTGTAGGCGGTTGTATTGGGAAGATAATACGGACGAATAAACGCTTCACTATCGCCGGTTGAACCGATACCGCCGGTGATATAGGATTTGTGTTCGTAGATGTCACAAAACAACGTATCGGCAATGTGGAACAACGTATCGTCCTGCAATTCGTTTGCCAAATCGGCAATGGCGCAGTACAAATAAACGGCTCGTACGGCGTGTCCCTCCGCGGTTGTTTGCTCAGCGATCGGTGCGTGGGATTGATCGGCTTCCACAAAGTCGGGGCGGATCGGCTTATCCTTGGGATTGTTTCCGCGTTGACGCACAAAGAACTCCGCCATTTCCAAATAGCGACGTTCTTGGGTGGCGCGATATAACCTCACCAAAGCCAATTCGATTTCTTCGTGTCCGGGTGTGACAAAGGCGGCACTCTCTTCTTCCACAAAGATGCGGTATACAAGGTCGGCACCGTGCTTGCAGAGCATGAGTAATGTATCGTCACCAAGTGCTTCATAAACGGCAATGCCGGCTTCAATCATGTGACCGAGTGAGTAGAGTTCGTGTGCATTGCGATCGGTAAAGCGCGGCTTTGAAACGCGTGGGTTGTTGAAGTAGGAATTATAATATCCATCCTCGCACGTGCCGGCTTTGACGTCCTTTACGATTGCGCGGATAGCGGTGGCAATCGCTTCGTCGGGGTGTTGTTGGTACACGTAAGCAGCACCTTCGATCCATTTGAATACATCGCTACCCCAGGCAATGTTCAAATCGTCGTAATACGTCTGACAGTCCATGGAGTCAATGCGGCCGGTTTCTTGAAAACGATCGTATACGGCCCACAAAACTTTTTCGTAGTTCAGCTGTTGCTTATCTGCCCAAAATCCGTCTGTGAGTGTTATTTTGGAAAACGGAACGGTGTGCATCGCAATACCCCCTCTTGATTTTTCTTTCTAAATCAAATATAATTCTTTCAAAGCCTGTGTTCAAGGAAACGGGGTGGAGATAATATGAGAAAATCCGACTTTTTGAATGTTGCATATTGTCATGGTGGGCTGTTTGCATCCGAAAGTGCCTGGATACACAGTGTGCGGAGCATTTCCACATACGAGATTATTGTGGTGACCAAAGGAACCGTGTATATACGCGAGGAGGAAACGGAGTATGCGTTGCAAGCAGGAGAGTATTTGCTGCTATATCCAAATCGTTTGCACGGTGGAACACGTGTGAGCGAAATGCCGGTGGAGTTTTACTGGTTGCATTTTTCAAGCGAGTCAGAAACCGATTTCCTTCGATCGGTGTTTCCGCAACACGGGATGCTGCGGAATATGAGTACCATCGTACAATCGGCACAACAGATTTTGCATTATCAGGAAGTGCCGTCGTGTCCTGCAGGGTGTTGCGATTTTGCGTTATACATTCTGCTTTATGAAATGATGATGCAGAGTACGGAGGATTCTACCAAAAATGTGTTGGCGGAGCGTGTGAATGAGTATATTCGCTCGCACGGTGAGGTGCTGCTCGATGCACAAAGCGTGGCACAGCATTTTGGATACAACGTGGATTATTTATCGCGTGTGATGAAAAACTGCTATGGAAAGACGCTGCAGCAAGCAATTGTGGAAAAGCGGTTGCAGCAGGCAAAATATCTGTTGCAGACCAGTCAGTACACAGTGGATCAGATTGCAAGAGAGCTGGGGTATGAGGATTCGAATCTGTTTGTTAAATTCTTTCGATATCATGAAAAAATGCCGCCAACGGCTTATCGCAATCGCTATCACAAGCGGTTTACCAATCATTTATAAAAAAGACGGCACACAGAATTCTGTGTGCCGTCTTTGGCTTTGTTTACGCGAGAGTAACCAATTCTTTCATGGTGTAGTATCCTGCCGGCTTGCCGACCAAAAACAAGGCGGCGTTGATGGCGCCCGTTGCGAAAACGCCCTTGGATGCCGCGGTGTGCGATAAAGTAATGTATTCATCGTGACCGGCGAACAAAACGTCGTGCTCACCAACGATGGTGCCTCCGCGAATCGAACTGAATCCGATTTCTTTCGGATCACGTTTTTGACGAACCGCATGGCGGTCAAAGACATATTCGGGCGCGTACGGCAAGCCTTCTTTGACGGCATCGGCCAACATGAGTGCTGTGCCGGAGGGCGCATCGATCTTTTGGTTGTGATGCTTTTCGATGATCTCCACATCAAATGACGTGCCTAGAATGGCGGCCGCTTTTTTGGCAAGCTCCGCAAGCAGGCTGATACCGAGCGACATGTTGGCACTGGAAAACACCGCAACGTGTGCAGTCGCTTTTTGAATGGCATCCAGCTGATCGTTCGACAAACCGGTGGTGGCGATCACGATGGGGAGGGTGTGCGACTGTGCATAAGCTAACACGCGATCCAGCATGGCAGGGTGAGAAAAATCCACAATAACATCCGCTTCCACCGTGCATGCCGCAGGATCTGCAAAGACGGGATAGTTATCGGATGCGGTGTTGATATCAAAGCCTGCCACAATTTCGCAATCGGTGCGATCGGCAACGCAGGCGGTGATGGTTTTGCCCATTTTGCCGTTGCAGCCTGAAAGAATAATACGCGTCATAAGGGAGCTCCTTTAAACTAAATTGTGCCGTTTCAACACGTCGTGCAAACGAGCATTCATTTCCTCGGTCATGCCATATAGGGGAAGACGGCATTCGCCGACATCCATACCCATTTGATTCATGGCTTCCTTGACGGGAATGGGGTTGACATCCATGAACAAGGCGTTTGCTAAGTCCAAATACTGCAATTGCAGCTCCAGCGCACGCCGGACATCGCCATCAAACCAGGCTTGGCAGATATCGTGCGTTTCCTGCGGCAGGACGTTGGACAAAACGGAAATGACGCCTTTGCCACCAAGCGACAATAACGGAACGATCTGATCGTCGTTACCGGAATACAGCGTGATATCGCACAAAGCGGCGATTTCTGCGGTTTCCGAGAAATTACTGTTTGCTTGCTTTAATGCCACAATGTTGGGGATTTTGGCAAGCTCTGCAACGGTTTTGGGTTGCAGGTTGACACCGGTGCGCGAGGGCACGTTGTACAGAATGATCGGCAGATCAACCGCATTCGCGATGGTGGTATAGTGCTGAATCAAGCCGCGCTGCGAGGTTTTGTTATAGTACGGTGTTACCAGCAGTAAACCGTCGGCACCCATGGCTTTGGCTTCGCGGGACATGTAGATGCAGTGATCGGTGTTGTTAGAACCGGTGCCCGCAATCATGGGAACGCGCCCGTTGATTTGATCAATGGCGACTTCGAATGCGTGCAGATGTTCATCGTCTTCCAAAGTAGGGGCTTCACCGGTGGTGCCGACGCAGATGATGGCATCGGTACCGTGTGTGATCTGATATTCAATCAGCTCACGGTACTTCTCGTAGTTGATACGTCCGTTCTTGTCCATCGGGGTAACCAGTGCAACACCGGCACCGGTAAAGAGTACGGGTTTACTCATGCGCAGCCCTCCTTTTTGAATGGTGCAGGGGATTTATCGGTCCATGTATCCTTCGGCGCACAGCAGTTCCGCCAACAAGACAGCACCGCCGGCAGCGCCGCGCAAGGTGTTGTGGGACAGACCGACGAATTTATAATCATACTGGGAATCTTCGCGCAAACGGCCGAGTGAAACCGCCATACCGCCTTCCAAGCCGCGATGCAGGTTGGCTTGCGGCATGTTATCCTCCTCAAAATAGTGGAGGAATTGTTTGGGAGCGCTCGGCAGATCCAATTCCTGCGGGCGACCTTTGAAATTGTTCCAGGTTTCGATGATTTCTTCCTTGGTGGGTTTCTTTTCGAAACTGCAGAACACGGCGGCAAAGTGACCGTCGGAAACCGGTACGCGCAAGCATTGTGCGGTGATTTCGGGAGAGGCTGCATTGACGATCTCACCGTTTTCAACGGTACCCCAAATTTTGAGCGGCTCTTTTTCGGATTTTTCTTCTTCGCCGCCGATATAGGGAATCACGTTATCCACCATTTCGGGCCAACGTTCAAACGTTTTGCCGGCGCCGGAGATGGCCTGATACGTGCAAACCAGCGACTTGGTGATGCCCCATTTGGAAAGCGGGAACAGGGCGGGGACATAGCTTTGCAGCGAGCAGTTGGATTTGACCGCGATAAAGCCGCGGGTGGTACCCAGGCGCTTACGCTGCGCAGGAATGACCTCCATGTGCGAATCGTTGAGCTCCGGAATGATCATGGGAACGTCGGCGGTGCCGCGGTGTGCGCTGTTGTTGGACACAACGGGGCATTCCGCTTTGGCGTATGCTTCTTCTAAGGCGCGGATCTGATCTTTGGGCATATCCACCGCGCAGAACACGAAATCGGCTTTGCCGGCAACGGTCTCGATATCGGCAGCGTCATAGACGATCATATCTTTGAGCGCTTCCGGCATGGGAGTGGTCATCGCCCAGCGGTTGCCGATGGCTTCCGCATACGTTTTGCCGGCGGAGCGGGGGCTGGCCGCTAAAACCGACACGTGAAACCACGGATGCTCGGCAAGCAAGGTCGCGAACCGCTGACCGACCATGCCGGTGCAGCCGATGATACCAACGTTATAAGTTTTCATATTGGATTTTCCTTCTTTCCTGCTATCCCGTTTACAGGGGAATAGACTTGACTTTTCTTTGCACCTATTGTACCATTATGTATCTGGGATGTCAATAAATTCGGCGGTGAGAACCATGAAACGACAAGACTTTTTTTACGATTTACCCGAAGAACTGATTGCACAAGAACCGATTGAGCCACGTGACCATTCGCGCATGCTGGTTTTGGATCGCAAAAGCGGGAAACGGGCGGATCGTCATTTCTATGATATTGCGGAATATTTGCAGGCGGGGGATTGTTTGATCCTCAATGACAGCCGCGTGTTACCGGCACGGTTGTACGGGCATCGTGACCCGACGGGTGGTGCGGTGGAATTGCTGCTGCTGAGTCCCAAAGGGCAGGACGTGTGGGAAGTGCTGGCAGGTCCCGGTCGAAAAGCGCGGCCGGGCGATCGCTTGACATTTGCGGATGGCGCGCTGCGCGCAGACGTGTTGGAAATCACGCCCGACGGAAACCGTTTGGTCAAGTTTTTGTACGAGGGCAATTTTTACGAGGTGTTGGAACGCATTGGCGAAATGCCGCTTCCACATTATATTACGCACAAATTGCAGGATAAAGAACGGTATCAGACCGTGTATTCGCGCGATGTGGGTTCCGCAGCGGCACCGACCGCCGGCTTGCATTTCACGCCGGAATTGTTGAGTACTTTGCGTGAAAAAGGAGTTAAAATCGGCTTTGTGACGCTGCATGTGGGATTGGGAACATTCCGCCCTGTGAAAGCGGACAATATCTTAGATCACAAAATGCACTCCGAGCATTATGCGTTATCGCAGCAAACGGCGGAGCTTATCAACGAAACACGTCAAAGCGGTGGGCGCGTGTTTGCGGTGGGAACTACGAGCTGCCGCACATTGGAGAGCGTTGGTGTTGGTGAGGACGGACTGGTTCACGCAGCGGACGGTTGGACGGATATTTTTATCTATCCCGGGTATACGTTCCGTGTGTTGGATGGACTCATTACCAATTTTCATTTACCGGAAAGCACGCTGATTATGTTGGTCAGCGCGTTTGCGGGATATGAGAGTACCATGGAAACCTATCGGTATGCTGTGGAACAGCGGTATCGGTTTTTTAGCTTTGGCGATTCCATGATGATCCTATAAGGTGAGAGATATGAAGATTTTGAAAACCAGCGGTGCGGCGCGCCGCGGCGAATTTGAAACTCCACACGGTACGGTGCAGACCCCCGCGTTTATGAACGTGGCGACCTGCGGCGCGATCAAGGGCGCGGTATCGGCTTATGATCTGAAGGATATCAAATGCCAGGTGCAGCTGTGCAATACGTATCATTTACATTTGCGGCCGGGTGATGAACTGGTGCGCGAGTTGGGTGGCTTGCACGCTTTCACGGGCTGGGATGGGCCGATTTTGACCGATAGCGGCGGATTCCAGGTGTTTTCGCTTGCAAATCTGCGCAAGATTGAGGAAGAGGGCGTAACGTTCTCTTCGCATATCGATGGGCGGCGGTTGTTTATCGGGCCGGAGGAGAGCATGCGTATCCAATCCAATCTGGCCTCCACTATTGCGATGGCGTTTGATGAGTGT
>JAZQIV010000083.1:0-7103 GCA_045541305.1 Acutalibacteraceae bacterium | reverse complement strand
GGGCTGATCGGTGAGCCGATGACACAGCGGGAAGTGGCGAAAAAGCTGGATATTTCGCGCTCGTATGTGTCGCGGATCGAGAAAAAAGCGCTGGAGCGGTTGCGCAAACGGTTCGAGCGCGGGGACGTTTCGCCATACAAGCGATAAGGAAAAGGCCGCGGGCAAAGCCCCGCGGCCTTTTTGTGCACAAAATCGCTCAACCCCCTTTTCATACGGCGGTTTTTATTTTATAATAAGAGTAAGAACTGGGAAAGTGGTGAGAAGATGCCTGTTCCGATTACCGTTTTGCCGCCGGTGAGCGGCGTGTTTTCCGAAGATCATCGTGCCATTTCGGCAATGCCGGAGATTCCCAACGTGCCGATTGGACAGTACAGCGGTTTTTTGCGCCCCAACGATTCGATTCCGGCGCGGATGATGGGTAACACGTGTGCCGAAGAGGTGAAAGCCAATATCATTGCGGATTTTGAGCGGAGCGCTGCGTATTGCGAAAAGCACGGCGAAGACAAGCCGGATCAGATGGTACACGTTTCTACGTTTACCGTGATCGACAGCATGATTTATATGTCGTATTATGCCAATCGCGAGGCGAATGCCGAAACGCCTGCCGATCAAGCGGCGCGGCTGGCGATCTGCCCGATGGACGACCCGGAGGATCTGACCATTGTGGAGCTGCAAAAAGCGGGGGATTTGCTGGACGGGCAGCCCATCACGGGTGTGTATGACACGGTGCTGATGCACAAGGATGATCGCGAGATTTATTTGCTGTGGACGGCCAAGACCACGCAATATTATCGGTTTTATTGCGTGTACGATGTGAAAACGCGCACGCTCGGTCCCATTCGGGTGAATCGCTTCAAGGTGGGGGATATCGTAAACGATTTTTCCCAAAGCGGGATGAAGAGTGCGCTGGATGCGAACGGCATCGCGTATCGGCGGATGTTTGCGGATATTGGGATCATGCAGAATATTACGCCGCACGTGGAAAACGGGGTGACGTATTACTACACGGGGATTTATTCGGGCTTTTTTACGGCGATTGCCAAAAGCGCCGATTTTATCACGTGGGAATACGTGTCGACACCCGATTTCCCGAACAATTCGCATTGGGAAAATGTCACGCACGTGCTGGGCGACAAGGTGTATTATTTTGCGCGGCAAAACGAGTGCCTGCAAGGGTTTTTGACCTGCTATGACCTGAAAACGGGGAAATGGGAGCCGCCTTTCCTCATTGCGGATGCACAATCGCGCTCGGACTTTTTCTTTTATCAAAACCAGCTGTATTTGATTCATGCGCCGAAGGACCGCAACGGGTTTGGTATTGTGCGGGTGAACACCGAGGATCTGACGAAATCCGAGCCATTGATGATCGTGGATCTCAAGTCCAGTTGTTTTTATCCGTTTACAAAAGTGATCGGGGATACGTTGTACGTATCGTACACGGTATCGCGGTTGCACATTCGGCTCACCAAAATTGAATTTGGCAGGTATGTGACGGTATGAAGAATAGGCAAAAAACAGTAGTGGCGTTGGTGCTTACGATGGTTATGCTGTTGGTGGGGTGCGGCCGTGAATCGGCCGCGGTGACGACCACCACGACCGCACAGACGACAACGACCACCGCCACAACCGAAACGAGCAAAACGACAACCAAAACCACCTCCAAAACGGCTGCCACATCCACAACGGCGGCACCGAGCAACTCCATCTTTACGGACGACGTGTTGGCAGATACGTTGCTGTCTTACAAGGAAAACCGCCCCGTGAAAAACGCGATGGGAACGCTCAACCCCAAGCTGAATGCGCAGGCGGTTACGCGGGGTGATGCATGTGCTGCCGAAATTACGCAGAATCACATTGCGGATTTTGAAAAGAGCATTGCGTATTGCGAAAAAAACGGGGGGAATCCCGATAAAATGGTGCACGTTTCCACCTTTACGGTGATCGACGGCATGGTGTACATGACGTATTATGCTAACACGGGATCGGATGCGGAAAACCCGAAATTTCAGGAAGCGCGGCTTGCGTATTGTCCGCTTTCCGATCCGAGTCAGATGACGGTGAAAACCATCCAAACAGTGGGCGAACCGATTGAAGACGATCACATTACGATGGTATACGATACCATTTTGATGCACAAGGATGACAAAGAGCTGTATATCATGTGGACGGCATCCACCATTGTGCAGTATTATCGGTTTTACCGTGTGTTCGATCTGAAGACCAAGACGCTGGGGCCGGTGCAGGTCAATCGCTTCCGAGTGGGGGAAGTGACGAACGATTTCTCCATCAGCGGCATTCGGCAGGCGCTATCGGCAAACAAGATCCAGTCTCATGCGCTGGCTTCGGATATTGGGATCATGCAAAAGTTGTCCACACGTGTGGAGAACGGCGCGACCTATTATTACACGGGTGTGTATTCCCACGCGTTTAACGCGATCATCAAAAGCCGTGATTTAATCACGTGGGAATACGTAGCGAGCCCGAGCTTTGATAACCAGAGCGAATACGAAAACGCGGTATACGTGCTGGGGGACACGGTGTATTATTTTGTGCGGCAGGAAGCCGGCGTGGAGACGGGATTCCTGACGGCGTATAACCTGAAAACACAAAAATGGGCAAAGCCGTTGCTTATTACCGATGCGCAATCGCGGTCGGATTTTATTGAGTATCACGGTGAATTGTATTTGATCCATGCACCGAAGGATCGCAAGGGGTTTGGCGTTGTGAGAATTGATCGTAACGACATCAGCAATTCGCAACCGGTGCTGGTGGCGGATATGCAAAGCAGTTGTTTTTACCCGTATGCGAAGGTGTATGGGGACGACGTGTATATTTCCTACACGGTGGATCGCAAACACATTCGGTTATCCAAATTCAATTTATCAGCCTATCTTGCCTAAAGAACAACGCCCCCGATTCCACTTAAAATCGGGGGCGTTATTTTATGTGTTGGCTTGTGCTTCCAATGCTTTATATTCCGGTGTTTTCCATTTGCCGGTTACGTAAATGACGGTGGCAAAGATCACCTCGGTGATATAGGCAGCACCGAGTGCCAGATGCACACCGTAAATTTTCAGATCCTGCGGCAGGAAATGGAACAGGGTGTAGGCATATATGACAAACGACACCGCGTAAATTAACGTGGAGATGAACATGAGTGTGCCCGAACCGACGGCGCGGAAGATGCCGTGGAACAGATTGTTGAACACGTTGAAGAAAATGAGCGGCAACAAAAAGCGAATGATAGTCACGCTCACGGTAAAGCTGACGGCGTCCTCCACGGGGTCTAAGAACAGTCCCGTGAACGGTTTGGCAAACACCACAAACAGTAAGAGTGTTACGCCGAAAAAGGCAAGGCCTTGGGTGATGCCGATCTTGATTCCCTGCTTGATTTTATCGAGTTTCTTAGCGCCCATTGCTTGTGCAATGAAGTTGGTGTTGGCTTTGGTTGAATCTTGATAGACAGCACAAATCAAGGACTGCGCTTTGTTGGCAATGGCATACCCTGAAATGGCGGCGGTAGGACAGGTGTTGGTGAGCGGGGATGCCAAGGCGGTGCAACTACTCATTGCCATTTGTTGGAACATGGAAGGGGCACCGTAGCTGAACGATTTTTTGAGATCTTCTTTATTAAAGGAAAATCCGCGCAGCGGAACGCCGATGCTGCGGAACAAGCGAATATAGGAGATAAAGTAAAACACGGTGACCGTGCCGGTGGCAATGAGCGTTGCTAAGGCACTGTAACCGATGCCTTTCCCCAAAACGCCTAAAAACAAGTAGTTAAAAGCCACGTTGAGAACGCCCGATACGATGGAAGCGGTCAGCGGCAATTTGGGCATGCCCAACCCGTTGGAGATGTAGATGAAGCCCCAGTTGAACTGCAAAAAGAGATACGAGCAGGCGTGTACCCGAAAATAAGCTGCGGCATTTTGATACACATCGGCACCGACGTTGAGTGCGTCAAACAACTGCGGATAAAACACGTTGCCGGCAACGGTGACGAGCAGAGCGCTTATCGAAGTGAACAAAAAATTCAGTTTGATCACGTTCAACACTTTGGGGTAATCGCCTTTGCCGAACAGTACCGACACGTAAATGCCGACACCTGTTAAATAGCCGAAAAAGATGGAGTTGACAAATGCCGTGAACTGTTGTGTGACTGCCGTGGCGGCAAAGGCTTCACTGCCGATGAATTTGCCGATCATCATGGAGTTGATGATCGCGTACGATTGCAAGAGTAACGACGAAAGAATGAGTGGAAGAGCAAACCAAAAGTACTTTTTGCGGATGTTGCCTTCATACAGTTTTTCAGGTTTTTTCATACGGACACCTTCTTGACTTTCTTGCCGCCATCAGTATAATAGAATCGAGCAACAAAAATCAAGATTTGCGGTTATTTTGAAAAACAATCAACAATAATCAAAAAGGGGTGGGGATGTGTTTCAACAAGAACGCTTGGACGAGATCATGAAAATCCTCAAGAAAAACCACTACGTCACGGTGGAGTATCTGGTGCAGGAGATCCGTTACAGTCCGGCCACCATACGGCGAGATTTGACCACCTTGGAAAAACAAGGACTCGTGACCCGTAGCTACGGCGGTGTCAGTTTCAAAAATGCGAACGTTTCGCCGTTTCGGTTTCGGCAACACAGTATGAAAATTGCCAAAAACGCCATTGCTAAAAAAGCGGCAGATCTGGTGAGCGAGGGTGACGTGGTATTTTTGGACGGGTCCTCCACCACCCAATACATCGGACATTTTTTGCCGGGAAAGAAGAACATCACGGTGCTCACCAGTAATATGATTCTGGCAAATTATTTGAGTGAAAACGGCATCACGACCTATTGTACGGGCGGGCGCGTGGTGGAGTATCCCGGCATTTTGGGCGGTGCGTTTATGTTGGAAGCCCTTTCCAAAATGAACGCGGATATTGCTTTCTTTTCCACCAGTGCATTTGCCACAGACGGAAAAGTGCTGACACCGGGTGAGGGTGGTGTGCAGGCACACAGAGTATACCGCGAACACACCAAAAAATTGGTGTATCTGTGCGGAAGTGATAAAATTGATGCGCCGTCAAAATTTGTGAGCATGACATTGGATGAGATCGATTATTTCATCAGCGATGCCGCCTTGCCCAACGAAACCAAACAGCGATACCCGAACACGACGTTTATTTGCACAAAAGAGAAATGAAAAAAGCCGCGCGCCCCATGGGGACGCGCCGCTTTTTTCATTTTGAGATTATACATAGTAGTCGCTGCGTTCGACGATGACAAATTCTCCGTTTTGTTTTTCCAGGGTAAAATCGTAGCAGCAGGCTACTAAATCGGTGGAGCCCATTTCCAATATTTCGCAGAGTGCCACAATACGCGTATCGGAAAATTCTTTGACGGAGACCCGATAGCTATCACTTCCGCGGCCGGGCACAACGACATACAGATTGTTTTGATCGTCATGGAACAGGCCGTCCTCCGGCTGTGTGGTGCGCAGGTGATCGGCCATGTGGCGGCGCAGATGCGCCGTCACTTCCTGCGCGTTACGGCAGCACGTGATGCGCCACTGGCCGCCGTTGTAAAAGTCCGATTGTGCATCGGTCACAAAACGGGACAGATCTTTTTCAACGTATTCCATCTCGCAACACACGCCGAAAACAGTGGAGGTCCAGTAGGCGTCGAGTTTGGTTTGTGCAACGGTTTGAGCTTCCACTTTTGAGAGAGTGGGTGTTGTGCCCGAGGCACAGCCGACCGGTAACAGCAGCAATGCGAGGACGAGCAACAGAGCGACACACGTTTTCATAGATCTCCACTCCTTTTTTATTTATAATTTCACTATAGCACGCCCAAATATAAAAAGCAAGCCCGTACCGCCTGGCGGTACGGGCTTTGCGTTGTGTGTTGGGATTAGTCGTCGCGGCGGCGATTGTCACGGCGGCGGAAACCACCCTGGCGGGACGCGGGACGGCGGGGTTCTTCGTCGGATTCTTCGACGGTTAAGCCCTCGACCTGCACGAGCGCATCGCGGCGGGAGAGGTTGATGCGGCCCTGTTCGTCGATTTCGACGACCTTGACCAGAATCTCGTCACCCACGGTGACAACGTCTTCCACTTTTTCGACGCGTTTGACATCCAGTTTGCTGATGTGGACCAGGCCCTCTTTGCCGGGAGCGATTTCCACAAACGCACCGAACGCCATCAAGCGGGTCACGCGGCCTTTGTAAATGGCACCGATCTCGGGATCCTTGGCGATGGTTTCGATGATCGCGAGCGCCTGTTTGGCGTTTTCGGTGTTAACGGCAGCGATGAACACGGAACCGTCTTCTTCGATGGTGATATCACAGTTGCAATCCGCCTGGATCTTCTGGATGACCGAGCCGCCCTTACCGATGACTTCGCGGATCTTGTCCACGTCGATCTTGGTGGAGAGCATCTTGGGTGCCCAGGGGGAGAGTTCTTCACGCACAGCCGGAATGGCTTTGAGCATGATCTCATCGAGGATATACAGACGGGCTTTGTACGTTTTCTCCAACGCTTCTTTGATGATAGCGGGAGTCAGGCCATGCACTTTGAGGTCCATCTGGATGGCGGTGATACCCTTGTGAGTACCGCCCACTTTAAAGTCCATATCGCCGAAGAAGTCTTCGAGGCCCTGGATATCCACCATGGTCATGAAGCGGTCGCCTTCGGTAATAAGACCGCAGGAGATACCCGCAACCGGCGCTTTGATCGGCACACCGGCTGCCATCAAGGCGAGGGTGGAGCCGCAGATGGAAGCCTGCGAGGTGGACCCGTTGGAGGAGAGAACCTCCGACACCAAACGCATGGTGTAGGGGAACTCTTCCTTGCTCGGCAGTACCGGTACGAGCGCACGCTCAGCGAGAGCGCCGTGACCGATCTCACGACGGCCGGGGCCGCGGGAGGGTTTGGTTTCACCGACCGAATAGGACGGGAAGTTGTAATGGTGCATGTAGCGTTTTTCGGTTTCATCATCCAGACCGTCCAGCAACTGAGCATCGTCTGCGTTGCCGAGGGTGACGGTGGTCAGAACCTGTGTCTGGCCACGGGTGAACATACCGGAACCGTGCACGCGGGGCAGCAGATCCACTTC
>JAZQIV010000082.1:0-8439 GCA_045541305.1 Acutalibacteraceae bacterium | reverse complement strand
GGCTTCCTCTGCTTCCACGTAGGCATCCCCGTGGATATCGGCAAAGGCTCTGGCGTGTTCGCGAATGTCGTCACCGTGGTAGGCGTCCTCCGGCATCGGCACGGCTTCCTCACCACGGAACAGCTGCAGATACCGCACTTCCAGCGACAAACCGAATTTATCGATCTGGTTACCGGCATCGTTGATATAAAACTCACGCCACACCTCGTAACCGGCAGCCTCCAGCACCGCCGCCAAGCAATCGCCCAGCGCGCCGCCGCGCGCATTGCCCATGTGCATGGGACCGGTGGGGTTGGCGGACACAAATTCCACCATCACCTTTTTGCCGGCTCCGAAATCACTGCGGCCGTACGCATCGCCTTCGGTGAGCACCTGCGCCACAATATCCGCATAATAACGGGGCGATAAAAAGAAATTCAAAAACCCGGGGCCGGCCACTTCCGCCCGCTCCAGATACGTATTTTCAAATTGCAACCGTGATACGATGCTGTCCGCGATCTGACGCGGTGCTTTGTGAAACGCACGCGCGGATACCATCGCCGCGTTGGCAGCAAAATCACCGTGTGTGCGATCCGCGGGGATCTCCACCACAAATTCCGGCAACGGGGCCTCCGGCAATTCACCGGCGGCGATCGCCGCGCACACCGCCTGCGTAATGGTGGTGCGTACTTGTTGCTGTGCTAACTCCATAATTGTCAACATGGGGACACTTCCTTGATTCGGATTTCGATCTCATGATCGGTTTGCATATCGTTCATTTCCAGCGCATACGCCGCATAAAGCGCGTTTTCTCCGTTCCAGGATAAACGGCTTGTCCGCGTGTGCAGCATCAACCGTCCGTAAGGGGTATCGTATCGGCAAAGGTGCCGCTTACCCGCCTCCAACAGCATCTGCGATACCGTGCTGCCGCGCCGATCAATCACGGTTTGCGTGCCGCGCACCGTCACGCTCACGGCAGCACCGTCCTCGCCCTCCTGCGGCGGTTCACAATACTGTATCTTTACGCCGTCATCTGTTTTTTCAAACGTACCGACAGCTGTCAGCTCCGTTCGGTTGCTTTCGCCGTCCATCGTTTGCACGGCGATCAACGTGACCTCTACCTGCATCTTATTTCACGCCCTCCGGATCCACCTGCTCAATGTGTTCGCCGACAGCACGGCCCAAAAACATCTCGGCAACCCGCGTGAAATTCTGCGGACGGTCACTCACCAAAAATCGGCACGCACCGTCGCCATCGACAGCCAACATATCCCGCGCCTTGAGCTCGGCAGCACATGCTGCGGCGGTTGCCGCGCCGGAATTGATCAGCGTCACGCCCTCGCCCATCACCTGCGACAAAATCGGCGATAACAATGGGAAATGCGTGCATCCCAAAATCAATGTGTCGACTCCCTGCTCAATTAACGGCTGCACGTACCGCTTCACAGCAGCCACCGTTACCGGGTCGTTCGCATCGATCCAGCCGCTTTCCACCAACGTTACCAACACGGGGCACGCCTGGGCAAACACCTGCGCATCCGCACAGCGGGAGCCGATGGCCTTTTCAAAAGCGCCCGAGCGCACCGTCAGCGACGTGCCGATCACACCGATCCGCCCGTTTTTAGTGGCTTGTAACGCCGCCTGTGCAGTGGGTTCCACCACGCCCATGGCCGGGACCGGCAGACGGCGCAGCACCTCACCCGCCACCGAGCTGACTGTGCCGCACGCCGCAATGATGTATTTCACATCGTAGGACAATAGCAGCTCACAATCCTGCCGCGCGTAGCGTTCAATGATCGTTTGGCTGCGCGAACCGTAGGGAACGCGCCCGGTATCACCAAAATAAACAAATCGCTCGTTCGGCAGCAAGGCGGGCAACTCCCGCACCACCGAAAGACCGCCCAATCCGGAATCAAAAATACCGATCGGCCGATTATCCATACGCATTCCCTCCTTATAGCCATATATAGGGTATGTTACCACATTTTATGTGGAAATACAACCACCAAAACGCAAAAAACGCACCGCTTCCGAAGAAGCGGTGCGTAAAACGGTTATTCTTAACCTAAATAACGGGCTGTAATGGCACAGAGCTGCTCCCATTTGTTCTCGATATCCCGAACCAACTGGATCTGCGTCCGCGCACGCACCAGGTTGTGATCCTCGCACGTGGTTTTGAAGTATTTGTCGCCATCCAGGTAATCCGCCAAGAAACGGGTTGCCAGTTCCAGCGCCATAATCTTCAAACTGTTCGGCAGCAATCGCTTTTCAACGTCGGTCAAGGATGAACCCAGCGTTTCCAAAAAGCCTTTGGTAAACTGCTCGTACAAATTCAGATCCACCGAAACCTTGGTGAGATCCCGCTCATCCTCACGTGCGGTGGAGGCACCGTAACGCACGGCATCGCCGAAATCGTACAACGCACTGCCCGGCATAACCGTATCCAGATCGATCACACAGATCGCCTTGCCGGTGGGGATATCAAACAAAATGTTGTTGATCTTGGTATCGTTGTGGGTCACACGGTACGGAATTTCGCCCGCTGCCAAACGATCGGTGATTTCGCTGCACTCCGCTTCGCGTTCCAGCAAGAAACGAATCTCCTCTTCCACTTCGCCGCGGCGACCTGCTTCGTCGGCCTCGATCGACTGGCGGAACATCTGATACCGCACCGGCGTGTTGTGGAAGTTCACAATGATCTCCGATAACGTCTGCACCGGGAAATCCGATAACCATTCCTGGAACTCACCGAACGAGCGACCGGCTTCATAGAATTGCGCCGGCGTTTCCACCATATCGTAAGCGATCACATGGCCCACGTATTCGTACACACGCCAAAAGTGTGCGTTATTTTTGGTATAATAATACGGTTTTCCGTCATCTCCGACTAAAAACGATAACACCCGACGACTGTAAGTACCGTCCCGCTCAATGAGCTTCCGTTTGATATGTTCGGTCACTTTCAGGATGTTATCCATAACCTCTTCCGGTTGCTTAAACACAAACGTGTTGATGCGTTGGAACACAAATTCACGCTGTTCATCCCCGTTGTGTACAGCCACCAAAAAGGTGCGGTTAATATTGCCCGAATGGATCTCCTCCGTATGCGCGATCGTGCCGGTAATACCGAAATGATCGGCGATCGATTGAAAGTCCACATCATCCCTCTTTTCGCAATATCCTCGTCCTATCAGTATAACAGATTCGACGAAAAAGTCAACAGTTTCGACCTTTTGTTTACTCTTTATACCCCAGCGTGCCGTTGGCGGAAGCGGTCAGGTACGCGTTGATAAACCCATCCAGATCGCCATCCATCACAGCGTTGATGTTGCCCATTTCATACCCAGTACGGTGATCCTTTGCCAAAGTGTACGGCATAAACACGTACGAACGGATCTGGCTGCCCCACGCGATCTGTGCTTGTGTGCCTTTGATATCTTCGATCCGATCCAGATGCTCCTGCTCTTTGATCTTCATGAGCTTTGCTTTCAGCATACCCATCGCCGTGTCGCGATTCTGGAACTGGCTGCGCTCGGTCTGGCACGCCACCACAATACCCGTCGGGATATGCGTCAAGCGCACCGCCGACGAGGTTTTGTTGATGTGCTGACCGCCCGCGCCGCTGGAACGGAACACGTCCATTTTGATATCCTCGGGACGAATATCGATCTCCACGCTGTTGTCCAATTCCGGCACCACCTCCAGCGCCGAAAACGAGGTGTGACGGCGACCGGCGGCATCAAACGGCGAAACACGCACCAAACGGTGTACGCCCGCTTCACCTTTCAAGTATCCGTAAGCATTCTCGCCGTTCACCTGAATACAAGCACTCTTCAAGCCGGCCTCGTCGCCGTCCTGATAATCCATGATTTTATACGTAAAGCCGCGTTTTTCCGCCCAATGCGTGTACATACGGTACAGCATTTCCGCCCAATCCTGCGCTTCGGTTCCGCCCGAACCCGCATGGAAGGTCAAAATGGCGTTGTGTGAATCGTACTCACCGGTCAGCAACGTGCTTAACCGCTGCGACTCTTTTTCGGCTTCCACGTGATCCACACCGGCCGTGCACTCCTCCAAAAGCGACAAATCGCCTTCTTCGTCGGCCAGCTCGATCAGCGTCAGTGTATCGTGATATTCGGTCACCAACCGTTCGTACCGCTCAATGCCGTCTTTCAGACTCGCGGCACGCTGTGTGACCTTCTGCGCGTTGTCCATATCGTCCCAAAAGCCGGGCGCGGCAGCACGCATATCCAATTCTTCCAATTCCTTTTTCATCGCCGCAAGGCCGATCGCCTCACTCAGCTTTTCGATCTCCGGCAGATTCCCTTCCAGCCGAAGGCGTAATTCTTCAAATTGCAGCATGTTACAATTCCTTTCTGCAGTCGGTGCTCTTATTATATGCCACTGTGCCCGGAAAGTAAAGAAAATTTTTTCAGAAAAAGACTTGACGGGCCTATATTTGGTTGTTATAATAATACAGCGTTTTTCTGCCCATTTGGAAAAAACGTATATCCTTGCCCCTTCCGGAGTGAGGGGGCCATAGACCAAGAGGAGGTGCAATTATGCCCACAGTAAAAGGTTCCTATGAAGCCGTCTTCATTTTCTCGCTGACGTTGGGAGAAGAAGGCGTCCCCGCCATGGTCGAAAAATTCAAGACCTTGATCGCGGAAAATTCGGAGATCGGCGAGATCGACGAATGGGGTAAACGCCGCTTGGCGTACCCGATCGAAGACGAAACCGAGGGTTACTACGTGCTGTACAATTTCGTCAGCGGCCCCGAGTTTCCGGCAGAGCTGGAGCGCGTAAGCAAAATCACCGAAGGTGTGCTGCGTTCTCTGGTTGTCCGCAAGGACAAGTAAGGGAGGCTAAAACATGAACGTTGTTTGCCTGTTAGGCCGCTTAACCGCGACCCCCGAACAAAAGACCACCCAAAGCGGTGTGTCGGTAACCAGCTTTTCCGTTGCTGTTGACCGCACCTATCAACCGAAAGGTGCCGAACGCCAGACCGATTTCATCAATTGTGTCGCATGGCGCAACACCGCGGAATTCATCTGCCGCTATTTCCAAAAAGGTCAGCGTATTGCTTTGCAGGGTTCCCTGCAAAGCCGCTCTTACACCGATAAGAACGGTAACAATCGCACCGTTTTCGAAGTAGTCGTCGACAACGCATTCTTTGCCGAGTCCAAAAACGGCGGTGCCGCAGCACCCCGTACCGATTCTCAGATCCCCGCTTATGCGGAAGCCGCCCCGGCATTTTCTACCGCCGGCGCCGGTGATTTTGAGGAAATTGTCACCGATGACGATCTCCCGTTCTGAGAATCCCCGATCAAATATTGAGTTAAAGGAGGAACAACCCCATGGCTGATAAAATGGAAAAGACGGAAAAGTTTGACCGTCCCCGTGGCGGTATGCGCAAAGGCCGCCGTAAGGTATGCGCATTCTGTGCAGACCGTGTGGAGAGCATTGACTACAAGGATGTTGCTCGCTTGCGCCGTTTCGTGTCCGAGCGTGCGAAGATCCTGCCCCGTCGTGTGACCGGCACCTGTGCCCGTCATCAGAGAGAGTTGACCGTCGCGATCAAGCGCGCCCGTCAGATCGCTCTCATGCCCTTCGTGAGCGACTAATTCACACACAAAACGAGCCGACAACAAACGTTGTCGGCTCGTTTTATTTTCAAGTTTTCTCTGCACCAAAATCTGCACGCCGTAGGGAGCTCTCCCAAACGTCCCGTTATAATATCTGAAACATTTGCTTTTCTTTTACACACGTGGTACAATTTCATTATCAGATTGCAAAGGAGTGTTGGGTATGAAACAAATCCTTTCACTTTTAATGATATGTGTGCTGTTGGTATGCCTGTTTGGCTGTGTGGCAAAACCCACCGAAGATGCAAAGGGCGGCAACCCTAACACCACCACGACCACGCAACTGCTCAGCGATTACGACAAAGCAGTTGCTGCACTTGACGACGGCAAGGTTGGGGAAGCATTCCGCTTGTTGTCCTCCTCCACCGATGAGCGTGCAGCCGACCTGCTGCTGCATTTCGTGTGGCAACCAACGCGTGTGGCTTATGAAAACAAAGGCTCCATCCCTTACACCTATGACGAGAACGGGTATTTAAAAACCATTTACTATGGCAAAGAGCAAACAAACACCTATGCGTGGAATGCGGACGGTACGATGCAGAGCGTCTTCATAGATTACGGCACCTTTTGGGAAAAGGGAACGTACACCTACCAAAACGGCTTGTTGAGCGAATTCCTGAATGTCGATGCAGGAGGTAGACAATACAAAAGGACCTACACTTACGATGACCAAGGAAATCTGTTGGTAGAAAAATGTACTTCGCACTATGCCGGCGACAACGAAACCAACACGTATACGTACGATGAAAACGGCAGACGTGCGTTTAAAAAAGAAATGAACTATACCGGCAAAGTTTGGGCAACCACTACCTATGCCTACGACGAGACAGGGCGGTTAATCAAACGGGTCTGTTCCTTCGACGAAGACTACGACGGCAAACTGGAAAGTACAAGCACACTGACGCGCACCTATAACGAAAAAGGGGGGTTGTCCTCCCAACAGGAAGTGTCATCGAGCACGTCGAGCAGCGTGTCGACCTATGACGACAGAGGCCGTGTGATTTTGGAAAATCGTATCTGGTCGGATGGTAGTTCCGGTGTAATTACCTATACCTACGATAACTACGGTCGCTCCACCGGATTTTGTACGATAATAGACGGCGAGCCGAACTACGGCTATTCGCTTACGTATAACGACGAAAACGATACCTGCCTTAAAAAATTTGCAGGTGAAGAAAGTACCGTGGAATATCAGCTATTCTACTATCCTCATGCCGTCAATAAACAGTTGTTGGAAAACGCAGGCGATTGGATAAAATATTCCGATCCGGCTATTTACTAAAAAACGGGCGACCGATGGTCGCCCGTTTTTCCTTTTGCAAATTGAACTCATTATTTTCCTAATTCCTTGGTGCGCTCAAAGGATGCTTGCACCGCATCCATCACCACACCGCGGAACGCGCCGTCTTCCAACGCATGCACCCCTTCAATGGTGCTGCCGCCGGGACTGCACACCGCGTCTTTCAGCGCTGCGGGATGTCGGCCGTCGGTCACCGCCATGCGCCCGGCACCGCACACGGTCTGCGCCGCGTACCGAAGCGCCTTGTCGCGCGGCAATCCGCATTGCACACCGGCATCCGCCAACGCTTCAATGAACAAATACACAAAAGCAGGACCACAGCCCGACACCGCACTGCCGGCATCAATGAGCGCTTCCGGAATCTCATCCAACTGCCCCGCTGTGGATAACAGCTGCACAAAGGCCGCTTTTTCATCGGCTGTCACCGCTGGATTGGCGGTATACAAAATCATGCCCTCACCGATCGCCGCCGCCGTGTTCGGCATAATGCGAATGATCGGCATTTCGCCAAGCTCCGCCGCCAACCGCTCGGTCGTGACGCCCGCCAACATGCTGACAAGCACCACCCGTTCGGTAAACAACGGTTTCAGTTCCGCCGCCACCGCACCGAGCATTTGCGGCTTCACGCCCAAAAATACAAAGCGGCTGCTTTGCACCACGGTGATGTTATCCCCCACCGCACAACCGGTCCGCGCCGCAAGCGCCGCCGTTTTAGCTTCGTCCCGATCTGCCACGATCACCTGTGCGGGTGTCGCCGCTTTGCAGGCTGCGGCCGCCAAGGCGCCGCCCATGTTCCCTGCACCGATAAATCCGGCTATATACTGTGCCATACGTTTCACAACCTTATCGAATTTGTCCGTTTCCGCGAACAATGTATTTGTACGTCGTCAACTCCCGCAATCCCATCGGTCCGCGGGCGTGCAACTTCTGCGTGGAGATTCCGATCTCGCAACCAAGACCGAACTCGCCGCCGTCGGTAAACCGCGTGGACGCATTCACGTACACCGCGGCCGCATCCACCGCCGCCGTAAACCGAGCGGCCGTTGCCGCATTTTCGGTCACGATCGCCTCGCTGTGGCCGGTGGAATGTGCTGCAATGTGCGCCACCGCCGTATCGACATCATCCACCACACCCACGGCAAGAATATAATCCAAAAATTCCGTGTCAAAATCCTGCTCACCTGCCGGTATGCCGTCAATCAATGCTGCTGCACGGGCATCCACCCGCAACTCCACCGGCTGCTCCCGTTCGGTCAAGCGTTTGCGCAGTTGCGGCAAAAACGCGGCCGCTATGTCACGGTGTACCAAGCATACCTCCGCCGCATTACACACGGAGGGACGGCTGGTTTTGGCATTTTCAATAATATTCAGCGCTTTTTCCATATCGGCATCAGCATCCACGTAAATGTGGCAAATGCCGGTACCCGTTTCAATGCACGGCACCAGCGCGTTTTCCACACAAGCGCGAATCAGGCCTGCACCGCCACGTGGGATCAGCAGATCCACCAAGCCAAC
>JAZQIV010000081.1:0-15643 GCA_045541305.1 Acutalibacteraceae bacterium | reverse complement strand
GGCCTCCGACTTGAGCGCCAGCTGCTGCCGATGGGCATGCCGATGGAAGAAAACCGCGATCAAAACCTCATTGCGGGGCAGATCGACGGCTTCACCATGGCGGCCTCCTCTGCCGACGTGCAGAAGACCGCCAAAGCGGCGTTCAAGGCGGGTACGCGCTACGTGCTGCGCATCGTTTCCCGCGGTGCGGACGGCAAGGTAACGCTGCTCGGCAGCACACTGAACCTCAAAAAGACCGATACCTGGCGCGCGTATCAGCTGTTCTTCACACCGACCGCCGATACGGAGTCGCTGGACATCACGTTCCACCACAACGGCGCCACCACCAATACCATGATGTTTGCCAATGCGCAGATCCTGGAAGCGCCCACCGACGGCAGCTTCAATCTGTTCGTCGGCAGCTCCCTCAACACGGAACCGCATTTCTTCGCCTTTGACGGCGACGGCGGCGACGGCCCGTACGTCAGCGGCAACGGTTATAATACCGTCGATCCCACCGATCCCACCAACACGGTGCTGCGCATTAACAACAACACCAGCAACATCTTCGTGCTGAACGATGCGTGGAGCGGGTACACCCTGCCTGCGGACCGTATGATCGAAATCACGTTCCGCCGCACCGGCGCCAACGTCATTCTGCGCCAGGGTTGGGGCACCACGTATACGTGTTATACGCACGATGCCACCAAGGGTACCGCCGCCAGCGAATGGCTGACCTACACGTGGTATCTGGATCCCGCCGAGTTCAACGACGGCAAAGAATGGATGAACCTCTCCAGCAACATGTATTACGGCAAGGGCACGTACGCGGAGAGCGAAGCCTACATTGACGATATCGTCATCCGTGAACGTCCGCTCGCGGAATCGTTCAGCTTCAAGGGCGAAACCATCAAGGTAAACGCCCAAACGGGTGTGCAGGATCTGGGCGACCAGCTGGTGGTTTCGCCGCCGAATGCCCTGCCCAGCACGCTTACGTGGAGCATTGAAAACAACACCACCCACAAATACAACACCGCGACCGGCGCGTTTGACGGCGCCGAGATAAAGCCCATCACGTTGGATGGCAGCCTGGCCACCATTGCGAAGCTTGCCTCCAGCGGCGGCAAGGGCGATCTGTGGTCGCTTGCCAACTGCGAACCCACCATCACGGTGGAAAGCGCCGAGGGACTCAAAGCCACCGCCAAGGTGGAGTGGGTATACCCCGAAACGGTGGTCAACGTGGACGTGGATACCGATGCTTCCGGCCGTAAGGATACGCAGGAGGTGCCGGAGAGCGCGACCTCGGATAATATGGTCATGGCAATGCCGACCGCCACGAACGAGACCAACTATTTCAGCACCCCCAACTTCTTCTTCAAACCCAACGCGCGGTATCTGTTCACCTACCGTTCCAAGACCGTGGCGGGCGACAGCGGCCGTATCTACGGCGCCGTCTCCTCGCAGGTGGGTATCGATCAGGTGGGTGCCGGTACCGGTACGACGCTTATCAGCGATAAAACCACGAGTGAGTGGATCACCAACGCCATCGTGTTGGAAACGGATGATGCCCCTGCCGCCGATTCCTTGTATTCTCTCAACTTCCAGCGGTATGGTGAAGGTACCAACCCCGTTCTGGTGGACGATGTTTCCATTGTTCTGATCAGCGACGATTACGGCGACGTGGCAGGCGGCGATTTCGAACTGAAAGCCCCCTCCGTTGCCTATTATGACCGCATCATCCGTAACGGTATGGGCACCGTGGTAAGCGGTGTCAAAGGCAACACGTCCAACGTGCTGCGTCTGACCCCCGGCATCGAGCGCAATACCACCAGCGGTATCATGGGGCTCGGTCATTTGAAGAAGCAAACGGTGTACTCTGTATCGTTCCGTCATTACGGCGATGAAACCATCTTTAATGCGGCGGGCAGCGACGGCTGGGCGGCCAGTATCATGAACGTGGGACAAAGCAACGTGAAGATCCCCGCTTCGGATACGTGGGAAACCTATACGTATTACGTTGCCACGGGTGATACCATCACCAACGTGAGCAACTGGCCGTACGTGTTCCAGTTCGGCACCAACACCGCCACCGATTACGCGTATATTGACGATATCGTCATCAAAGAGGTGAAGACCGGTGCGTTCGTGAAAGCGGTGGAAAACACCGCGAACCGCGGCGGCTCCATCACCGTTGCGGGCGGCGGCTGGAACGGCAAGCTCCTGCCCACTGTGAAAGCGGGCGATACCGTCACCGTCACGCTCAAGCCGAGCACGGGGTATCTGGTGGATCCGTCCACCGTCACGTACACCGATCGCAGCGGTGCGGTGCATCCCATCCTCAACAATCCCACCCCCATGACCGATACGGAAAACGGCGGCACGGGCTACGTGTTTGCGTTCACCATGCCGGAGGATTGCATCTGCATTGATGCCACGTTCGTGTCGGCGGCGGAGAACGGGTATCAATGGGGCACGCTGGGCAGCGCGTTGCATTTCGACAAAGACGGCAACGTCGACGGCCTGCGCTTCCTCAACCGCTTGTACATTAACGGCTTAGATTGGAACGCGGATGAGCTCACCGTCACACACGGCGGCACACAGTATTACGTGCAGGAGCTGGGTGCCATCGCACGTCCCAAGGCAGAGGACGGCACGGTGCTGTCGCTGCAAAACGACACCCTGCGCGGTGTGTGCTATCAACGCGGCACGGAGCTGGTGCGCGTCACGGATTACACCGATGCGTATCTGGATTTCACCGTGGTGATCATGGATGGCGAAAAAACGCCCATCGCCAACGAATACGAGTGCTGTGCGTACATGACGCTGGTGGCAACGGATAATCCGGAGCAAACCGTCACGCTGTACACTGCCGCACTCACCGACAGCGAAAGCACCGTTTTAACACGCCTCAACGAGCAATAAGGGTTCACCCAAAACACGGGGATGCATCACGCATCCCCGTGTTTTTTATGTCGATTTTTTTCTGCGACATGATGGTTGCCCCTACAATCGAAAACCACATTGTAGGGGAGGGGTTACCCCTCCCGTCAAAAAGCGGTGCCCTCCACACGGGAGGCGAAACGCCTCCCCTACCATCCCAAACCATCAGCGTAGGGGACGGCGCATCGACGTCCCGTCAAGCTCTGCCGTCTGCACATTTATTATTATATATAATATATATTTCTTGACACCCAACCTGTTGAATGGTACAATCATACTGTATACTTGCGTGGGTTGCGCCCTGCGCAGCAGAGAGGGATGAGCTTGTGGAAAACAAACGGAGCATTCCGTTTTCGCCGCCGGATATTTCCGAGCGCGAGATAGAGGAAGTGGTGGATACCCTGCGTTCGGGGTGGATCACCACGGGACCGAAGGTCAAAAAATTGGAAGCCTTGCTGGCCGAGCAGATCGGCGTGAATAAGTGCGTGTGCTTGAACTCCCAAACCGCGTGCGCGGAAATGACGCTGCGGGTGCTGGGCATCGGCGCGGGGGATGAGGTCATCACCTGTGCCTACACCTACACCGCCTCCGCTTCGGTGATCGATCACGTGGGCGCGCGCATCGTGCTGGTGGATTGTCAGCCGGATTCCTTGGAAATGGATTATGACGCGCTGGAAGCCGCCATCACGGCAAACACCAAAGCCATCATTCCCGTGGACATCGCGGGTATCCCGTGCGATTACGACCGCATTTTTGAGATCGTGGAGCGCAAGAAAGCGCTGTTCAAGCCGAACACCGACCTGCAAAAGGCCATCGGCCGTGTGGCGGTTGTCACGGATGCGGCTCACGCGCTGGGGGCCACATGGCACGGAAAACAAGTGGGCGCGATCGCGGATTTCACCAACTTCAGCTTCCACGCGGTGAAAAACTTCACCACCGCCGAGGGCGGCGCGTGTACCTGGCGTCACATCGATGGCGTGGACGACGACCTCCTTTACAAGCAATACCAGTTACTCAGCCTGCACGGGCAAAGCAAGGATGCGCTTGCCAAAACGCAGCTGGGTGCTTGGGAATACGATATTGTGGGCCCGTATTTTAAGTGCAACATGACGGATATCATGGGCGCCATCGGCCTGGGTCAGTTTGAACGGTACCCCGCCATGCTCCGCCGCCGCCGTGAGATCATCGAACGGTACGATGCGGCGCTCCACCCCTTGGGCGTGCAGACACTCAAGCACTACACGGCGGAGTACACCTCGTCGGGGCATTTGTACTTAACGCGCATCCCCGGCATCACCGCCGAGCAGCGCAACGAGATCATCACGAAAATGGCGGAGCGCGGTATCGCCACCAACGTGCATTATAAACCGCTGCCGCTGCACACCGCATACAAACGCTTAGGCTTCGATATGAACGATTATCCCAACGCGTATGCGCAGTATGCAAACGAGATCACGTTGCCGCTGCACACCCGCCTTTCGGATGAGGATATCGACTACATCCTCGAAAACTATTGTGAGATCATTCGCTCGCTTTGAGGAGAGATTGTATGAACATACTGTCCGTTTTGGACGAGGCGGGCATCGCCTACACCGCCCACGGTTCGGTGGGGGTGCTCGCAGGGTTTTCCAGTATTTATCAATACAAACCGCAAACGGTCACGTGGCTGCGCAAGATCGAAACGCTTCGTGAGATCGATATGCCAAAGCGGTTTACCTGCATCATCACAGGGCGGGATACGCCGGTGATTGAGCAAGCGGATTGTCACATTCAGGTGGAGGATCCCCGCGCTGTGTTTTTCCACGTGGTGGATCGCTTGTGGGGGACAACGGAACCTGCTGCCATTTCGCCGCTCGCTTGCATTGAGGACGGCGCCGTAATTGGCGAAAACACGGCGATCGGCGCGTACACGGTGGTGTCGTCACAGACAACCATTGGCCGTGACTGCCGCATCGGTAACCACGTAACCATCCGCGGACGGGTACACATCGGCGACCGTTGTGTCATTCAAAGCGGTGCCGTGATCGGCGAGGATGGATTCGCTTATACCAAAGGCGAAAACGGCGACCTTACGTTTGTGAAGCATTACGGTGGTGTGCGCATCGGCAACGATGTGGCGATCGGTTCGCACACGTGCGTGTGCCGCGGCACGATCGACGATACTACCATTCACGATATGGTCAAGATTGACAACCTGTGTCATATCGCCCACAACGTGGTGTTGGAAGAGCGGGTGGAAGTGATCGCGGGTGCGGTCATCATGGGCAGTGTCCACGTGGGCAAAGACAGTTGGATCGCCACCGGCATGATCCGCGACCAACGGCGCGTCGGCAACGGCGCGGTGGTCGGCATGGGTGCCGTGGTGGTTAAAGACGTGCCCGACGGTGTCACGGTTGCCGGTAACCCCGCCAAGCCCTTTGAAAGGAAAGAGAAGATATGAGCAAAGTGTTAGTGATTGCCGCACATCCCGACGACGAATTGCTCGGCTGCGGCGGCACATTGATCAAGCACGTGGAAAACGGCGACGAAGTACGGGCATTGCTTGTGTGCGAAGGCGAAAGCTTGCGGTATCAAGGCGACGTCGGTCAGGCATCCGCCACCGAACAAGCCGCCGCGATCATCGGCTTTTCGCAGGTGGTGCGGTGCGATTTCCCCGACCAACGATTGGATACGTTCACGCTGGTGGATATCATCAAACCCATTGAACAAATGGTGGACAGCTATCGGCCGGACATTGTGTACGTGCAAAACGGTGGCGATATCAACCGTGACCATCAAATTGTGTACGAGGCGGCCAGTGTGGCACTGCGTCCCACCGCCGATTCGGTGAAAGAAATTTACACGTTTTACACCGTCGGCAGCAGCGAGTGGAACTATCCCACCGCGTTTGTGCCCAACGTGTGGGTGGATATTGAACACCAGCTGGAAAAAAAGATCGAAGCATTCTGTTGCTATCAAAGCGAGGTGCGGGAGTACCCGCATCCGCGTTCGGTACAGGCTTTGCGGAACCTGGCGGCCTACACCGGCAACCAATGTTGCAAAAAAGCGGCGGAATCGTTTATGCTGATTCGCAAAATCGATGGTTGAGGTGGAACCGTGAAAAAAATCATGATCATGGGCGCGGCGGTGGAACAGTTACCGGGTATCCGCAAGGCAAAAGAAATGGGCTTTACCACCGCTGTGATCGATTACAATCCCAAAGCCGTGGGCATTCCGTTGGCGGATACGTATTACAACGCCAGCACCATTGATGCGGATGCCGTTTTGGAAGCGGCACGGGATTTTCAAACGGATGGGTTTTTGACGCTGGCCACCGACCTGCCGATGCGCGCCGTGGCCTACGCGAGCGAACAGTTGGGGTTGCCCGGCATTTCGTGCGATACGGCACTGAAAGCCACCGATAAAGGCGAAATGATCCGTGCGCTCAAAGCACACAACGTGGAATCGCCGTGGTACTTTTTGATCGATACCGCCGAAACGTTGGCGGATACCAAACCGCACATTACGTATCCGTGCATCGTCAAGCCCACCGACAACGCGGCAAGCCGCGGGGTGGTGCTGGTGCGTTCGGAGCAAGAACTGGATGAGGCAGTAGCGTACAGCTTGGAATATGCCCGTGCCGGTGCGGTCATTTTGGAAGAATACATGGTTGGCCCCGAGGTGAGCGTGGAAGTGCTCACGTGGGAGGGCGAACCGCACGTGGTTCAGGTCACGGACAAGCTAACCACGGGTGCGCCGCACTTTGTGGAGCTGGGGCATAATCAACCGTCACGTTTGGCAGAGGATGTGCTCGACCGTATTCGCGATCTGGCGGTCCGTGCTGTCAAAGCACTCGGCATCACCTGCGGTCCGTCGCACGTGGAGATCATCGTCACGGCGGACGGCCCCAAAATCGTAGAACTCGGCGCCCGTTTGGGCGGCGATTGCATTACGTCCCACTTGGTGGAATTGTCCACAGGTGTGGATATGGTGGGCGAAACCATCCGTGCACTCACGGGGGAACGCCCCTCATTTGAACCGGTCCGCCAAAAAGGCGCCGCTATCCGTTTCCTCACGTGTCCCGATGCGGAAGGTGTGCTGGAACGGGTGGATGGTTTGGAAACCGCACGGGGCATGAACGGGGTCACGGAAGTGTCCATGATCATGCAGCGCGGTGACGCGCTGGGTGGGATTCGGTCCAGCGACGATCGCGTGGCTTACGTGGTCGCACAGGGCGCGGATGCCGAAGAAGCCATTGCCAACGCAGATGCGGCGGTGCGCGTACTTCGCGTGGTCATGGGTGCATAATTCCGTTTTTTCGGAAAGGGAGTTTTTAGAATGTATCAAAAGTTTTGGAAGCGCTTGTTCGACATCGTTTTCGCGTTGTGCGCTCTGCCGTTCGTGTTGCTGGTCATTGCGGTGTGCGCACCGCTGATCTATTTTACCGACAAAGGTCCCGTGTTTTATAACGCGACGCGACGTGGTCAAAACGGCAAAACCTTTACCATGTACAAGCTGCGTTCAATGTACGTCAATTCGCCGGTCATCAAAGGAGCGGACGGCTCGCTGTTATCCAGCGACAACGATCCCCGAGTGACCAAGATCGGCAAACTGTTGCGCAAATTATCGCTGGATGAATTTCCGCAGTTTCTCAACGTGCTCAAAGGGGATATGAGTCTGGTTGGCCCGCGTCCGACGCTCGCCAGTACGCCTTATGCGGAACTGAGCGATGACAGCAAAAAACGGTTGACAGCACGCCCTGGCCTTACCGGTTATACTCAGGCGTATTTTCGCAACTCCATCACGCAGGAGGAAAAATTCAAATACGACTGCTACTACGTGGACAAGATCTCGCTTGGGTTTGATATCAAGATTCTATTTATGACGGTGTACAGCGTGTTGGCACACAAAAACATCAACACCAACGCCCAGCCCGCGGTTGTGGTACAGCCCGCAGCGGATGAGGCGAAAATTAGCGAATAGGTGTTTTGTACGATACGACCCGTTGCTTGGGGATCGCACACAAGAGATCGGTGATTCTTTTTGCAAATAATATCAAGAGGGAAGTGCCTATATGGATCTTCAGGGAAAAACCTTACTGCTCATGGGCGGTGGCGCCTATGCGGCAGGAATTAAAAAGTACAAAGAGGAAAAAGGATTCCGCGTGGTGGCTCTCGGCCGTGATGCCGATACGCCGATCGCCAAAATCGCGGATGCGTTTTATCACATCGATACCCAAAACGTGGACGCGGTGTGCGAAGTGGTGGAAAAAGAGGGCGTGAACGGCATTTTTGTCGGTTCTTCCGAGGTAAACATCGATCCCGCCATCACGGTTGCGGAGCGCACCGGTGTGCATTTTTATTGCAACCGTGCACAGTGGGATATCATCTCCAATAAAGCGCGGTTTAAGGAATATGCGCGGCAGTACCATCTGCCGGTGGTGCCGGAATACGCGGTGTGTACCGATTATACGGCGGAGGACATTGATAAAATGACCTTCCCCGTTATGATCAAACCGACCGACAGTTCGGGCGCGAGAGGTCTCAACGCTTGTTATAAACGCGAGGATTTTGACGCGTTGTACAAAGAAGCACTGCGGTGGTCGCCCAACAAGGAAATCATTGTGGAAGAGCTCATCACGGATGCCGTGGAGGTGTTCGTGCATTATACCATTCAGGACGGCGAGTGTTCGCTTTCTTGTGCGTTCACGAAAGATAAAGTTATCAGCAAGGATAATTACGTCAGTTTGCCGATTTTTCACATGTATCCCAGCATTTACATCGATCAGTATTATGCCCAGGTGGATGAGGCGGCAAAGGCCATGTTCCGTGCTATTGGCCTTCAAAACGGTGTGATCATGCTGCAAGGGTTTTACAAAGACGGCAAATTCATGTTCTTTGAATCCGGCTACCGCATGGGTGGCGAGCAAATGTACGTGCTCACGGATTATATGTGGGGCGTTAACTCCCTCGAATATATGATCAACTATGCCTTAACGGGCAGTATGAGCGATACGCGCATTGCCGATAAAGACAACGCGCGGTATCCGTATCCCTGCTGCAACTATTACGTGCCGCTGAAAGCCGGTACCATCGCCGCCATGAACGGCGTGGAAGAGGTGGAGCAGATGGACGGCGTGCTCAACGTTACCAGAATGTGCCGTGTGGGCGATGTGGTGGAAGATACCAACGCGTTGGAACGCGTTTGTCTGCGGATTCATGTGGTGGGCAAGGATATGGAAGATTTGGCGCACTTGCTTGAAAAAATCAGTCAAACGTTGCGCATCCTGTCCACCGACGGCGAGGAAATGCAGGTGGAACCGCTTACCTACGAACGCTGCTTGCACACCCTCCGCCACACGGTAAAGGTGTAACGCAGAGAGTGCGCAAACGATGAATTCAATGGATCAAGTTTGTGAAAAGTGGTGTGAAGGATGATAGGACTGATTTTTCCCAGCAACTTAAAATACGCTCCTTACGTGCAGTATTATATGGATGCATTAAAGGAAGAAAAAATCCCTTTTGAAACAATTTCGTGGGATAAAAAAGATCTGTCGGAAGATACGGATCATGCTTTTCACTTTTCGTGAAGAAGGTGGTTTCCCGTCAAAAGTATGACCGCCTGGTTGTGTTTACAGTGGCTCCGCTGGAAGTACTGGATTTTCACAACTTTTTGTCGCGCAGTTATATGATTCTGACCGACTCGGGCGGTATCCAGGAAGAAGCCCCGAGTTTGGGCAAACCGGTGCTGGTCATGCGTGACACGACAGAGCGCCCCGAGGGCATCAAAGCGGGTACGCTCAAACTGGTGGGTACCGATGAACAAGTAATTTACGATAATTTTAAATTGTTGTTAGAAGATCAAACGGCGTACGATGCCATGGCCAAAGCCAGCAACCCGTATGGGGACGGCTTTGCTTGTAAACGGATCGCCGATGTTGATCACCCATTTCGATACCGATAAACTCACGTTTGGTGAAAATCGCTTTGGGGAGTAAAACTTTCGCGGTGTTCTCCTCCGCTTTTTAGTTAAGTTATAAGAAGGGAACTGGCATGAGTAAATTGGCTGCCCTTTTTTCAAAAGGCAAGCGGCTGACATCGGATTTTGTGTTGCGTATTTCCTCGTCGCTTATCACCACCTTTGCTAACCAGATCGTGCTGTTGCCGATCTTAGCGGCGGTGTTTGACGAAGCGATGTACGGCATGATCTTAACCGTAGTCGGCATCAAAAACATCATATCGGGCACGCTTGGCAACTCGCTTTACTCCACCCGTCTGGTGATGAACAGCGAGTACGAGGGGCAGGGGCGGCACGGTGATTTCAATCGCATGATCGCGCTGGGCTCGGCAATCAGTGTAGTGGCGATGATCGTCACGGCATTCGCCGTCGGCACGTTGGACACGGTCACGTGGCTGTTGCTCATTCCCGTCACGGTGCTGTACACACTCAATGCGTATTTGACCGTGTGGTACCCCGTGAAACTGGAATTCAAAAAATCCTTTGTTCATTCCATCGTCGTGTCGGTCGGCACGTTGATCGGCACAGGATTGGTGTACGTTACCAAACTGTGGCCGCTGGCGTACCTATGCTCGGCACTGGCCGGATTTGTGTTCTTGGTGTGCAAAACCGGTGTTCTCAAAGAACCGTTTACCCGCACACCGCTTTTACAAAGAACCGCCGGTAAATGGGGCGTGCTCATCGGTGCCACGTTGCTCACAAACGTGGTCACGTATCTGGATCGCTTGGTGCTCAGCCCCTTAATGGGGCCGGAAGCAGTTGCCACGTATACCACCGCTTCGTATTTCGGCAAAGCGTTATCCATTTTGGCCATGCCGGTAGCAAGCGTGCTGCTGGGGTATTACGCGCAGCGCAATTTCAAAATGACGCGCAAATTATTCTGGATTACCAATGCCGCCTATGGCGCGATATTTGGTGTGTTTTTAATTGCATCGGCGATTGCCGGCGAATGGGTAACGGGCCTGTTGTTCCCCACGTTGGTGGCGAATGCCGCCCCGTACATTTTCATTGCCAATGCCTCGGCGGCGTTGGCGGCGGTCATTCAATTGGTCCAGTCGGTAGCACTCAAATACGCCCCCACATACTGGCAAATTCTTATTCAAATCGGCTATCTCGGCTTGTATTTCGGGCTTGGCGTGTGGTGGCTCACGTGTTACGGTCTCATGGGCTTCTGTATGGCGGCACTTCTCGCCAACGTGTTCCGCATGGCCGTGCTGCTGGTTATCAGCCACATTGCTTTAAAACCTCAAACCGTATCGGAGGATTCACATGATACAGATGAAGGAAAAACCGAATCATAATTTTCGGCACATGGTCTACGCGCTGTTTTTTTACGCGGCTTTGATCGTAGACTTTTATCGAAAATTCACGGAGCACGTGCTGCGGTTGCCGTTGGGCGTGGAAACGTTTCGTAACCTGGTGTACGTGGCCCTGTTCGTCCTGTTTTTGGTTTCCGTGCGCCGCACGAAGGACTATCTGAGTATGGTGGCGTTGTCCTTTGGCTTTGGCCTGCTCACCCTGTTCAGCTGGCTTCTCAATTTTGATCGCGGCGTGGGCACCGGTTACGTGGACGTCATTTTCATGTTTTTCTCCCGCTTATTACCCGCGTTTTATATCGGTCGCTACTGTGTTTCGCAGGAGCAGGGCCTGTTCACGGCGATGTGCCGCCTGCGATGGCTGGCGATCGCTTACATCGGGTTGATTTTGCTTTTCCCCGAAACCTCTCAAAAAGGCTACATCACCATCTCCGGCAACCTGCTCATCCCGTCGCTGGTGCTGTTGTTCGGCACGTCACGCGGTTGGTGGCGCGCGGTGGACATTGCCACCGGTGTGGCCGGCTGTGCGGTTATTCTCATTTACGGCGGCCGCGGCTCACTGGTGTCGGTTCCACTGGTGTGCTTGTTGCTTGTTTTTTTGCATATTCAAAACAGACGCAACGCGTACATTGCAATCGCGTTGGTGATCTGCGCGGTTGTCCTGCTGGTCGTTTTATATGAGGATGTGGTTCGCTGGCTTGTGACAATGTTTCCGGATTCGCGCACATTGCGCTTAATGAACATGGACGAGTTTTTTTGGACCAGTAATCGCGATAGCTACTATGCGGCGGGCTTTAAAGAGGTGTTCACGCACCCCTTCCGCATGCACGGCTTTTTGGGTGACCGTTTGTTCTTTGCGGATACGTTCAGCTCGGGCATCAGCCTGGAAACGGCGCTCACCATGTTCTCGCACAACGTGGTGTTGGAACTGTTGCTCAACTTCGGTTTGTTCCTCGGCGGCGGTATCGTGCTTTGGCTCGTGATCCGCTTTGTCGGCGGCTTCCGCATGCTTTCCAAATGCGGTGATCCTGTTGTGAAACGGTGGCATTTGATCCTGTTCGGCAGCGCGATCGTCACCCTGCTGGTTTCCTCCTCGTACTTAAACGACTATACTGCGTGGCTTATTGCGGGTTCGTTCTTCCGACTGGCGGCTAACGGTAAACACAACAAAGAGGAGGTGGCCGCGTGTCAACCGTGATCGATTCGCTGAAAGCGTTTGTTACCCGCCGTTCCGGCGGTGCGTTGATCCGTTCTTCGCACGTTGCCAAACACGCGTATATCGGCGGCGGTAGCCGCTTTTCAAACAGCACCATCGGTGCCTATTCTTACACCGGCCGCAACGGTTCGTTTTTTAAAACGGAGATTGGCAGATTCTGTTCCATTTCCGATCATTGCGTGTGCGGCATGCCGGAGCATGATGTCACGCGCGCTTCCACCTCGCCGGTGTTCCAAACCGGCAAGAACCGTCTTGACACAAGCATCGGCACATTGCCGCACCCTCGCTATCCGCAGACCGTCATCGGCCACGACGTGTGGATCGGTGTCAACGTGACCATTAAGGCCGGTGTCACCATCGGCAACGGCGCCGTGATCGGTGCGGGCAGCATGGTTACCAAAGACGTGCCGCCCTATGCCATTGTGGCAGGGGTGCCCGCCAAGGTGCTCCGCAATCGGTTCGATGAGGAAACGGTGGCGCGGCTGCAACAATCCGCTTGGTGGGAGCACACAGAGCTGCTCACCGCGGAGCATGCGGCATTGTTTGAAAATCCGGAACGGCTGCTTTCGTTCCTGGAACAGGAGGCAGCGCATGAGTAAGCCTCTTGTCAGCGTGTGGATGGCTGCCTATTATGCCGGTGAATACATCGGCGAAGCGATCGAAAGCATCCTCATGCAAAAAACCGATTATCCTTATGAAATTGTGATTAACGACGATTGCTCGGGCGACAACACGTGGGAGGTCATTTCCGACTATGCCGCGCGTTACCCCGATGTGATCCGCGCCAAACGCAACGAACACAATTTGGGGCTGTCTGCCAACGTGCTGGACACCAAAACCCGTTGCCGCGGCAAATATATTGTCAATCTGTCGGGCGACGATTATTGGATCGACCCGTACAAGATTCAAAAACAGGCAGATTTTCTGGAATCCCATCCCGATTACGTGGGTGTGGGCTCCAAGGTGGAGATCCGTTACGATCGCGCCACCGAAGCGGCGGCGTCCTACCCGCACGCGAGCTGCCTCGGCACCGATTACACACTTGCCCATTACAACGCGAACGTCAATATGCCGTCTCACGGGTTTATGATCCGCAACATTTTTGCCGATTCCGAAAAACGGGAGCGTGTGGAGGAGGTATACGGTGTATCGTCAGCGGTGGATGATCTGTTTGATCCGGTACTCTTTTTGGAATTCGGCAAGATCTTCATTCTGAAAGAAGCCACCTGTGTGTACCGTACAACGGCTTCTACGAAGGGCAAACACAACTTCAACTCCACCCGTACACCCTTAAAAAAATGCTTGACCATTTTGGAAGGGTATAACGCCCTTGCATCCTTGCAGATGCCGGGTGTGGATCTGCGGCAGCGGTATATTTCCATCATGAAATTGATTGTGCTCGGCGGCATCGGTTCGTTGAAGTTCGGAGCGATTCGCGCGGCGTACCGTTCCATTCCGCCTCAATATCAGCACATTAAACGCGACTGTGCGGCGGGTATCTTCCGCACGGCGTGCAACACCGTGCGGCGCAAGCTGCGCCGCCGCAAGGCAAAACTTAAACAACAGGGGTAACGACACATGAACGTAGATTTCGCGGTACTGGCAAGACAGTACGAAAAGTATCAGACAGAATACGAAGAAGCCGCCCTGCGTGTACTGCGCTCGGGCTGGTACATCATGGGCAAGGAACTGGATGCGTTTGAGGAGCAGTTTGCTGCGTACACAGGTGCCAAGTACGCCGCCGGCGTGGGCAACGGATTGGACGCGCTGCGTCTGGCACTGGAAGCGCTGGGTGTCGGCAAAGGGGACGAGGTCATTGTGCAGGCCAACACCTTTATCGCCACCGCCCTTGCCATCTCGCAGGTGGGCGCCACCCCTGTGTTTGTGGATGCCGATGCGTTTTTCGGTATCGACGTTGCCAAAATTGAGGCAGCCATTACGGACAAGACCAAAGCCGTCATGACGGTGCATTTGTACGGCCAGCCGTGCGAGATGGATCCCATCCTGGCGCTTGCCAAGGCGCACGGCTTGTACGTGGTGGAGGATTGTGCGCAGGCGCACGGTGCTACGTATAAGGGCAAACCAATCGGCACCATCGGCGATGTGGGTTGCTTTAGCTTTTATCCCATGAAGCCCATCGGCGCGTTTGGCGACGGTGGCGGTGTCGTTACCAGCAACGCGCAGCTCATGGAGAAAATCAAAATGATCCGCAACTACGGTTCGCGCGTCAAATATCATCACGAGCTCACCGGCTTTAACAGCCGTTTAGACGAAATACAAGCGGCGATCGTGTCCGTGAACGTCAAGCACGCCGAAGCGGGCAACGATGAACGTCGCACCATTGCCGACAAGTATATCCGGGGAATTCACAATCCCAAAATCACGCTGCCGGAAATCCGCCCGGATTGCACCCACATGTTCCACGTGTTTGCCCTGCGCTGCAAGGAGCGGGATGCGTTGCAGCAGCACATGGCGGATCACGGCATCCGCACCCAGATCCATTATCCGATTCCCTGCCATTTGGCGGAATGTTATGCCGAACTCGGCTACCAAGCGGGCGCATTCCCTGTGGCCGAGCAGGTAGCGAAAGAAGAACTCAGCTTGCCGATCTACGTCGGCCTGCGCGATGACGAAATCGACTATATCATCGACGTCATCAACAAGTTTTGACAAGGGGGAACATCCACATGAGCAATCGCATTGCCGAAACCGCGGTTATCCGCGAAGGGGGTACGCATCGGCAACAACGTCGTTATCGAGGATAATGTGTTTATCGATTACGATACCATCATTCGCGACAACGTGCACATCAAAGCCGGTACCACGGTGGGCGCGCGTTGCATTTTGGGCGAGTACCTGGTTGATTTTTATGAAGAGCGGCAAAACAAGGTGCATCCGTTGGTGATCGGCGAACAGTCCTTGATTCGCAGCGAAACCATCATTTACGGCGATTGCACCATCGGCGATCATTTTCAAACCGGCCACCGCGTGACCATTCGCGAAAAAGCGCGCATCGGTCATCATGTGCGCGTGGGTACGCTTTCGGATATTCAGGGCGACTGTGACATTGGCAATTACGTCAATCTGCACAGCAACGTTCATATTGGGCAAAAAAGCACTGTTGGTAATTACGTGTGGATTTTCCCGTACGTGGTGCTTACCAACGATCCCACCCCGCCATCCGAAACCATGTGGG
>JAZQIV010000080.1:0-5337 GCA_045541305.1 Acutalibacteraceae bacterium | reverse complement strand
GCGAGTCCCCGATGGATCACCAAAAACAAGCGATGCGCTTTTGCGCATCGCTTGTTTTTATATATCTGGTGGGACTCGAACCCGAGCGCTCGCGGTGCGAGAAACAGCGAGGCAAAAGCTGTGCAGCAAACGGAAACTTGACTTTTGGAAAGCAGTTGTTGTGCGCTTGTGTAGTGTTCCGTATTGCGTTTCGGTTAGCGGTATGGTACACTAAAAACAGAAAGGGGCGTGTTCCCATGGTGGAAGAAAAAATTGAAGTTGCGGTTGCCCAACCGCAACCTGCAAAATCGTTATACACTACGGTGGTCGGCGTGCTGTTGGCGGTTGTGCTGATCACGGTTGGTGTGGTACTTTTGGCACCCGATGACGGGATTCGTATTCCCGACTGGGTGGATGAACAGATCATTGAGATCAACGGTGCGGGGCGGCGTGGTGTGCCGATTGAAGCGGTGCGCAACATTGCCGTGCATTACGTGGGAAACCCCGGCACCAGCGCGCAGGCAAACCGCAATTATTTTAATCAACCCACCACACAGGTCAGTTCGCATTTTATTGTGGGCCTGAATGGTGAGGTGATTCAATGTGTACCGCTGGAGGAAAAATCTTCCGCCACCAATGAGCGCAATCGGGATACCATCTCTGTGGAGGTATGCCATCCCGACGAAACAGGAAAGTTCAACGAGCAAACCTATGCGTCGTTGGTGCGGCTTTGTGCCTGGCTGTGCGATGTGTATGAATTGGAAGCTACCGATTTGATTCGTCACTATGATGTGACAGGAAAACTGTGCCCCTTGTATTACGTGAATCACCCCGAAGCGTGGGAGCAGCTGGTACAAGACGTGGCGCATTATGAGGAGTAACGCAATGCAAGCATTATTGGAAAAAGTGGATCATACCTTATTAGCGCAGGATGCCACGTGGGACCAGATCAAAGCGATCTGCGATGACGGCATGGCATTTGGCACGGCTTCGGTTTGTATTCCTGCCTCGTTTGTGAAGCAAGCCAAAGCATACGTTGGCACACGGTTGCCGATCTGCACCGTCATCGGGTTCCCGAACGGCTACAGCACCACCGCGGTGAAGGTGTTCGAAACCGAAGATGCGATCCGCAACGGTGCCGACGAAATTGACATGGTCATCAACATCGGTTGGCTGCGCGACCGCCGCTATACCGACGTGCTGGAGGAAATCAAAGCCGTGAAAGCGGCGTGCGGCGACAAGATCCTGAAGGTGATTATCGAAACCTGCCTGCTCACCGAGGAAGAAAAGGTCGTTATGTGTGATATCGTTTCGCAATCAGGGGCAGACTATATCAAAACCTCCACCGGCTTTTCCAAAGCGGGTGCTACCACGGCGGATATTGCGTTATTTGCCGAGCACGTGGCACCGCACGTCAAGATCAAAGCGGCGGGCGGCATTGCTTCGGTGGAGGATGCCGAAACGTTTGTGAAGCTGGGGGCGCATCGGTTGGGCACCAGCCGCTTGGTAAAGATCGCAAAGGAAATGTGAGTATGAAACGAGTTTTTCTTATGGTATTGGACAGCTGCGGATGCGGTGCCATGCCGGATGCGGCAGCGTTCGGCGATGTTGGTGCACACACGCTCAAAAGCTGTGCGGCTACCGGAAATTTACATGTGCCGAACCTGTTGCGGTTGGGCCTTGGCAACATTGAGGGATTGGATTTTCTGGGCGCTGCGGCGAGGCCGCAGGGCTCGTTTGGCCGCATGGCAGAACGCTCCAACGGCAAGGATACCACCACAGGGCACTGGGAACTGGCAGGGCTGGTTTCCGAACGCCCGATGCCGACGTATCCGAATGGCTTCCCACGTGAGATCGTGGAAGAATTTGCCAAACGTACCGGCCGCCGGGTGCTGTGCAACAAACCGTATTCCGGCACCGACGTGATCCGCGATTACGGGGATGAGCACGTGAAAAGCGGCGACTTGATTGTGTACACTTCGGCGGATAGTGTGTTCCAAATTGCCGCGCACGAAGAGATTGTGCCGGTGGAAACGTTGTATGAATATTGCCGTATTGCGCGGCAGATCTTGTGCGGAGAGCATGCGGTGGGACGCGTGATCGCCCGCCCGTTTGTGGGGCAAAACGGCACGTATATCCGCACGGCAAACCGCCGCGATTTTTCGGTGGAACCGCCCGCCGCGACGTTGCTGGATGCCATGTGTCAACACGGCAAGCAGGTGGTAGCGGTTGGCAAGATCACCGATATTTTTGCCGGGCGCGGTGTTATGCAATCGATTCTGACCCACAGCAACGAGGAAGGCATGGCTGCCACCGCTGCTGTGGCACAGCAGATGGGCGAGGGCTTGTGCTTTGTGAATTTGGTGGATTTTGATATGATTTACGGCCACCGAAACAACGCTGTTGGGTACGCCGAAGCGCTGAATGCCTTTGATGCTTGGCTCGGTTTGTTTTTGCCGACGCTGAAAGCGGAGGATCTGCTGATCATCACGGCGGATCACGGGTGTGATCCGGGGGATAGCAGCACCGATCATACGCGCGAATACGTGCCCCTTTTGATTTTCGGGCAATCTGCGCGTGATTTGGGTACGCGCCAAACGTTTGCCGACGTGGCGGCGACCGTGGCCGCTTATTTGAATGTGCCGTTTGAAACGGTGGGGGTGAACATGCTGTGAAAGATCGGTTAGTAAAGCTGGCAAAGCAAGCGATGAGCAAGGCTTATGCACCGTATTCCGATTTTACGGTGGGGGCGGCTCTGTTGTGCGAAGACGGCTCGGTATATACCGGATGCAACGTGGAAAACGCCTCGTATGGCGTGACCAACTGTGCAGAGCGCACCGCGCTGTGCAAAGCGGTGAGCGAGGGCAAACGGCGGTTTACCGCCATGGCGGTGTGCGGCGGCAAAAACGGTGTGCTCACCGAGCAGGCTTGCACGCCGTGCGGCGTTTGCCGACAAGCGTTGCGGGAGTTTTGCAATGATGACTTTACGGTGTATCTTGTGACGGATCATACCGTTCACACGGTAAGGCTCGGTGAACTGTTGCCCCTGAGCTTTGGGCCGGATAATCTGCAGAAAAGCTCTTGATTTTACCGTGTGAACGCGGTACACTATGTGCAAGGGAAACCGAAAAGGAGAGATGGATAATGCAACTGATTGATATGTTTTATGACCAAATTGAAGATGCGGTCGCACGCAAAGTACCGTTTGTGATCCCGATCGGCACGTTGGAATACCATGCGCACCATGCTTCCTGCGGCACCGATACCATGGTGGTAACGGGCTGCTTGCGTGAACTGGAAAAGGAAAAAGAGATCGTGGTGTGCCCGCCCATTTGGTATGGCGTGGCATCGTATGCGGTGTGCGAGCCGAAGCCCAGCCACTTCCACGTGAACGAGGATACATACGCGGCGTATATTTACGACGTGCTTAAATCCATGATTTATGCCGGTATCAAAAACATTTACTTGGTGCCGCATCATCAAACCGAAAACGCCGGCTTGATGCCCATGACCATCGCTTGCCACAAAGCTGCGAAAAAGGTCACCATGGAATATATGGAAGATACCCTCGGCAAAGGCTGGTGGGGCAGCGATTCCTATGCCAGTTATTATGAAAATTGCGGCACGGGCGATGATCCGTTTTCGTATATCAAGGTCATCCCGCTGATCGGTGCAGATGCACAGATCAAATGCGGCGGCTTTGACCATGCCGGCAAATGGGAAACCTCGCTGATGATGGGTACCTGGCCGCAAAACGTGGACTTGTCCCGTTGTGAACAGAACACCGAATGGTTTGCCGAAAGCGCCAAAGAAGCCTCGGCAGAGATCGGTGCACACATGGTCAACTGCACGCTGGAATGGCTGCGCGAAACCATCGTTTAAGTAAATGCGAAAAAGCAGACGCATCAAAAGATGCGTCTGCTTTTTTATTGGTATCGTTTGTAAAGTCGGTAAAAATGTGACATATCCCGAAAACCCGCTTCGCGTGCGGCATATTCCACGGTTACCTGCCGGGTGCGAAGCATACGTCGCGCCAGTTCAATGCGCAAACGGTTGCGATATTGAATGGCGGATTCGCCGCCGGTATACTGCACGAACAATTGGCGGAAGCGGGTTTCGCTGACACCGCATCGCCGTGCGAGTTCGGGGATGGGGGTATCTTCCGCGGGTGCGGATTCGATGGCATCAATGGCGGGTAAGATCGCGTGCCAAGGTGCTTGTTCCGCCTCGTTTAATTGTAGCTCGCTGAAGATCTCGTAGCACAAAGAATACACGGCGGATTGCAAAAGCATGGTGTTGGTCTTTACACCGGTATCAATGCTCAAAGCACGCTGAAATCGTGTGAAATAGTGCGATAACGTATCCTTGAACAGAATGTAGGGGTCTTCACTTAGAGAAACCGCTTCACCGTATTGATCCACCATTTCAAAGTTGACCGCAATGGCGAAATCACATCCATCTTCACCGACGTTGGTAATGCGAAACCGATAGGAGGAATACTGCGGAACGTACAGAATCTCACCGGGATTTAATAAAAAGGGGAGTCCGTTTTTGGGGGTGTACTCCCTTTGCCCGACAAGATATAAAAACAGCACACTGCAATGACGCTTTTTATCGGTGAATATCCCTTCATGGTGCAGCGGCTCACGGATGGGCAAAATGCAGATGTTCCGCAGTTGAATTTCCTCCGATAACAGTTCGGCAGCGGACAGATAACGCACGCGAACGTCTCCTTTCACAAAAAAGCCAGTATTTGTGTTGAATCGTCCATTGAATCACACGGACGATATGGTAAAATAGCGGTAAGATACAGTGTTTAGTGTATCAAATGTCTGTTGAAAAGTCAAGAAAGAAGGAACGTAATATGCAACCTACGTTAACCGCTGCCATGGTTAAAGAACAGGCCAAAGCCATGGGCGCCGATCTGTGCGGCATAGCGTCGATGGATCGCTTTGAGGGGACACCGGCACAGTTTGATCCCCGTTACATTTTTCCAAATGCCAAGAGTTGTATTGTGCTGGGATTCCGTATCCCGCGCGGATATTTCCGCGGCATTGAGGAGGGAACGTATTTCGCCTCGTATGCCGGCATGGGATATGGCAACATCAACCGTATCGTCAGTCCGTTGAGTTTGCGGTATTTGTGTTGTTACATTGAGGATTTCGGGTGGGAAGCGGCTCCGGTACCGAATTTGTTTATGGGTACTTCCGTGAAATTTGAAACGCAAAAACACGCGCCCGAGTACAGTGTGCCGGTGCGTGACGGATTACCGAACCCTGATATTTTGGTGGATTACCGTGTGTGTGCGTATCTTGCCGGTTTGGGACAGATTGGATATTCCAAAGTGTTCTTAACCCC
>JAZQIV010000079.1:0-7759 GCA_045541305.1 Acutalibacteraceae bacterium | reverse complement strand
CGTTACAGAAGCCCCCGCCAAACCAGCCACAACACAATCATCCCCGCCAACAACACAAGACCGATAATGCCGACACCCAGGCCCAGCTTGCGGTTGTGTGCTGTTTCGGTTTGCGGCACAAGACGCGCTTTGCGCAACGCCGTTACCACACTTTTATAAAGCAACACGGTCAACACCGCATTCATACCCGCTTTGAACAGATTGAACGGCAAAAAAGCGGGCAGCAGCAAATCCACCACCGCTTCGCGCGGCATGTGCATGTATAACGGCGTAATGAGCCAGTTCCAGCACAGCATGCCGCCTGTCATGAGCAGCGCGCCACACACCAGGCCGACCACCGCATTTTGGAGCGTGCGGCGCCGTTGATACAACACCGATGCCGGCACGATGAACAAAACGGACGATAACACGTTCATGAGCAAGCCGATCAAGCCGGTATCACTCACGGTAACCAGTTCCAAAGGCGCCACCACCGCAGCCACCGTTACGGCGGGAAGCGGCCCGTACAGCATGCCGCAGATGGCGAGAATACAATCTTTCGGTTCATATTTCAAGAACAGTACAACCGGCACACGGAACAGCGCCACCGCGGCATACGCCAAGGCGCAAAACAGCGCTAATGTGACCAGTTGTTTGATATCCACTGTTTTCTTTTGCATGCTACATCCCCCATTTTGAAAAAAAGCGCCCCACAGAGAATATCTGTGGGGCGCTTTCAACTCCTGAACGGATTTGTCTTCTTTCATCCGGACTATACCGTCGGCTTTGGAATTTCACCAAATCAGCACTTGCATGCTCGCGGGCTATACCGCCGGTGGGGAATCACACCCCGCCCCGAAGACGATTCTTTTCCCTTATTATATCATGCTTTTGCCGTTCGTCAAGCAGAAAGTATCACCGACGCCACGCCAAAGTACACCAGTAGCGAAATGGCATCCACAATGGTGGTGATAAAAGGACTGGCCATCACCGCGGGGTCAAAACCGACACGCTTGGCGAACATGGGTAACGAGCAACCTACCAACTTGGCGATCAGGACGGTAATAAAGAGTGCCACGCACACCACTACCGCTTCCGACAACGTCACCGCCGTACCCAGCATCCACCGATCCACCGCCAGTATCTTCACAAACGTGGCAACGGATAACACAATGCCGCACAGTAAAGCAACGCGGCATTCTTTCCACAACACGCGAAACAGATCACGAAAGCGGATATCCTCCAGCGCCAGCGAACGAATCACCGTAACCGACGATTGGCTGCCGCTGTTACCGCCGGTACCCATGAGCATCGGAATGAATGCCGTCAGCGCAACCGATGCCGCCAGCGCCGACTCAAATGCGGTGATGATCATACCCGTAAACGTTGCCGACACCATAAGCAGCAGCAACCACGGGATACGGTTACAAAACAGCTCCCACACACCGGTGCGCAGATACGGTTTATCAGTAGGAATAATAGCTGCCATTTTTTCGATATCTTCGGTGGTTTCTTGCCGGATAATATCCACTACGTCATCCACGGTGATGATACCCACCAAACGGTTTTCGCTATCCACAACCGGCAGCGCAATCAAATCGTAACGCGCAAACAATCCCGCCACGGTTTCCTGATCCTCGGTGGTGAGCACCGATACGCTGTTGGTTTGCATGTGATCCCCAATACGGTCAGTTTCGTTTGCCAGCAACAATTCCCGCGCTGTGATGACACCTTGCAGGTGACGATCGTGATCGGTCACGTAGCACGTATAAATGGTTTCTTTATCCGGTCCGTATGCGCGGATGTACCGTAACGCCGCGGCGACCGTCATATCGGCTTTCAGATCGACAAACTCCGTGGTCAGCACGCTGCCGGCACTGTTTTCCGGATAGCGCAGCAATTGATTGAGTGTGCGCCGATCCTCCGGCGACGTAACACGCAGCAAGCGTTTGACCACGTTTGCCGGCATTTCCTCCAGCAGATCGGCCACGTCGTCCAGATACAATTCCTCAAGCACCGCCGCCAATTCACGGTCCGTGAACGCGCGGATGAGCCGCTCTTGCGTTTCGGGCTCCATATACGCAAAAGCTTCCGCCGCAACCGCTTTGGGTAACAGGCGATACACCGCGGTGTGATGTACCTCCGGCAGATCCTCAATCAACGCAGCAATATCCACTGCATTCTGCTCCTGCAGCCACGCGCGGATCGCACCGAATTTGCGCTCTGTGAGCCAAGTTAACACGAGTTCTTTTTCTTGTTCCCAAGCATACATCATGTAAAAAACCTCCCATCCGTTTACACGGCGGGAGGTTTTGCATGCACACCAAAGACACAGAGATACACCTATCCCTGCTCCTGCTTCGGCAACACGAAACGAACCGTCCCCGCCGCTATTTGATTGTTCTGACAAGGTCGAGGGTTAGCATCCATTTCGTTCACCGTCCTTCATGTTGGTATAAATTCAGTATATCACATTTGTTTCAAAAATGCACGTCTTTTTTTATAATTTTCCCGCAATGCCCGAAAAAACATCCAAAGCCACATAATACATCATCCTTTTGCTCACAAATTGCTTTTATTACATTCAATCCTTGTTGAAATTGCAAGAATTTTTTGATTCGTTGCAAAATTCCTTGCGCTGAAAAGGAAAATGTTGTATACTTTATGTATAGTTCAACCGGGTGTTTTTGCGTTTTCAAGACTACAGGAGGGTATCAAAATTGGCTGGCGATTTGCATTGTCACACAAAGTTATCGGACGGTTCTCTCGGTATTGACGATTTAATCAGTATCGCGAAACGAAAGGGCCTGTCGGCTGTCGCGGTTACCGATCACGATACGATGGCCGGTGCCAACCGTGCCGTGATTATCGGCAAGCGGCAAGGCGTGCAGGTGATCCATGGCGTTGAGATTTCCACCATGGATAAATCCCGCGGCCGTTTGGCACACATGCTGTGCTACCTGTGTGATGCGCCTGATCGCTTGGAAGGGTTATGCCATCGCATCGGGCAAAGCCGTCACACGGCCGCCATGGAAATGGTGCGCAAGGTCATGCGATATTTTCCCATCACGCCGGAGCTGGTTGTCAAGTGTGCCACCGGCAGCTCCAACATCTACCCGCAACACATCATGCACGCGTTGTTGGACATCGGTTATGCCGATTCGCTTTATGGCGACGTGTATCAAAAATTATTCAGCAAAGAGGGCGTTGCCCGCGTGCCGTTTGAATTACCCGATCCGCGTGAGGTGCTGGAAGCCATTCACGAAGCGGGCGGTATTGCGGTCTTGGCACACACCCACGTGTACCAAAGCGAGGATCTGTTGGAAGAATTGATCGCGCTCGGCTTGGATGGTGTTGAAGTGTGGCATCCGTACCACACGGAAGAGCAGCGCGCCGCCTTGGCAGAGCTGGCGCAAACACACAATCTGGTTACAACCGGCGGTTCGGATTTCCACGGCATGTATTCCTTCACTCCCCGTCCGATTGCCTCCACCGCAATGCCGGATGATGCTGTAACCGCCTTGCTACAGTATAAGCAAAAACAAGCAAAGAAAGGATGAGCGGTATGACATACCGTTTCCCCACGCGCGGCGTTTGCGCCCGCTCGGTTTCGTTTGATCTCAAAGACGGGCAGGTGTACAACGTGCAGTTCGAAGGTGGCTGCAACGGCAACACAAAGGGTGTCGGCGCGCTGATTGAAGGCATGGATGCGCAAGAAGCCATCCGCCGTTTATCGGGCATTCGTTGCGGTTTCAAAGCAACCTCCTGCCCCGATCAATTGGCGCAGGCCTTGCAGCAAGCGCTAAACAATCCATAAAAAAGAAAAGCGTCACCCCGCTGCTGCGGGGTGACTCTTTTTATTTCACTTTTTCGCCGTAACACACACCGTTTTGCTCGCGTGTGATGCAGGCGATGCACAACTCACCCTCGGTGCCACCCGTCATGCGCACCGGCACGTACGTATCGGTATACCCCTCCACCGTGCCGTCTGCGTGTGCGGTTTCGAGCAGCACCTCCACCTCTTTTCCAATGAGTGACTGTGCATACTCCCGTGCACTCTGCTCACTCATTTCGATCATGCGGCGATTGCGGCGCATCTTTTCGGCATTCGACACCTGATTCGGTGCAGCTGCGGCCGGCGTACCGGCACGTTTGGAATATGCAAAGCAATGAACACGAGAAAACCCGATAGCCTCTGCAAACCGCAACGAGGTTTCGAATTCCTCCTCGGTTTCGCCCGGAAAGCCCACCATAATGTCGGTTGTCAACGCGGCATCGGGGAACCGCTCTCGCAGCTTGTCGCACACAGCACGGTACTCGGCGGTGTTGTACCGACGGTTCATGCGCTTGAGTGTGGCATCGCACCCACTTTGCAGTGCCAAATGAAACTGCGGGCACAGCTTCTTGCACGCCGCCAAGCGATCGATCACCACATCACTCATGTGATCCGGCTCAATGGATCCCAGCCGCACACGATGGATCCCCTCCACCGCGCAAACCGTTTCCACCGCATCACAGATGGATAACCCCAGATCCTGCCCGTAGGCGGTCAAATTGATACCAACCAGCACCACTTCCGCAAAGCCTTGCTGCACCAGGCACTCTATCTCGCGGCGCAAGGTATCCAGCGGCTTGGAACGAACGCGCCCGCGTGCATACGGAATGATGCAATACGAACAAAAGCGGTTACACCCATCCTCAATTTTCACAAAAGCGCGGGTGCGATCCTGGAAATCACCAATGTGCAACGGCTCGATCGTTTTGCCGTGCGGCGGGATCGACACCACACGACGGCGATCCGCCAAAAAACGATCGATCGCCGCGGGAAGCTCACCGCGGGCAGCGTTGCCCAGCACAACATCCGGTTCGGGAAACGCTTCTGCCACCGCGGGGAACGCCTGCGGCATACAGCCGGTAAGCACCAGCACGCTTTGCGGGTGTTCACGGCGGCAACGGCGGAGCAGCTGGCGCAGCTTGAGATCGCTCTCCCCTGTTACGGTGCAGGAATTGATCACCAGCACCGATTCCCCGATATCGGGTTGACCCGGTACCAATTCCGCCGTCAGCATGCCGCGTTCCTCCAGCAGCTGACGCATGGCCTGCGTTTCATATTGATTCACTTTGCAACCCAAAGTATAAAAATACGCGTTCATAACGAAACTCCTCTTCTGCGTAAAGTATACTGCGAAATTGCGCGGTTGTAAAGTGGGTTTTCACTTGACGGACAGGGGCCTGTGTTTTATACTGAACGTGTTATTTGTTTTTGCCGCAAAGGAGAAATTGCCATGCTGTTTCCTACGTATTTCGAGGATCCCCACACGTTGCACGTCGGCACGTTGCCGCCGCGCGCGTATTACGTGCCGTTTGCCGATGCCAAGGCTGCGCAAATCGCGGCTGAGCGCGGTACAGCGCGGCACGATTCGGATCGGTTTCAGCTGTTATCCGGCGATTGGAATTTTCGGTATTTTAACAGCGTATACGACGTAACCGAGCCGTTTTGGGAGCGCTCTGCCGATCGCCGCGCGTTCGGCACGCTGCCCGTGCCGTCGGTGTGGCAACTGCACGGTTTTGATGTTCCGCAATATACCAATATGGATTACCCGTTCCCCTATGACCCGCCGTACGTACCGCGTGAGAACCCTTGCGGCGCGTATCTCACCCGTTTCACGGTGGATGAATCCCGCAAAGGACAGCGCTGTTTTTTGAATTTTGAAGGGGTGGATTCCTGCTACTACGTGTGGGTAAACGGCACGCTTGTGGGGTACAGCCAGGTTTCCCACGCCAGCGCCGAATGGGATATCACCGCACAGGTGCATAGCGGCGAAAACGAGCTTGCCGTGTTGGTGCTGAAATGGTGTGACGGTTCGTATTTGGAGGATCAGGACAAATTCCGCATGTCGGGCATTTTTCGCGACGTGTACGTGGTATACCGTCCCGCCGAGCACGTGCGGGATTTCAAGGTGCTCACCCCCATTGAAAACGGAAACACCTGTGTGACGGTGGAACCGACTTTCAGCGGCAACACCTTTCCCGTGCATTACGTCTTGACCGATGCGAACGGCAAACCGGTTACCGAAGCCATTGCCGACGGGGCGGTTTCTCTGGTCGTGCCTCAGGCGCATTTGTGGAACGCGGAGGATCCGTATCGGTACACACTTACTATGACGTATCCTAATGAAAGCATCGCCGTATCGGTGGGTCTCCGCGAGATCCACACCAAAGACGGCGTGCTGTATCTCAACGGACAAAACATCAAGTTCCGCGGCGTTAACCGTCACGATAGCGACCCCGTGACCGGGTTCACCATCTCCGAAGAGCAGGCACTCACGGATTTGCGACTCATGAAACAACACAACATCAACGCCATCCGTTCCAGCCATTATCCCAACGCCCCGTGGTTTCCGGAGCTATGCGACCGTTACGGTTTTTATATGATCGACGAAGGCGACCTGGAAACGCACGGCGTTTTATGCCTATACGAAGGGCAAAACCAATACTATGAAGCCTCCAACGATCCTCTGTTCCGCGCAGCATTTCTCGATCGCGTGAATCTGCTGTACAGCCGCGATAAAAACCATGCCTGCGTGGTTATCTGGTCGATCGGCAACGAATCCGGTTGCGGTGAAAGCGCCGAAGCGGCATGGAACTGGCTGAAAACTACTGATCCGTCCCGCCTGACACACTATGAATCCACGCTCAGATTTCCCGCGGATCACGTACCGGATGAAGCGCATCTGGATCTGGTTAGCGAAATGTATCACAGTGAGGAAAGCATCCGCGGATTTTTGCGCGATCAAGCGGAACTGGAACCGCACAAGCGCCGTCCGTACGTGTTGTGTGAATACTGTCACGCCATGGGCAACGGTCCCGGCGATCTGGAGCAATATCAACAGCTCTTTATGGAAAACGATACTCTCTGCGGCGGATTTGTGTGGGAGTGGTGCGACCACGCTATCTATAAGGGCATCGATAAAAAAAGCGGCAAGCCGCTGTATTTCTACGGCGGCGATCATGGCGAATTCCCCCATTCCGGCAATTTCTGCATGGATGGGCTGGTATATCCCGACCGCGCGCCGCACGTCGGTTTGTTGGAATTCAAAAACGTGTTGCGCCCGTTGCGTATCCGCCACGAGCCCAACGGCACGTTTGTGGCGCGCAATATTTTGGATTTCACCAACGCCGAGACTTTTGTGCGTTTGCAGTATGAGCTGGTGTGTGACGGTGTGGTCGTTGCAAAAGGTGACGTTCCCACGCCCCCTATCGCTCCGCACGGCGAAGCGGTGTTACCGCTTACTTTGGACATTCCGCAGGGGCACGTGTTTGTGCGGCTCCGCCAGTTTCAAACCGTGCCGACCGCGTTTTGTGAAAGTGGTCACGAGCTTGGCTTTGAAGAAATCGAGCTGACACCGTTTGCGCCCAAACGACCCGCCCCACCCGTGAACAGCTGTGGCATCCGCTATGAGCGCACCGCGCGCTTTATCACGATCAACGGTCCCGATTTTCAATATGTATATAATACCTTCACCGGATTATTCGATCAGTTAACAGTAAACGGTATCGATCGTTTGGAAGCACCCATGCGATATGAAATTTTTCGCGCCCCTACCAACAACGACCGCGTGATTGTGAATAAGTGGCATGTGGCCAATTACCACCACGTGTCCCCGCGCACATACGAAACAACGGTGGAAGCCACCGTCGACGGCATCGTATTGCATACCGTCTGGTCGCTTTCGGCACCCGCTCGACCGCCTGTTTTACGCGGTACCTCGGTTTGGAC
>JAZQIV010000078.1:0-2082 GCA_045541305.1 Acutalibacteraceae bacterium | reverse complement strand
AGCATGGCAATGATGGTATCTTTCAGGTCGAGACCGATGTCTTCTGAGATTACCTGACCCCCCGTGAGGATCGCGATATCCTGCAGCATTTCCTTACGGCGATCGCCAAAGCCGGGAGCTTTGACAGCCACGCAGGTGAACGTGCCGCGCAGTTTGTTGACGATCAGCGTGGTCAGTGCTTCGCCTTCGATGTCTTCGGCGATGATGACCAGTTTCTTACCCGATTGCAGGATCTGCTCCAGAAGCGGCAGAATATCCTGAATGTTGGAGATCTTCTTATCCGTAATGAGGATGTTGGCGTCATCAATGACAGCTTCCATCTTCTCGGTATCGGTTACCATATAGGGCGTGATATAGCCGCGGTCAAACTGCATGCCTTCCACCACTTCGGTGTAGGTTTCGGCGGTCTTGGATTCTTCCACGGTGATAACGCCGTCAGCCGACACCTTTTCCATGGCTTCCGCAATGAGTTTACCGATCACGGCATCGCCGGCCGAAATAGTCGCCGCGCTGGCGATATCTTCCGTGCCGTTCACTTTCTTGGAATTGGCTTTCACTTCCGCCACAACCGCGTCCACCGCTTTTTGGATGCCGCGTTTGACACCCATCGGGTTAGCACCGGCCGCCACGTTCTTCATGCCCTCACGAATCAGCGCCTGTGCGAGCAGGGTCGCGGTGGTGGTACCGTCGCCGGCCACGTCGTTGGTTTTGGTGGACACTTCTTTCACAAGCTGTGCGCCCATATTCTCAAACGCGTTGTCCAGCTCGATCTCTTTCGTGATGGTCACGCCGTCGTTCGTGATGAGCGGAGCGCCGAATTTCTTATCCAACACCACGTTGCGGCCGCGCGGACCGAGCGTGATTTTCACGGTGTTCGCCAGCTGGTCCACACCGGACTGCAACGCCTTGCGGGCGTCTTCACCAAACAGAATCTCTTTTGCCATGGTTCAGTTCCTCCTTATTCTACAATGGCCAGAATGTCGCTCTGACGCACGATGGTGTATTCCACGCCGTCCATTTTCACTTCGGTGCCGGAATACTTGCTGGTGTTCACCTTGTCACCGACTTTGACGTACATCGTCACGTCCTTGCCCTCCACGTTGCCGCCGGGGCCTACCGCCACGACTTCCGCGATTTGGGGCTTCTCTTTTGCCGAACCGGCAAGGATGATACCGCTCTTGGTGGTTTCCTCCGCTTCGACCATTTTGATGACCACTCTGTCAGCCAAAGGTTTCATCGTCATAATACAATTCCTCCTTACGAGATATTACAATACGCAAGTGTTAGCACTCTTCTCTTTTGAGTGCTAACACCTATTGTATCAACTTTTCCGGAAAAATCAAGTAGAACTTTGCAAATTCTGGGAATTTTTATAATTTATTAATAATTCCTCCGCGTTTGTGGCGGGATGCACAAAATTCACGGCTTTCGGCACGATTTCGAAGCTCACAACCGTACTGGTAAAGCACTCGCCGTCGTTGGTAACGCAAGCGGGTGTTTTGGCCTGCACCTGCATTTTGGTACCGCGAAAATGCTCACAGAACGACAAATCCAAATGCCGACCCATTTTGTACAAATTCAGCACCGACAAAATTTTGAAATGGCTGATCTTGCTGACCAGCACAAAATCCAGCACCCCGTCGTCGGGTTCGGATAACGGCGAGCCGTGATAGCCTCCGCCATAGTATTGGCCGTTTGCCGCCAGCGCAAACATATACTTGCCGTTGCGCTCCACTGTGCCCTCGGTGGTTTCCATTACGATGCGCAGATCCTGCCCCAACGGGCTCAAAAAGGTCTGCACCAACGCCAGATTATACGCCATCGGGCCGCTGACCAGCGGCAGGTGTTTATACCGCACCATGCGATCCGCCACATCGGCATCCATACCCATAGAGCAGATGTTCAGCGACCATTTACCGTTGCATTTCATAGCATCCACCGGTTTGGCGGTACCAAGAATTAGTGCTTTCAGGTCATCAAACAATTCGCGATTCGGCATCATGCGCAAAAAATCGTTGCCCGATCCGCGCGGCACACACGCAAGTTCTGCGTGTGCCACGCCCGCCATGCCATTCACGACCT
>JAZQIV010000077.1:0-17201 GCA_045541305.1 Acutalibacteraceae bacterium | reverse complement strand
GGAGCTGGCGCTGATCGAAAACCTGCAGCGCGAGGACTTAAATCCCATGGAGGAGGCGATCGGCTACCGCACGTTAATGGACACCTACGGTATGACGCAGGAGGAAGCGGCGCAGGCGGTCAACAAATCGCGCCCGGCGGTTGCCAATGCGTTGCGCCTGCTCAATTTGCCGGACGAACTGGCGGCGATGGTGCACAGTGGTACGTTGTCGGCAGGCCATGCCCGCACGTTACTCAGCTTTGAAACGCGCGAAGAGCAGCTGGCGGCAGCAAAAGCCGCGGTGGAACAGGAATTGTCGGTGCGCGCTTTGGAAAAAATGGCGAAAGCCGCCAAAAAGCCGCGCGGCGAGCGCGCTTTGGAGCGCCGCGACAGCTTTTATGACGAAGCGGAACGTATCCTGACCGAAAAATTGGGTCGAAAGGTCCGCGTTGCCGTGAAAGGCGATAACGGCACGTTACAGTTAGAGTTTTACGGAAAAGACGATCTGGCGGCGCTTGCCGATCGTCTGGTACCGCAGGATTAAGAAAGAGGGAAAAAGACAATGATCGACATTAAACTGGTACGCAGCAATCCGGATTACGTAAAAGCAGCGGTTCGCAAACGCGAAATGGACCTCGATGCGGTGATCGACGAGATTTTGAAGATCGATGCCGAGCGCCGCGAGCTTTCCGGCAAAACCGATGCGCTCAAAGCCCGTCAGAATGCGGCTTCCAAGCAGATTCCGCAGATCAAAAAGGAGGGCGGCGACGTTTCGGCCATCATGGCGGAAATGAAAGAGCTGTCCGCCCAGGTAAAAGAGGCCGATGTGAAGATCGGTGAGCTGGAAGATCGGCAAAAAGAGCTTATTTATGCCATTCCGAACCTGCCGGATGAGGATTTGGTGGGCGGCGGCAAGGAAAACAACGCCGTTGTGCGTGTTTTCAAAGAAAAACCGCAGTTTTCGTTCCCCATCAAAAACCACGTGGAGCTGTGCGAGGATCTCGGCTTGATCGATTATGAGCGCGGCGCCAAGCTGGCGGGTAACGGTTCATGGATTTATCGCGGTTGGGGTGCCCGTATGGAGTGGGCGTTGCTCAACTACTTTATCGATGAGCACATCAAGGATGGCTACGAATTCATCCTGCCGCCGCACATGCTCGGCTACGATTGCGGTTACGTGGCGGGTCAGTTCCCGAAATTCACGGAAGAGGTATATTGGATTCAAAACCCGACCAGTTCCGACAAAAAATTCATGCTGCCCACCGCCGAAACGGCGCTGGTGAACCTGCATCGCGACGAAATCCTGTCCAAAGCGGAGCTTCCGCGCAAATACATTGCCTACACGCCGTGCTATCGCCGTGAAGCGGGCAGCTACCGTTCGGAGGAGCGCGGCATGATCCGCGGCCACCAGTTCAATAAGGTGGAAATGGTGCAATACACCACCGCCGAAGGCTCGGATGCGGCGTTTGAAGAGTTGGTCGGCAAGGCGGAACGCCTGGTTCAGGGCTTAGGGCTGCATTATCAGCTCAGCAAGCTGGCCGCCGGCGACTGCTCGTTCGGTATGGCGCGCACGTCCGATATCGAAGTGTGGATCCCCAGCATGGAAATTTACAAGGAAGTCAGCTCTGCCTCCAACGCGCGTGACTATCAGGCGCGCCCCGGCAACGTGAAATACCGCGACGACGATGGCAAGCTGAAGCTGGCGCACACCTTAAACGCATCGGGCCTGGCAACCAGCCGTGTGATCCCGGCCATTGTGGAGCAATATCAAAACGAGGACGGCTCGGTTACCGTCCCCGAAGTGCTGCGCAAATATATGGGCATTGACGTAATCCGCAAGGATTCTTAAAAAAGCGGATTTTCGCCCGGCTTTCATAAAATGCGTGTGAGGTTTGGTGTAATTCGTAAGAATTTTCCAAATCCCACGTGAAACAAACGGTCAGTTCGAAACCATCCTGACCCCGCGTGAAAAACAGCGGAAATCAAAACTACGGGAGAAAACATATGCGCAAACAAATTGAATATTTAACCCGCGCCGGCTTGGTGGCGGCGTTGTACGTGGTGCTGACAGTTGTGATCCAGCCGATCGGCTACGGAACGGTGCAGCTGCGCATTTCGGAAATGCTGACGATCCTGCCGGCCTACATGCCGGCGGCGATCCCCGGCCTGACGGTTGGCTGCTTTTTATCCAATTTAATTGGTTTGGCAACCGGTGCCAACCCTGCCGGCGGATGGGATCTGCTCATCGGCACGGCGGCAACAGCGCTGGCCGCATTGTTAACCTATTCTTTGCGCGGGTTTCGCGTGAAAAATCTGCCGATTTTATCCACCGTTCCGCCGGTGCTTGTCAATGCGCTGGCCATCGGTACGGAGCTTGCCGTGGTATATGGCGGGATTCCGTGGTACTGGCACGCGCTTGGTGTGGCGGTCGGCCAGTTCCTGGCATGCTGTGTGTGCGGCACGCTGCTGGCAGTGGCTCTTAACCGCACGAAGCTGTAAAAAACGGACAACTCCAAAAAAGGAGTTGTCCGTTTAGAATATCAGCGAAATCAGTTTATCTATCGCGAAGCAAAGCAGGTAAATTATCGGCTGATGCAGCACGTATATCCACAAGGCGTGTCTGCCAACGGTTGCCAAAAACGGCACGCGGGATTTGTACAGCGTTTTGGGAAACTTGCCTTCCTTTGCCCAAACACCGATATAGGTGCCGATCAAAAAGGCGAAAAACCAAGGAATCAACGGCACATAATCCGAAGCGCCGTAAACCGGGCACAGCCCGAGGGGGTATAACCACGGCGTGTTGGACGGTGCTGCGGGAATTGGCAGTCGGAACACACCGGGGATTCCGAAAAACCCGCCGCGTTCAAATGGCACGTGCCAGCACAGAGTGAGTAAAACGGCGTTGATCAAAATTCCCAGCCACGGCGGCAAAATCCGCAGGGTTGGTAAAAACAGCACGTACAGCAAAATGCAGGTTGCCAAACAATGCAGCACACCGAACCAAATGTAGGAATATTGATCCAGCAAGCCCCACCGCACCGCGCACCACATGATGAACGATAATAGCCCCGCGACCCCTGCGAGCAACAACCCGCGTCGGAGATTGTTGTGGGACAATCGGCAGGAAATGCCGCAGATCACCACAAACAGCCCGGCAAAAAACGGTTGTATCGGTGTGAAAAAATCAAATAACGTGTGGGCAAACGATACGCCGAACAGATACCCGATCACGTAAAACGCGTGATAGGCAATCATCAGCACCACGCACAATCCGCGCAATTCATCCAAAAACCGAATACGGCGTTTTTGGCGATGCCCCATACCGCAAAACTCCTTTCCAAAAGGCTTACCGGTATTGTATCACAAGACACACCAAAGCGCAACGGTTTACGTTTTGTATAAATAGAGAGAAAAATAACAGAGGGGATAATTATGTCGGCGTTGACCGGAACAATTGTAAACGTGATCACCGTGGTGATCGGCTCGTGTGTCGGCCTTCTTTTAAAAAAAGGTCTGCCCGAGCGCCTAACCAACGCGTTAATGGTCGCGGTGGGCTTGGCGGTGGCCTATATTGGCATCGACGGCAGCATGTCGGGCGAAAACATGCTGGTGGCGGTTTTGTCGCTGGTAATTGGCGCGGTGATCGGTGAGTGGCTGGATATTGACAAGCATTTGAACCGTTTGGGCGAAACGCTGCAGGAAAAGCTTGCCAAAAAAGCGGGCGGGGAATCCACCATCGCGCAGGCGTTCGTGAGTGCGAGCCTGCTGTTCTGTGTGGGCGCCATGACCATTGTCGGTTCGCTGCAAAGCGGCATTGCGAACGATCACACCACCTTGTTTGTAAAAGCGATATTGGACGGTATTTCGTCCATTGTGTTTGCGGCAACGCTGGGTGCCGGCACGCTGTTAGCGGTGATTCCGATTCTTTTGTACCAAGGCTCAATTGCTCTGCTGGCACAGTTTGTAGAGCCGTACCTTACCGATGCTGTGATCGCCGAAATGACGTGTGTGGGCTCGCTTTTGATTTTTGCGTTGGCGCTGAATCTTTTAAAAATCACCAAAATCAAGGTGGCCAACCTGCTGCCCGCGATTTTGGTGCCCATCGCCCTCTGTCCGTTGTATGAGCTGGTATTTCGCTGAATTTTAGCGGCCTTATTTTACAATCCCTCAGTCAGCTGCGCTGACAGCTCCCTTTACACAAGGGAGCCTTTTTATTTTGTGCCATAGATTAATGCCTCTGCAATCATTTTGGTGCCCATACAAAATCCGTCGTAAAAAGATTGCTCGGCAAGCAAAAGAGCATACTCTTCCGCGCAATCTTTATAGGCATCTAACCTTTGCAACTGTGTGGCGTTTACAGACTCTGCCAAATTTTCAAAATTTCGTTGCATAAGCAGTTCGGTGTTCCGCACGTCCGTATTTTCATTCTCTACTTGCTGAGCGAGTTTGACATTCCTATAAAAAAGTTCTGTAATAAGTGTTTGCATATACAACCTCCACGCACCCAAAAGGGTTCTTTTAAAAAACATAGCACCTCTTAAGGTTCGCGTCAAGCGCATCCTATAAAGTTCGTATATAATAAATGCGACAGGAGGATGTGTTATGGATTTTTTTGAGAGATTGAAAGATGTGCGGGAAGATCACGACTTGACACAAGCGGATATAGCCGTCGTTTTGAAGACGACGCGTCAGCAGGTGGGAAAATGGGAAAACGGCGTGCAGATGATGGGCGTTGACAAATATATTGCGTTAGCAAAACACTATAACCTTTCGGTAGATTATCTGCTGGGGTTAACGGATGAGCCGCGTAAGTTGAAATAAAAAAGCTGTTTAAATACAGAATAAAAACTGTTGACAGCGGTAAAAACGTATGCTATACTAAGCGGTGCCGCTTGTTCCGGGCGGTGTTTTGTCGTGCGATAAAACACCATAAGCTCAGTCGCCCGAGCGCAGCGAGTCTTAAGAAAAGGCAGGTACTTAGTATGTACGCCATTATTGAAACCGGCGGCAAACAGTACAAAGTGCAAAACGGTGACGTTCTGTACATTGAAAAACTGGATGCAGCCGAAGACAGCCAGGTCAAACTGGATGCCGTTGTTGCGTTGCACAACGACAAGGAACTCAAGATCGGTTCTCCGTATCTGAAGGGCGCGTATGTGGATGCGAAAGTCCTCAAGAACGGCAAATCGAAGAAGATCACCGTGTTCACCTATCGTCCTAAGAAGGGCAGCAAGCGCGCGATGGGTCATCGTCAGCCCTACACCAAGGTGCAGATCGAAGGCATCCATGCCAGAGCGCCCCGCGCTCCCAAGGCGGAGGCTCCCGCTGAGGAAGCATGATTTGCGCGAACCTGTTGAAACGGAACGGCACCTTGTGCGGGTTTGACGTGCAGGGACATTCCGGATCGGCAACATCGGGACAGGATATTGTGTGTGCGGCGGTATCGTCGGCAGTGTTCATGGCGGCCAACACGCTCACGGAAGTGTGCGGATGTAAGGCGCATGTGGAACAGGCAGACGGAAAACTGTGCGTGACAGTGTGCGAACCCGATACGCAAAAAGCGCAGGAAGTGCTGAAAGGCCTTCACATTCATTTGCAGGGGCTTTCTGCCCAGTATCCCAAATTTATCAAGATACAACTTACGGAGGTGTAACAATATGTTGAAAATCAACATCCAGCTGTTCGCCCATAAAAAAGGTATGGGTTCCACGAAGAACGGCCGTGATTCCGAGTCCAAGCGTCTGGGCGCAAAACGTGCAGACGGTCAGTACGTCCTCGCCGGCAACATTTTGGTTCGTCAGCGCGGCACGCACATCCATCCGGGCCTGAACGTCGGTATCGGTTCGGACGATACGCTGTATGCAAAAGCGAACGGTACCGTTCGTTTCGAGCGTATGGGCAAAGATCGCAAACGTGTAAGCGTTTACGAAGCAGAGCAATAATTGCTTAAAACAAAAAGATGTGCAGAATTTTCTGCACATCTTTTCTCTTTTTAAGATCTGTTAAGGAATTTAAAAAAAACACTACCATCCGGCGGAAAAATGTGGTATGCTATACCATAAGGGAACCGAACCCCACAATGCCTATGCACAATCTTTTTAGCGCTTTTCGCGGTTTTGTCCTTGGTGGGCGTCAGCATGGCGGGAAAATTTGAGGCAATCCGAGCGGAAAAGTTCGATGAAAACCATTGCGAGTTCGATTCCCTTATGGTATAAAACACGTTTCCCAATTAAAGGAGGAAAACAGCATGAGTTACGCAGAAGCGAAAGCAAAATACGCGGCAATCGGTGTGGATACCGATGCGGCGATTGAACGGTTAAAGACTGTCCCGGTTGCGCTGCACTGCTGGCAGGGTGATGACGTGCGCGGCTTTGATACCGATCCCGATAAACCGCTCACCGGCGGTATTCAAACAACGGGTAACTATCCCGGTCGTGCCCGCACCCCCGAAGAGCTGATGGCGGATATCGATAAGGTGATCGCCCTGGTTCCGGGCCAGGTCAAGATGAACCTGCACGCCTGCTATGCCATTTTTGACAAGGAAAACGGTGGCTGGGTGGACCGTGACAAGCTGGAACCCAAGCATTTCCAAAAATGGGTGGATTTCTGCAAAGAGCGCGGTCTCGGCTGCGATTTTAATCCCACCTTCTTCAGCCATCCCAAATGCGATCCGCTCACGCTGTCCTCTCCCAATGAGGAAACCCGTAAATTCTGGGTGGAGCACGGCAAAGCCTGCGTGCGCATTTCGCAGTATTTGGCGGATGAGCTCGGTCAGCCGTGCGTGATGAATATCTGGACGGGTGACGGCTTCAAAGACGTGCCCGCAGATCGCATCGGTCCTCGTCTGCGTTATAAACAGAGCTTTGATGAAATTTTGTCCGAATCGTTCGATTCCGAAAAGGTTTTCCCGTGTGCGGAAAGCAAGGTGTTCGGTATCGGCGTGGAAAGCTATACCGTCGGTTCGGCGGAATGGTGCCTCAAATATGCGGCGTCGCGTCCCGATTGCATCGGTTTGATGGACAACGGCCACTATCATCCCACCGAGGTGGTGTCGGATAAAATTTCGGCCATCCTCGCGTACGATAAGAAAATGGCGTTGCACGTTACGCGCGGTGTGCGGTGGGATTCCGACCACGTGGTGTTGTTTGACGACGAAACTAAGGAACTGTGCAAAGAGATCGTCCGTTGCGACGGTTTGGACAAGGTCTTTATTGCGCTGGATTACTTTGACGCCTCCATCAACCGCATTTCGGCATGGGTAACGGGCTTCCGCAACCTGCAAAAAGCGTTGCTGTTCGCACTTTTGGAACCCAATGCTACTTTGAAGCAGCTGCAGGATGAGGGCAACTGGAGCAAACTGATGGTGCTGCTGGAAGAGCAGAAAACCATGCCGTTTGGCGACGTGTGGGCCGAATATTGCCGCGTTTGCGGAAAACCCGCCGACGGCGAGTGGTTTGCGGAAGTGGAAGCCTACGAAAACGAGGTTCTTTCCGCAAGAGCGTAAACACAAAAAGCCTTGTCGAAACGACAAGGCTTTTTTGCAAAGAACCTGTTTTTTTGGCTATAATAAGGTGGCACGACCCACTCGAACCTGCCGCAAAGCGGCTAATTTCGGGTTTTTTCATCCCATTCAATCTCGCAAGGCTACAAAGGAAAACACAAAGGAACGAAACGATTATGTTTATTGATAAGGCGATCATCCGCATCAAAGCCGGTAACGGTGGCAACGGTGCGGTATCCTTTCATCGCGAAAAATACGTGTCGGCGGGCGGCCCGGACGGCGGTGACGGCGGAAAAGGGGGCAACGTGGTGTTTGTGCCGCAGGATGGCAGTAATACCTTGTCCGATTTCCGCTATAAACGCAAATTCCAAGCGCCTGCCGGTGAAAACGGCGGTTCGCGCCGTTGCTTTGGTCGCAACGGTGAGGATCTTATCATCCCTGTCCCGCGCGGCACGCTGATTTACGATAACGAAAGCGGCCGCCTGATGGCGGATATGTCACAAAATGAGCCGTTTGTTGCGGCAAAAGGCGGCAGAGGCGGTTGGGGCAACTCGCATTTTGCCACCCCCACGCGCCAGGTGCCGCGCTTTGCCAAGCCGGGTGTCCCCGGCGAGGAATTTGAGGTTCGCCTGGAACTGAAGCTGCTGGCTGACGTTGGCTTGGTTGGATTCCCGAACGTGGGCAAATCCACTTTGATCTCGGTTGTCAGCGAAGCCAAACCCGAAATTGCCAACTACCATTTCACCACCTTGACTCCTGTTTTGGGCGTGGTGCGTGTGGCACAGGGTGCTTCGTTTGTGATGGCGGATATCCCGGGTGTGATTGAAGGCGCCAGCGAAGGTGTTGGCCTGGGTCATGAGTTTTTGCGGCACGTGGAACGGTGCCGGTTGCTTATCCACGTGGTAGACGTGGCGGGCAGCGAGGGCCGCGATCCGCTGGAGGATTTTGATACCATCAACCGCGAGCTGGAACAGTTCAACCCTGCGCTTGCCCAATGCCCCATGCTGGTGGCGGGCAACAAATGCGATCTGGCAACCGATGAACAGTTGCAAGCATTTGAACAAGCTATGCAGGAGCGCGGTTTGGAATATTTCCCCATGATGGCGGCGATTGCGCACGGCACCAAAGAATTAGTGGACCGTTGCGCTGCCAAGCTTGCCGAGCTGCCCCCGATCCGCACGTTTGAAGCCGAACCGGTTCCGCTGGACGATTACACGCAGCTGCGTGACCGTTCGGTGCGCATCGAGAATCACGATGGCGTGTTTTTTGTGGAGGGCGAATGGCTGCTCAAATTGCTGCAGACCATTGATCTGCAGGAACCCGATAGCCTGCAGTATTTCGAGCGGGTGCTGCAAACCGGCGGCGTGATCCGCGCGCTGGAGGAAGCCGGCGTGCAAGAGGGCGATACGGTGAGTATCTATGACCTCGAATTTGATTTTGTGGTATAAGGTGTGAAGAACATCATGGAACGATTGTGTCCGATAGAGGTGGATCTGCACGGTGTCAGCCCGCTGAATTTAGCGTTCGTGGGGGACGGTGTGTACGATCTGATGGTGCGGGAGCGCTTGGTGTGCTTGGCAAACCGCCCCAACAAGGAACTGCACCAGCTGGCGGTCAAGCAGGTGCGTGCCGAAGCACAGGCGGCAGCGCTGGATAAATTGATGCCCCTGCTTTCCGAAGAGGAGGCTGCTGTGTACCGTCGCGGTCGCAACGCGCATACCGCGCGGTCGGGCGGCGATTATCATAAAGCCACCGGACTGGAAGCGCTGTTTGGCTATCTGTATCTGGCGGGGCGCCTGGATCGCGTACGGGAACTGTTTGCATACGTCACACAGGAGGGCGAAACGGATTGAATTTACCTGACAAGCGTCAGGAAGTTAAACGAAACGTAATAGATTTTGCATATTATACAATCGGTAGTTTTTTGTACGCCGTGTCGGTCAACTGCTTCAGCGCACCGAACACTATCGCGCCGGGTGGCGTGACGGGGCTTGCAACGGTGGTGCACTATCTGATCCCGCAAGCACCGATCGGAACGATGATTCTGCTTTTCAACGTTCCGCTGTTGATAGCGGCGTGGCGGCAGAGCGGCCGCGCGTTTGCGCTGCGCACCCTGGTGTGTACGGTACTCGTTACGGTGGTGATCGATGTGTCGGCAGCATGGCTGCCGGTATATGTTGGCGATCTGTTTTTGGCCTCGGTGATGGGTGGCGTGCTGGCAGGCTTTGGGCTGGGGCTTATCTTTTTGCGCGGTGGGTCCACAGGAGGAACCGAGGTAGCTGCGCGGTTGCTGGAGCAGCGATTTCCGCATATTTCCGTTGGGCATCTGATGCTGGTGGTAGATGCGGCGGTGATTGCGTTGGCGGCGGTTATTTTTCACAATGTGGAAAGCGCCATGTACGCAGCGGTGCTCACCTTTGTCACTACCACGCTGATCGACACGCTGGTATATGGCAGCATGGGCGGCAAGCTGGTACTCATCTTCAGCCGCCAACGGCAGGTGATCGCGCAGGAGATTTTGACCACGCTCAACCGTGGGGTGACCAAGCTTTACAGCCGCGGCGGATATTCCGAAACCGACGGTGAAGTGCTGGTGTGCGCGGTGGGTCGAACGCAGGTATACAGCCTGCGGCGATTGGTCGCAAAACTGGATCCGACAGCGTTTATGGTGATTACCTCGGCCGAAGAGGTGCTGGGAAAAGGGTTCAAAAATATTGTGCAAAAATAAAAAAATTATAAAAAGTCATTGACAAATGCGTGGAATATGAATACTATTTTCATAGAGGATATTTCTCGAATGATTCTTAGGAGGAACGAACATGGTTTTTGAAAAAATCAAGTTAATTCTCAGCAATCAGTTTGATGTTGAGGAAGACACGATTACGCCCGAAACGAATATTATGGAGGATCTGGGTGCAGATTCTTTAGACGTTGTGGATATGCTCATGTCCCTGGAAGACGAGTTTGATGTTGAGATTCCCGATGAGGAAATCGAGAAAATGCGCACGGTCGCTGAGGTCGTTGCTTACATCGAAGAAAACATGTGATGAAACCGCCGTCTTGAGTTCCCTCAAGGCGGTGTTTTTTTTTGCACAAAAAGAACCCCCGACAGAGAGAATCTGTCGGGGGTTTGCTTTTTTGAAATTGATTATTTCAGGTTGGCTTTCAGAGCATCCAATTCGGCTTTCAGCTCTGCAGGCAATTTCTCACCGAACTTGCCGTAGAATTCTTCAATGCCGTCAGCTTCTTCCGCCCACAACGCTTTGTCAACCTCCAGGATGGATTCCAGCGTTGCGATATCGAAGTCTTCCAAGCCCTCGATGTTGATATCACCGGCATTCGGCACGTAACCGATCGCGGTTTCGTTGGCGTCCACTTTGCCTTCGCAACGGTTGATGATCCATTCCAGCACACGCAGGTTGTCGCCGAAGCCGGGCCACACGAAGTTGCCTTCGTCATCGGTACGGAACCAGTTGACGTTGAAGATCTTCGGCGCTTTATCACCAAGCTTCTTACCCATGTTGATCCAGTGCTTCCAGTAGTCACCCATGTGGTAGCCGCAGAACGGCAGCATGGCCATGGGGTCACGGCGCACAACACCGACAGCGCCGGTCGCGGCAGCAGTAGTTTCGGAAGCCACGATCGAGCCTACGAACACGCCGTGGTTCCAATCGCGGGACTGGTACACCAGCGGAGCGGTCTTCGCGCGGCGGCCGCCGGACACGATGGCCGAGATCGGAACACCCGCGGGGGAATCAAATTCCGAAGACAAGCAGGGGCAGTTCTGTGCCGGAGCCGTAAAGCGGGAATTGGGATGTGCGCCTTTGGAACCGTCGGTGCAATCCCACACTTCGCCTTTCCAGTTTTTCGCGTTCTTCGGCGGGTTCTTATCCATGCTTTCCCACCACACCGTGTTGTCATCCAGGTTGTGAACAACGTTGGTGAAGATGGCGTTCTTCTTGGTGGAGATAAGCGCGTTCGGGTTGGATTTCATGCTGGTACCGGGAGCAACGCCGAAGAAACCGTTTTCGGGGTTGCACGCCCACAAGCGGCCATCTTCGCCCACACGCATCCAGGCAATGTCGTCACCGACACACCAGACCTTGTAACCTTTTTCACGGTACAGTTCCGGCGGAATGAGCATCGCCAGGTTGGTCTTACCGCAAGCGGACGGGAACGCCGCCGCAATATAGGTGATCTCGCCGGAGGGTTTCTCTACGCCGAGAATCAGCATATGCTCAGCCATCCAGCCCTCCTGACGGCCGAGGTTGGAAGCAATGCGCAGAGCAAAGCATTTTTTGCCCAGCAGCACGTTTCCACCGTAACCGGAGTTCACCGAAATAATGGTGTTATCCTGCGGGAAGTGGCAGATGTAACGTTTGTCTTCATCAATATCGCATTTGCAGTGCAAACCGCGTACCCAGTCATCGCTGTCGCCAAGTGCTGCGTACACTTCTTTGCCCATGCGGGTCATGATCGCCATGCTGATTACAACGTAGATGGAGTCGGTCAGCTCAATGCCGTATTTGGCAAACGGAGAACCGACGGGGCCCATCGAATACGGAATGATATACATGGTGCGGCCTTTGTAGGCGCCGCGCGCGATATCGTACAGCATCGAATATGCTTCATCGGGAGCCATCCAATGGTTGGTGGGGCCGGCATCTTCCTCTTTTTCCGAGCAGATAAAGGTGCGACCTTCCACACGAGCCACGTCGTTCACGGCAGACAGGTGCAGATAGCAGCCGGGCAGTTTTTCCTCGTTGAGTTTGAACAACTCACCGGTGCTGCAGCCCTCGGCACGAAGCTCTTCCAATTGCTCGTGCGAGCCGTCGATCCACATAACGCGATCGGGCTGAGTCAGTTCGATTTTTTCCTCGATCCATTTCAGGACAGAGGGGTTGGTTGTTAACGCATTTGTCATACTATGATGTACTCCTTTCTAAGAGATAGAGATAAAAAATCCAAATCTCCACTAGTTAACAGTATACCCCAAAAAATAACAGATTTCAAGTTGGTTTTATGAATAAACTAAAAATTATAAAAAAGCCGTCCCATTGGTTAAAATCAACGGGACGGGAGGGTTATTCAATGGATAGTGTGGCGCACGCGTTCAGATCCGGACCGGCAATGTTCCCCGCAAGATATTCGTAATAGCCTTGCGCGCCCACCATGGCGGCGTTGTCACCGCACAACGACAGCGGCGGTACAAACAAGCGAAATTCGTTTTCACGGCACATCGCCTCCGCTTTGGCGCGCAGCCCGGAGTTAGCGGACACACCGCCCGCAAGCACCAGGGTGGTGTCGCCCGTCATACGTGCAGCGGCGAGGAGCCGATTCACCAAAATCTCGCATACGGTGTGCTGGAAAGAAGCGGACAGATCGTATGTATTAATAGTTTCGCCGCGCTGCTCGGCTTTGTGCAGCAGATTGATCACTGCGGTTTTGAGGCCCGAAAAGCTGAAATCATACGGGCTGCCGTCCACGTGGGGGCGAGGCAAAACAAAAGCGGTGGGATCTCCCTTTTGTGCGGTTTTGTCTAAATGAACGCCGCCGGGGTACGGCATGCCCATGGCACGGGCGGCTTTGTCAAAGCATTCACCGGCGGCATCGTCACGGGTACGGCCGATCACCGTAAATTTGGTGTAATCCTCCACACGCACAATGTGGCTGTGCCCACCCGAAACCACCAGGCACAAAAACGGCGGCTTCAGATCGGGGTGCGCCGCGTAGTTTGCAGCGATATGGGACCGCAGGTGATGCACCGGTACCAGCGGCAGGTTAGCGGAGGAAGCCAAACCTTTGGCAAAATTCACACCCACCAGCAAGGCGCCGATCAAGCCGGGCGCATGGGTGACGGCGATCGCATCGATCTCATGCAGGGTGACATGTGCGTCCTCCAACGCTTGTCGCGTGATTGCGCTGATCGCTTCGGCGTGGCGACGGCTGGCGATTTCCGGCACAACGCCGCCATACAGCCGATGCTCGTCTGCCTGCGAGGCAATACAGTTGGAAAGCACTTCCCGTCCGTCTTTCACAACGGCGGCCGCGGTTTCGTCACACGAAGACTCCAACGCCAAAATGTTCAACTGAAATCACCTCTTGTAGTACGAATAAATTTCGGCATCCTCGGTGGGATGCGCATAAAAGCTGGGACGCGTGCCGTCGTGCACAAACCCCAACGAGTGGTACAAGGCAATAGCGGCCGCATTGGAAGAACGCACCTCCAACGTTAGGCGTGATAACGATGCTCCTTGTTCGATTGCTGTTTGTACCAACGCACGGGCAACCCCCTGCCGCCGAGCGGTCGGATGCACGGCCACGTTGGCAATAAAGCCCTCATCGGCAATGTGGTGACAACCCAAATACCCCACCACCGTGCCACCCGATTCCGCAACCAGGAAATGAGCGCAAGGGTTGTCCAATTCTTCTGCCAACGCCGCTTCGCTCCACGGATCTGCAAAGCACAGCATTTCCAGCTGCGCCACGGCCGAAACGTGTTGTGCGGCGAACGGCAGGATGCTTACTTGTTCCATACAGCGTCAATATCTTCCATCAGCTTAGGCAGCGTTTCCAGCAGTTCGTCGCGGCACGCGCGGTAAGCAGAAAGCGGTCGGCCGTAGGGATCGGGAATACCGGCGCCGGGCACCACTACTTTTTCGGGGTCGGCAGCATGGTAAAAGGCAAGCGTCACACCGTGTTCGGTGGTCAGCGCCGCAAACACGTCCGAATCGTCAATGATCGCGGGGGTCACCTGGCGGGAACGATGCTCCGAAATATCCAGACCGATTTCGTTCATCGCAGTGATGGCTTCGGGGGTGGGCGACATACCGTCGTTCGTCATCACACCGGCGCTGTGGACGGTCACGTCTGCTCGGCCCAACTTCTCATATTCTCGGCGCAGTAATGCCTCCAGCATGGGGCTACGGCACACGTTGCCGGTACAAACACACAAAATTCGCATAGTTTTCGCTCCTTGCAACACAATCCCTTATATTATACGGTATAAAACAAAAATACTCAACCGAATTTTGCAAGTTTTTTCATCACACCTTGTTTTTTGTGCAATTTTGTGGCATACTCTTATTCACAAACATCGGAAAGGGGGTTCTCCTATGCAATGGTTCGATTCGCGCGATGAGCGGTATCGTTCGCCGTTTGGCGCTGTCACGGAAGGAACCGAAGTGTTTTTTCGGATCTGTCTGCCGCGGGAGTGGGGCTGCCGCGCCGCGTGGTTGATTCGTCGGCAGGATGGCGGCCTTTCCGAATGGGACGGTATGTTCTGGGCCGGCATGGAAGGCGATGCATACGAGTGGTGGGATTGTCGTTACATCCCCCGCACCCCCGATCTGTATTGGTATTCGTTCGCCATCGATACCGATCGCGGGCGGTGGTATTTGTCGCGCCGCGAGGATGGCACGGCCGCCTGCACGGATACGCAGGGTAGTGCTTGGCAATTGACCTGCTACAGCCAAACGCTGCGCACGCCGGATTGGCTGGCGGGCGGTGTGATGTATCAAATTTTCCCCGACCGTTTTGCCCGTTCCGCACAAGCAAAGGAAAACGTGCCCGTCGATCGCGTCCAACACGAAGCATGGGGCGAACAGCCCGAATGGCGTGCCGATGCAAGCGGCGTGGTGCGCAATAACGATTTCTTTGGCGGGGATCTGCAGGGGATTCGCGAAAAATTGCCGTACCTGCAGCAGCTGGGTGTTACGTGTTTGTACCTGAATCCCATTTTTGAATCCCATTCCAATCATCGGTACGACACGGCGGATTATACCCGCATCGACCCGTCGCTCGGTTCGCGGGCGGATTTTGAAGCCCTTGCCAAAACCGCAAAGGAGTGCGGCATACGCGTGATGCTGGACGGCGTGTTCAGCCACACAGGAGCCGACAGTATATACTTTAATAAAAACGGGCGCTACGCGGGCGCGGGTGCGTATCAATCCACCGCGTCGCAGTATTCGTCCTGGTATCATTTTGAACAATGGCCGCACGATTATACCGGCTGGTGGGGGTTCAATACCCTGCCGGAGGTCAACGAACTGGACCCCGCTTTTATCACCTATATAACAGGGAAGGATGGTATCGTGCGCAACTGGCTGCGAGCGGGTGCGTTGGGATGGCGCCTGGACGTGGCGGATGAACTGCCGGATGCCTTTTTGAGCACGCTGTACGCGGCGGTCAAGGAAACCGACCCCGAAGCCGTGGTGCTCGGCGAGGTGTGGGAGGATGCCAGCAACAAGATCAGTTACGGACATCGTCGGCGATATCTGCTCGGTGGGCAGATGGACAGCGTGATGAACTATCCGTTCCGTCAGGCGGTGCTGGAGTTTGTACGTGACGGCAACGGCGAGCGTTTTGTGCAGCGCATTCAATCGGTGGTGGAAAACTATCCGCCGCCCATCACGCGGTTGCTCATGAACTCGCTCGGCACACACGATACCGAGCGGGCGATCACCGTTTTGGCCGGCGAGCCGGCGAACGGGCGCGGCCGCCGTTGGCAGGCGGAAACGCAGTTGACCCCTGCACAGCGTGAGCAAGGCAAGGGCCGCTTAAAAGCAGCCGCCGTGTTGCAGTATTGCTTGCCGGGCGTACCGTGCTTGTATTATGGCGATGAAACCGCCATGGAGGGTTATCGCGATCCGTTCAACCGCGGTTGTTATCCGTGGGGAAATGAGGATCAGGAGCTGGTGGCATGGTTCGGTGCACTCGGGCAAATTCGCGCACAGTACCCAACGTTCGCCGAAGGACGGTTTGTATCGCTTTACCAAACCGCAGACGTGGTGGTGTTTGACCGCGTGGATAAACACGGCACGGTGCGGTGCGCCGTCAACCGTTCCGACACGGAACAATACGTGCCGATGACAGAATCGTTGCGTTTGGTGCTCGGTGAAGCGGTCGTTCATCCAGAGTGCCTATGTTTACCACCGTTATCGGGGAATATTTTGGTAAAAGATTGAAAAAATCAAAAAAACCCAAAAAAGCTGAAAAAACTTATTGACAAAGCGCTTAACGAGTGGTATTATAGCAAAGCTGCCGCAAAAAAGGGCAGCAAAAGGACCTTGAAAATTAAACAATGCAAACAAGAGAAAAAAACACTACCCGTTAATTAAGATTCAAAGAATCCGGGTCAATTGAGAGATTGACGAAGAAAAGACGCTAGAGCGTCTGTAAGAGCTAACGAACAGCTCTAGAGAATGATGTTGACGGATGGAAACAACCGTTAATATACAATTTTTTAGAGAGTTTGATCCTGGCTCAGGACGAACGCTGGCGGCGTGCCTAACACATGCAAGTCGAACGGAGATACTCGCTGATTTGAAGGTAGCTTGCTACTGAATTTTCTTGGGTATTTTAGTGGCGGACGGGCGAGTAACGCGGGAGCAACCTGCCTTTCAGTGGGGAATAACGACTGGAAACGGTCGCTAATACCGCATGACATATCGAGACCGCATGGTCATGATATCAAAGGAGCAATCCGCTGAAAGATGGGCTCGCGTCCGATTAGCTAGTTGGTGAGGTAACGGCCCACCAAGGCGACGATCGGTAGCCGAACTGAGAGGTTGATCGGCCGCATTGGGACTGAGACACGGCCCAGACTCCTACGGGAGGCAGCAGTGGGGGATATTGCACAATGGGGGAAACCCTGATGCAGCAACGCCGCGTGAGGGAAGAAGGTCTTCGGATTGTAAACCTAAGTTGTCAGGGACGAATA
>JAZQIV010000076.1:0-3246 GCA_045541305.1 Acutalibacteraceae bacterium | reverse complement strand
ATATAAGCCTCCTTTTCGGTTTAGTATGCGCGCGGCTGTCGCCCAATATGCAAAAAAAGCATTGACAAGATATGCCGACAGATGCGATAATGTATGCAGGAAAGAAGGGTTACTTATGAGCAAATACACAGCTGAGGATATTATCCGCATTGTCAAAGAAGAAAACGTGCGGTTTATCCGCTTACAGTTTACCGATATTTTCGGTGCATTCAAAAACGTGGCGATTACCGCCAGCCAGTTGAAAAAGGCTTTGAGTAACCAATGCATGTTTGACGGCTCTTCCATTGAGGGCTTTGTTCGTATTGAAGAATCGGATATGTACCTGTATCCCGATTTTGACAGCTTTTTGATCTTCCCGTGGTACGAAGCGAACGATGGCAAGGTTGCCCGCTTGATCTGCGACGTGTACAAGCCGGATGGCACACCGTTCGAGGGTGATCCCCGCGGATTACTCAAGCGTGTTCTCAAAGAGGCGGAGGAAATGGGTTTTTCAGCGTTTAACGTTGGCCCGGAATGTGAATTTTTCCTCTTTGATAACGATGAGAACGGGTACCCAACCACACAAAGTAAAGACCGCGGGGCGTATTTTGAGCTCGGCCCCACCGATCTTGGCGAAAAAGCCCGCCGCGATATGTGCCTGGCACTGGAGGATATGGGGTACGAAATCGAAGCCTCTCACCACGAATGTGCCAACGGCCAGCACGAAATTGATTTCAAATATGCCGATGCGCTCAAAGCCGCCGATAATATTGTGACGTTCAAGCTGGCGGTCAAAACCATCGCACACCGTCACAATATGTATGCCACGTTTATGCCCAAACCCGTTTTCGGCAAAGCCGGCAACGGTATGCACGTGAACATGTCGCTCATGAAGGATGGCCAAAACGCGTTTTATGATCCGAACGGCGAAATGGGGCTCAGCAAAACGGCGCACCAGTTCATTGCGGGTATTTTGGAGCACGTGCGTGGCATGAGCGCTGTGACCAACCCGCTTGTTAACTCGTATAAGCGCTTGGTATCGGGTTATGAAGCACCCGTTTACATCGCATGGTCGGCGAGCAATCGCAGCCCGCTGGTGCGTGTGCCGGCATCGCGCGGCATGGGCACGCGTTTGGAATTGCGCAACCCCGATCCGGCGGCGAACCCGTATTTAACGCTGGCATTGTGCCTGGCAGCAGGGCTGGATGGCATCCGCCGCAACCTCACCCCGCCTGCCGCGGTGGAAGAGAATTTGTTTGAGCTTGACGAGGATGAACGCGAGCGCCTGGGCATTGTGCATCTGCCGTCCAACCTGAAAGAGGCTGTTCGTGCGATGAAAGCCGATTCGTTGATCCGCGAAACGTTAGGAGAGCACATTTTCCCGCGCTACGTGCAGCACAAGACCAATGAGTGGGACGAGTACAAAGTGCGTGTCACACAATGGGAACTGGATCGCTATTTGGCGCGGTATTAAATCTGTATATATATTATAGGAGCGTGACGTATGAGCCACAATATCGTTATCACCATTGCCCGTCAGTTTGGCAGCGGCGGTCATGAGATCGGTCGCCGTTTGGCGAAAAAATTGGATATTCCGTTGTATGATAAAGAATTGATTACCCACGCGGCGGAAGAGAGCGGCTTGTCGGAGGAGATCCTGCATTATTTTGACGAAAAGCCGACCAACAGCTTGCTGTATTCGCTGTCCACCGGTTCCTATTCGTTAAACGATGGCGGCGTGGTCAACTATTCGTTGCCGGTCAATCAGCAGGTGTTCCAGGCACAGTTCGATGCCATCCGCTCGTTGGCGGAAAAGAGCTCTTGTGTGATTGTGGGGCGTTGCGCCGATTATGTGCTGGAAAAGCACGAAGGCCTTGTCAGCGTTTTCTTGTATGCGGATCTTAACGATCGCATGGCGCGTGTTGCGGAGCACGACGGCATCTCCTTGCCCGAAGCTAAAAACCGCATCAATAAAAGCGATAAGCGTCGCGCCAACTATTACAATTTCTATTCCGGCAAAAAATGGGGCGTCGCCGGCACGTACGATCTGTGTATCAACACCAGCACGGTTGGCTACGATAACGCGGTTGACCTCATTGCGGATTTTGTTCGCATGAAACAAGCGCAGGACGAACAATAAAGCTACAAGCGGTTCTCGGTTTTGAGGATCGCTTTTTCATTGTCAATATCTTCCTTGAAAAACCATTGCGAATCGGCATATCCTAACGATAGTAAAGGAGTGGAAGATATGTCAAAAGGTGTTATGAACTTTGTGCGCGGCATGGGCATGGGCTTGGCACTCGGATGCCTGGCAGGTGCTGTTGGCAACCAGTATATGCAAAACGGCAAAAAAGGGCTCAAGCGTAATCTTGGCAAAGCGCTCAAGAATATGAGCGACCTGGTTCAGGAAGTCGGCGACATGTTCTAAAAAAGAAAGGCACCGCTTGGGCGGTGCCTTTTTACTTGACGAAAAGCATCTTTTTCGGTATACTGAAACAAACAAGAAAGCAGGGATACTATGAAAAAGAATCAAACGGAGCGCAGCGCCAGTATTTTCGGTGAAGAAAGCGAGCAGGTGCTGGAGCCGGTCGTTGAAACCAAATCGGAGGAAATGCCCACAGAGGATCGCAAACGCCTGAATCTTATCGGTATCACGATCGGCATTTCCATTCTCATTGTGGCCTTGGTGCTGGTGGTGGGTGTGATCAGCGGTATTCAAAGCCAAAAGCAGGAAGCGGCGCAGGCCCCGCGGGAATCCACGCCCACGTTTTACGGCGTGTTGGAAGAAGCGGATATTCAGGCGGATACCATTACCTCGGTCCTCACCGAAGCGTATTACACGGCGGAAAACGGTATGTGGGTCACGGTGGAGTTCTATAACGATACCGATTCCGACCAGCACGTTTCCAAAGCCACCATTACGCTGTATAACGAAGCGGGTGGAGAGATAGCCAAAGCTGCCACCGCCGGCATTGACGGTGACTATCTGGTGGGCACCGGTGAAAGCAACGATTTGAAAGTGTATTTCAAGCCGGAATTTGTTTCCATCACGGACGATCCGCTCAGCACCATTCGCTGCGAGATTACGGTGGAGCATGAAGCGCGGAACTAAATAACGGTCTATGGTCAAAACGAACCGACAAAGGAGGAATTCTTTGTCGGTTTTTTGTATTTTTGACGAGATTCAAAAATTTTTCAAAAAAACGCAAAAAAACAGTTGACAAAGCGCTTAACGAGTGGTATTATAGCAAAGCTGCCGCAAAAAAG
>JAZQIV010000075.1:0-14990 GCA_045541305.1 Acutalibacteraceae bacterium | reverse complement strand
ACGCCCTATATTATACCCCGTTTTTATTCGAAACGCAAGGGCTTGTCCCAGAATTTGTTAATTTTTTCACGAAAAAAAGCCGATGACATCGTCATCGGCTTTGATTTGCGAAAATTATTCTTCGCGCGCAGCGGGTTTGCGGAGCATTTGACGGGTCTGGTGCACTTCCGAAGCGTGTTTTGCCAGATCCTCCTCGGTGCGTTTGAGCAAATCATCCACAAAATCCTGAGCGCCCTTGCGCATCTCGCGGCATTTCTGCTGCGTCTGCGTGGCGATCTCATTGGCTTTCTGTGCTGCCAGCTTAACAACCTCTTCCTGCATCACCATAGCGCGGGCGCGCTCTTCGGCGGCACGCACAATGTCCTCCGCCTCTTTTTTGGCGGTTTCGATGATGTCGGTGCGATCGGCAACGATGGATTTCGCCTGACGGATCTCGCTGGGCATATTACCGCGGATATCGTCGATGATGTCGCGCAGTTTATCCGCTTCCACCAAGCATTTACCGCCGGAAAGCGGCAGCCCCCAAGCTTTGTCGATCATTTCATCGATTTGATCCAATAAATTTTCGATCGTCATGTTTCTTCGTTCCTTCCGTATTTTTCTAAAATATCATCCAAAATGCATTCCGGGACAAACTCCCGTATATCACCACCGAGCGATGCCATCTGCTTAACCAAACTGGAGGACAGATACAAATACTCGGCATTGGTCGTTAAAAAAACCGTTTCCAGCTCCGGATTGAGCTTGCGGTTGGTGAGCGCCATCTGGAATTCGTATTCAAAGTCCGACACGGCGCGCAAACCCTTGACAACCGCCGTTGCCTGCTTTTGGCGGGCGTACTCAGCCAGCATGCCGCCGTAGGCATCCACTTCCACGTTGGGAAGCGAAGCGGTTGCACGTTTTAGCAGCGCCACCCGTTCTTCCTGCGTGAACAACGGACTTTTGTTGCTGTTGACCATCACCACGACGATCACCTTATCGAACATAGCTGCCGCGCGGGTGATGATATCCACGTGGCCGCAGGTTACCGGATCAAAGCTACCCGGACAAATTGCCACTTTCATAAACGTCTATCCTTTCTCGCGATAGATGCGCACCAGCACGCGACCGTACCGATACGTGCGATACAACGCAAGCGTTCCCACCGTTTCCGGCAGATCGGTTTCGCGATCGCTTTCGCAAACGACGCTGCCGCCTGCCGCGATCTTCCCCGCCAGCTGTTCCAGGCAGGAAACCGTTAACCCCGCCGCATACGGCGGATCCAAAAATACCAGATCAAACGAATCCGCGGCCGTGCGCAAAAACTCCAGCGCATCACGGCACACCACCTGCGCCGCGCTTTCCAATTTAGTTGCGCGCAGGTTGCGGCGGACGATCTCGGATGCTTGCCGATTGCGGTCCACAAATATGCAGGATACGGCACCCCGGCTGAGCGCTTCAATGCCCATCTGCCCCGAACCGGCAAACAGATCCAGCACCCGCCGACCTTCAATATCAAAGCTGATGGCGGAGAAGATGCCCTCCTTCACGCGCTCCACGGTAGGACGGGTATCCATCCCGGGGAGCGTTTCCAAACGACACCCCTTCGCGATTCCGGTAATAACTCTCATACAACCTCTATTATCCCATTATTGGCGGGCATTGTCAATATTTTTGTGAAAAATCACGCCTGCACCGCTGCGCGAAGTGCCTCCACGCGATCGGTGCGCTCCCACACAACACCCAACTCCTCACGGCCCATGTGACCGTACGCCGCCAGCGCACGGTACTGCGGCTTGCGCAGCTCCAACGTGTCGATGATCGCCGCCGGACGAAAATCAAACACACGGCTGACCGCCGCCGCCAACACCTCGTCCGATACCGTGCCGGTGCCGCGGGTGTCCACGCGCACCGAAACGGGATTCGCCACGCCGATGGCGTATGCCAGCTGCACTTCACATTGCGAAGCTAAACCGGCCGCTACCACGTTCTTCGCGGCATACCGCGCCATGTAGGTTGCCGAACGGTCCACCTTTGTAGGATCCTTGCCGGAAAACGCACCGCCGCCATGGCAGGCGTAGCCGCCGTATGTATCCACAATGATCTTGCGGCCCGTCAAGCCGCTGTCGCCCTGCGGGCCGCCCACCACAAACCGGCCGGTGGGGTTCACGAAAATTTTGGTATTATCATCCATAAGTTCCGCCGGCACAATGGCACGGATCAGCTTTTCGGTAATGTCGACACGAATGGTATCGAGCGTAACGTCGGGATCGTGCTGGGTGGAAACCACCACGGTGTCCACACGCACAGGCGTAAACCCATCGTATTCCACCGTCACCTGCGTTTTGCCGTCGGGACGCAAATAGGAAAGCGTGCCCTCCTTGCGCAACGCCGTCAACGCTTTTGCCAACCGATGCGAAAGCGCAATGGGCAGCGGCATAAGCTCCGGCGTTTCATCGCAGGCAAAGCCAAACATCAAGCCCTGATCGCCCGCACCGATGCGGTCATACGCATCCGCTTTTGCGGCACCGCGTACCTCGATCGCTTCGTTCACGCCCATGGCAATATCCGGCGACTGCTTGTCCAGCACCGTCATCACAGCACAGGTGTTGCCGTCAAACCCGATAGCCGCGTTGTTGTAGCCGATATCGTTCACCACGTCACGCACCAAAGCGGTAATATCTACCGTGGCGTCGGTGGTGATCTCGCCCATCACCATCACCATACCGGTGGTGGTCACGGTTTCACACGCCACGTGCGCCTGCGCATCCTGTTCGAGGATCGCATCCAGCACCGCATCCGAAATCTGGTCACAGACCTTATCCGGGTGCCCTTCGGTTACGGATTCCGATGTGAAAAAATGTCTTGCCATAGTTCAAATTCTCCTTTTTTGTCAAAAAAACACGCCCCGCACAGAATACGGGGCGTGGATTCCACCTCATCTGTCGGTCAAAACCGCAGGATTTAGCACCTTGCCTTTTTGCAGGTTGCCGGGCTTCACAGGGCCTGTCCCTCCGCCACTCTTGATAAGGACCTATTCAATTTGCGAATGTCATTATATCATATTCTGTCGGTTTGTCAATCTTTTTTTACAGCACGGTGATGCTGTGCACCCGATGAAACGCGTCGCCGCCCTCCACTTTTTGGATGCCGACCTTTTTTGTGATATCCCCGTCACACTCCGGCGTGTCGGGGTAACCGCACCACGGCTCCACGCAAATAAACGGGGCTTTGTACGGCTGCCAAAACAGCAAATGCTCGAACCCTTCGTAGCGAATCTCCACACCGCGACCGGTTTCCTTGTGCCGCAGTGTGAGCGAATCCGACTGTGTACCGTCGCGGAAGATCAGCGCATCGATGGCATAATCCTCCTCGCGCAGCGGCAGCACCCTGCTGTTTTCGATCACCAATTGCGTGTCGTTGCTGTTAAGCGGATCGGGGGTGGTGTACAGCGTTTCGGGGTTGGAAAATACAACCTCATACTGCTCGATCCCCTCGGGGCAAGCATACGCCTCGTGCGCACCGATGGACATGTAAAGCGGTGCCGCCGAAAGATTGCGCACGTCATACACAATTTCCACCGTTTTGCCGACCAATCGATACCCAATGCGCAGCTCATACTCAAACGGATACTGCACGCGGCTGTTCTCATCCGAGCGCAGCAAAAACACCGCCTCGTCCGTGGTTACCCGCTCCACCTCAAATGTTTCCAGCCGCGCATACCCGTGCTTTTGCAGGGTATACCCCACACCGTTATAACGGTACTCATTGTTTTTGAGCGCGCCGCAGATGGGGAACAACACCGGCGCCCGCTTTGACCAGAATGCGGGATCGCCCTGCCACAAAAATTCCGTGCCGTCGGCCGTTTGGATGGATTGCAGCTCCGCACCCGCTTCGGCAATGCGAACAGTCAACTCCTTGTTTTGTAACGTCACCATGAGAAAACCACTCCTTTTTATTTTTCCCACTTATCGCACAGCGCATGGATCTGCGCGGTGAATTTTGCCAAATCCTTGTTTGCACGGCCGCGACAGGATTCGATCACGCGCACCAAGCGCTGACCGGCCGCCGCCAATTTGCCGAACACGGTGTTTTCCCGCGTGTTCGCGCCGCCCTTGCGTTCAATTCGCCGACGGCTTCCCTCTTCCACCTGCACATCCTCCAGCAAATCCCACGCATCTCCGCTGTATGGCGCGGTAGCCTGTTGCTGCTGCTCGCGGACCAGGCGTGCCGCCAGCGTTTCGCAGGCGTTTTCGTCACCGTGATTCACAAACACGCGCACCGGTTTTGGGTCAAACGACGCCACCCACCGCAGCAAACCGTGATCGTCTGCATGGCTGCTGATGCTGTTCAATTGGGCGATCTCGGCGTTCACGCTGATGGTTTCACCAAACAATTTCACCTCTGTTGCCCCATCCAACAGCAACCGCCCGATGGTGCCGACCGATTGATATCCCACAAACAAAATCGTGCTGTCCGCACGCCACAAATTGTGCTTCAAATGATGGCGAATACGTCCCGCCTCACACATGCCGCTCGCCGATAAAATCACCTTGGGGCGTTTGTCGGCATTGATCGCGCGGGAATCGTCCGCCGTCACCGAAACGCTGAGCCCGTCAAACGAAATCGGGTTGATGCCGTTTTGCACCAACGCGCGGGTTTCCTCGTCGTAACATTCCATGGCGGTCGGCCCGAAAATGCGGGTGGCCTCCACGGCCAGCGGACTATCCACCACCACGGAAAACGCACCGTGTCCCGTCACCAAATTTTTCTCCTTGATCTGGCGGATAAAATACAGCATTTCCTGCGTGCGTCCCACCGCAAACGACGGGATCACCACGTTGCCGCCGCGATCAAACGTGCGCTGGATCACCGCCGCCAAATCGTTCACGTAATCGGGCGCTTCCTCGGCGTGGCTGCGATCGCCGTAGGTGGATTCCACCACCACGTAATCCGCTGTTTTGAGCAGCTGCGGATCGCGCAGGATCGGCTTGTTCACGTTGCCGATATCGCCCGAAAACACAATGCGTTTTTGTTCACCGTCTTCGGTTGCCGTCACCGTAACAGAGGCCGAGCCGAGCAGATGCCCCGCATCGGTAAACGTGACGGTCAGCTCCTCGCACACGGTGTATGCCGTGTCGTAATCGCACGGCACAAAATGCGGCAGCACCCCCTCCACGTCCTGCATGGTGTACAGCGGCACATAAGGGTTCTGCCCCGCGCGCTTGGCTTTGCGGTTACGCCACTCGGCTTCAAATTCCTGAATGTGCGCCGAATCGCGCAGCATGATCTGGCACAACTTGGTGGTGGCGTGCGTGGTATACACCTTGCCGCGGAACCCGTTTGCGTAAAGCATCGGGATCTTGCCCGAATGGTCGATGTGCGCATGCGTCAGCAGCACCGCATCGATGAGCGACGGCGAAACGGGGATTTCCTGATTTTCAAACAGATCGCGTCCCTGTTCCATGCCGCAATCGATCAGGATTTTTTTGCCCGCAACGGTCAGCAGCGTACAGCTGCCGGTCACTTCGTGTGTCGCACCCAAAAATGTAAGTTTCATGGCATATCCCCCTTTGCTATCATTATATGACGAAACCGTGTCCCTTACAAGCGAAATTCCGAAAAATTCATGCGGCTTTTGGAAAAGAGTGGATTTTTACACAACTTTCCGTTATAATACCAAATATAGACATAAAGGGAGGGATCTCTGTGCAAAAACTCAACTATAAACGCACAATTCTGGTCGGCTTTGCCTTTTTCCTCATCAGCGCATTTTGGCAAGCATACGACGCCACCATCCCCGTGGTATTAACCAACAAATTCGGTATGTCCCAAACGTGGTCCGGCCTCATCATGGCGCTGGATAACGTGCTGGCGCTGTTCATGCTGCCGTTGTTCGGCACACTCAGCGATAAATGCCGTACCCGTTTCGGCAAGCGCACGCCGTTCATCACGATCGGCACCACCATTGCGGCGGTTGCACTCATCGCCTTGTCGTTTGCGGACAGCGCACAGCTGCAAAACATCTCCGCGGTTTCCAAAATCGACGATCCTGCGGCGTTGACCACTCTGTATGAAACCCAGGGCGACAAAACGCTGCACACCCCTGAGGGTGAGGCGTTTGTTCTCTCCGAAAAATTCACGGTAGAGGAGTTCACGCAGATCCGCTGCAAAACCGAAACGGAAAGCGGCAAGCTCGAAACCTCCCAAGATTACACCGACTACGTAGCCCCTGCACGGCAGGCGTATGCGGCAGATGTCACCACCGAGCGTCCGGGGTCCCTGGTGTTCTTTGTGTCGTTGCTGCTGGTGCTGCTCATTTCCATGGCAACCTTCCGCTCGCCGGCAGTCGCGTTGATGCCGGACGTCACCATCAAACCGTTGCGCAGTAAAGCCAACGCGATCATCAACCTGATGGGTACCGCGGGCGGTATTTTGGTGCTGGTGCTTGGTATCGTATTCGCCACCTCGGCGGTGCAAAACGCACTCATGAGCTATACCGTGTATTACGCCATCGTAGCGGGCTTGATGCTCGCGGCGCTGCTCATCTTCCTGTTCACCGTGCGCGAGCCCGCCTGGTCTCGGCAAATGCAGGAGGACAGCATCCGTCTTGGTATTGAAGAAAACACCGAGGATACCACCGTTAAACGCGGCTTGACCAAATCTGAAAAAATCTCGCTCATCCTCATCCTCGCCTCCATCGCGCTGTGGTATTTCGGCTACAACGCCGTCACCTCAAAATACGCGGTGTACGCCACCAACGTGTTGGATAAGAGCTACAACACCACCATGCTGCTCGCACAGGCGGCAGCCATCATTTCGTATCTGCCCGCCGGTATGATCGCTTCCAAAATCGGCCGCAAAAAGACCATTCTGGGCGGTGTTGTCATGCTGGCCGCCGCATTCGGCGTTGCCGCATTCATGCGGTCGGACAGCCCCACCCTGCTTATGAACGCCATGTTCATTCTGGCGGGTATCGCCTGGGCCACCATCAACGTCAACTCCTTCCCGATGGTGGTGGAAATGTGCTCGGGCAGTGATATCGGCAAATACACCGGCTATTACTACACGGCATCCATGGCGGCGCAAATCGCCACCCCTGTGCTGTCCGGCTTCTTGATGGATAAGATCGCACACACCGTGTTGTTCCCGTATGCGGCCATCTTTGTTGCGCTGGCGTTTGTCACCATGTTCTTTGTCAAGCACGGCGATTCCAAGGCCCCCGAAAAGACCGGATTGGAGGCACTGGACGTCGATGATTGAGGCAATTGTATCGGTTGTGCTGATCGCTGTGATCTTGTACGTGCTGAGCGTTAGCGGTCGCAGCGGACACACCGCATGGGATGCCTTGCGCGGCCAGGTGTATGCTCACCGCGGCCTGCACAACGAAGCTCGTCCCGAAAACTCGCTGTCGGCCTTCCGCGCCGCCCGCGAGAAAGGCTACGGCGTGGAGCTGGATGTACATTTGCTCCGTGACGGCACACTTGCCGTGTTTCACGACCATACGCTCATCCGTATGACGGGTCAGAACGGCAAGATCGAAGATCTCTCCGCTGAGGACCTCACCGCATACACACTCGGTGATACAGCCGAAATCATCCCCACGTTCCGTGAAGTGTTAGATGTGTTTGGAAACTCCGTGCCGCTCATTGTGGAGCTCAAAGCCGCCGGCAACCACCGCGCGCTCGTGCACGCAACCGTGAAAGCGCTGGAAAGCTACAAGGGCCCTTATTGCATCGAATCGTTTGACCCGCGGTGCCTTTGGTACTTGCGCCGCGATTTTCCGCACATCGTGCGCGGGCAATTATCGCAGGATTTTTTCAAAAACAAAGAAAATCTGTCCGCACCCATCCGTTTTGTGTTAACGCATCTACTTACCAACTTCCTCACCCGCCCCGATTTTGTGGCGTATCGATTCACCGATCGTAACGCTTTAAGCGTGCGCCTTGCCCGCAAGCTGTGGCGTGTGCAAGGCGTTGTGTGGACACTCACCGATCCTGCGGAACACCGCACCGCCCTTGAAGAAAACTTGATCCCCATTTTTGAAAACTATGAACCGTAACAAAAAGCCACCGTGTGCATGAGCACACGGTGGCTTTTTTTATCCTTCTTCCCATCCGCTTGTATACAATTCAAACAAAAATGTATCCACATCCCCCAACGGCAACGTGTGGTAACCCTTGATTTCGCAAATAGCCTCCATCATCAGCACCTCTTCCAATCCCGTCTGATCGGCAGATTGCAATTGCTCGGTAAACACGCTCACGGCATAGTCACCGGCGTCCAGAATGGCATCCCATTTTTCGGGGTTTGCGTTTATGTAGTCCCGCGAATGACTGCTCATCGCCACACTTTTCGTGTTGGCAATATCTGCTATATAGGCAACCACCGGCGGATGGCGAAAATCGGCCGCCGCAAAGATCAACCCCACAATGCCCACACCGGTGCAAATCAGCAAACCTGCTTTGCGGCACACTTTGTAAAACATACTGGGTTCGGCATCGTCGGCATTAGCAATATAAAAACTCAGCCGCAGTTTTTCCAGACCCCACGTCAGCTTCGGCACAAAGGCCTCCACCGCCGAAACGGCAAAAAGCAGAACCGCAATCCACAAAAGATCAAACCCGCGTTTGGTAAACAACCCAATCACCCACAGGATAAGACTGGCCGCCGTACCGATGACCGACAACCAACCCATCACCTTATCAAAACGACTGACGTGTAACGGATCGTTTTGGTTGTACAGCGTTTCCAGCTTTGTGTCGATATCCTGTTCCAACGCCCCCTGCTCGCGGTCCGAAACCGCATCGCCCAGCTTTTCGCAGCAATCCACACAGAAAAAACGGGTATCGGAATTCAGCGCCCCGCACCTGCCGCACACTTTCATATCGTTCACCTCTTTGGATACAGTATACCGCTTTTTTCCACCCATTACAACACTTTTGCAACAAAAAGGCTCCCTCCGGGAGGGAGCTGACGCCGCAAGGCGGCTGAGGGAGAACACGACAACAAGAGTTGCTTTTTCGCTTTCGCTTGCGTAGGCTCCTTCCACCAACGCTCCACGTTGGTCCCCCTTCCTCTCGGAGGAAGGCGCTGCGCCACACTCCTTTTTGTTAAAGCGTGAAAATTATATTGAGATTGACATTCCGTGAATGTCATATCGTCGACTTATCTGTGGTATGATTTTTAGGACAAATTTATATGTGGGGAGAGGGTGTTATTTATGACAAAAACTATTGCGCAGTTATGGAGTGGGAATCTCGACCCTGTTAAACATTTGGGCGAGCACAATTCCGAAGCACAGAAACTGGAGCATTTTATGCGGCGAAATCTTGAAAAGCTGGAAACGGTCATTGCAGAAAACGAAACGGCAACCGAAATCATGGAGAGTTACGCCGATAGTGTGTGTGAATACTTAACGGTTGTCACGGAGCAGGCGTTTTGTGATGGATTTTGCCTGGCAACCAAATTAGCGGCAGAGGCCTTGTCCTAACAAAAGTAGGGGCGGCAACCTGCTGCCCGCCAACCAAATCGACCGACACATAAAAGCAGGCGACCGATGCGCTCGGCCGCCTGCTTTGGTCTATGACTTATCTTTGGATTTGAAAAACAACCCGCACAGGAATGCGGCGGTGATGGCAAACGCAATACCGCCCGCCGTGCCGGTGATCCCGCCGGTGAAAATGCCGATCCAGTCTTGTTCGGTCACTCCTTTTTCCACGCCCTTGGCAAGTGCGTATCCAAAGCCCGTCAACGGAATGCTGGCACCGGCACCCGCGAATTGAATCAGCGGATCGTACACACCGATCGCGGTCAACGCGACACCCGCCGTCACAAACAGCACTAAAATGCGCGCGGGCGTCAATTTTGTCAGATCAATGAGCAACTGCCCGATCACACAGATTATGCCGCCCACCACAAACGCCTTGAGGATCATCCAACCGTCCATTCGGACACCCCTTACAAAATTTCTTTGTCGTTAGCGTCCCCTTCGCGTATTTGTTTTATACGCGGTTTGTCGATCGGTTCGTCAAAATCTTTCGGCAAGCCCTGCGCGATGGCGGGAAATACGTGATCGCTGTCGGCGGTGGGTTGAATTTCATACGTGCCGTATTTGTTCACCATCTCCTCCGCCGTTTCGGGCGAACCGCCGATCGGCATCAAAAACGGGGTTTCCAAATCCTTTTTCTTATCGGACATGTTTGTCACCTCCGATAAGTAGTATATCCACCCAAAACAAAAAAGCGACCCTAAGGCCGCTTTTTCTTACGCTTTCGCTTCTTCTTTTTTAAGCAGTTCGCGGATATCTTTTAAAACATCCATTTCGGTTTCGGCAGGCGCAGCCTCCTCCGCGGCAGCGACTTCCTCTTCCGCTTTCTTCACCAGCAATTCTTTGGTTTTGGTCTGCACCGCCAACAAGATCTTCAGCGCCACGAAAATGCAGAACGCCACGATCAGAAAATCGATCACCGCCTGCAGCAGCACACCGTAGCTCACGGCGACTTCCGGCGTGACCACTTCCGCGCCGTCCATCACAGCGGGGGTGAGCACCCATTTCCATTCCGTGAAATTCAAGCCGCCGACTGCCAAGCTGATGAGCGGCATAATCACGTTGTCCACCAGCGCGGTGATGATCGCCTTGAACGCATTACCGATGATAACCGCAACCGCCATATCAATGACGTTGCCTTTGGAAATAAACTCTTTGAATTCTTCAAAAAACTTTTTCATGTTTCCACAACCTCCTCTTTGATAAGCTTATTATAAAAAACTCGTCGATTTTTGTCAACCGACATTTACACAGGATCGTACCGACAACCGCAGGATTCGCATTCGTGCGTTCCCGCTTTGTTAACCGCCCCGCAACGCGGGCATTCCCAAACGCGCCGTGATACCTGCTTATCCAATGCCGTTTTCACCTCCGGCACGGTATCCACCGCCTTGCGCATTTGATAAATCCGCCCTTGCAGCACCTGAACCGATGCGCGCAGATCGTCAATATCCTCCATCGCCTGCAGCAACGCAATGTACGGCACAACCGACAGCGCCGTTCCGACAAAGCCCAAAATACCAAGCAGAAGATTTTCGGCCAACAACGCAAAGCTGCCGAGCACGCCGCCCAAAAGATTGATAACGATCATCGCAATCAAGCATTTACGCATATGACGATCTCCTCTCTCTCAGTTCCCGAAAGAATTGTTGCAGCGCGGCAGCGCATTCTTCCTGCATCACACCCGCTGTCAACACCGGTTGATGATTATACGGCAACGCGAACAAATTGGTAAGCGACCCGCAGGAGCCCGCCTTGGGATCCTCCGTGCCGTATACCACACGGTCAAGCCGCGCATTGATGATTGCGCCCGCGCACATCGGGCAGGGCTCCAGCGTGACGTACAGCGTACACCCCGACAACCGCCATCCGCCAAGCACCTTACACGCCTCGTTAATGGCCTCGATCTCCGCGTGTGCCAACGCGTTTTTACCCCGTTCACGGCGGTTACGACCCACCGCGATCAACGTGTCGTCCTTCACAATAACAGCGCCCACCGGCACCTCGCCCTCCGCGGCGGCAAGCGCCGCTTCCTGCAAAGCGCGTTGCATCCACTCACGATCTGTCATGCTGCGCCTCCTATGCTTTGCCACAACGTCAGCACCATCAGCACCTGCGCGATCAACAACGCTGGCGCGGTAAGCAAAGCGGATACCCGCTCGCCGGTGCGAAGCGGCGAATACGCATTCCCCACGGGCGTGAACGTTTTACGCTGCCGAAGCCATACGGTGAGCACCACTGCGCCGACTGCCGCCACCAGCAAAAAGGTAATACCGTTGATCTCGCTTGAAAAATCGGGATACCGTTGCCCAAAATAGCTGATGAGCACCGCCATAGCGTTGTTGGAAAAATGCAACAGCACCGCCGGCCAGATACAATCGGTGATTACCGTGAGATACCCCAGCACCAAACCGAGGATCAGCGCGAACGGCATTTGCAAAATATTGCCGTGAAACACCCCGAAAAACACGGCGGTGACCACGATCGCCAAGCCGTTTCCATGCTTGCGCAAAGCACCCAGCATGTACCCGCGGAAGATCATTTCTTCCACAACCGCCGGCAGCACCGCCGTGGACAGCAAATTCATCGCCAGGCTGGAAAGCGTGGGACGCACCGTTTCAGGCAGCTCGGGCTGCGGGACGCCAAAACTCGATAACCATTGCATGAGCCATCCCGTTACCAAATTGGCAACGATCGCCAACGCCATGCCGCCGAACAAGCCCACGACCCAAAAGCCACCGCTCACCCGTTTGGAGGGAAACGGCGTGCGCCGATACCCGGCGATCATGGCGACCGCAATGGCCGGTACCGCAAGCTCCACGATATACAAAATCATGTTCAGCGCCAAAATACCCTCGTGCGTGCCGATCAGCGAAACCAGGCCGCGAAACGCACCGAGCTGAATCGCCGTTTTGATAACCGTTTGCACCGCGATCATGGTCAAAAACAACCACCCGACAAAATTGCCGCTTTGCCGAATCGTGTATGTTTCCTGCTGGCGGGCATAGGCCCATTCCTGCATCTGCATATCGCTCACCTCTTTTCATAGGATACAGTATACTGTAAAATGCGACGCGGTGCAATAAAATTTGTAAAACCTTTCAAAAATTCAAAAAAAGATTGCTATTCCATCAAAAATCAAGTACAATAACAGAAAAACGAATCAGAGGAACGGTGCAACATGAGCAAAATTCAAATGACAACGCCGCTCGTCGAAATGGACGGCGACGAAATGACCCGTATTCTGTGGCAGGCGATCAAAGAAAAACTCCTGCTGCCGTTTGTGGATCTCAAATGTGAATATTACGATCTGGGCTTGCCGTATCGCGACGAAACCAACGATCAGGTCACGGTGGATGCAGCCAACGCCATCAAAAAATACGGCGTCGGCGTGAAATGCGCCACCATCACCCCCAACGCACAGCGTGTGGAGGAATACAAGTTAAAGGAAATGTGGAAAAGCCCCAACGGCACACTGCGCGCTATGCTGGACGGCACGGTGTTCCGTGCACCCGTTGTGGTAAAAGGCATCTCCCCCAGCGTGTCCACCTGGGAAAAGCCCATTGTTCTCGCCCGTCATGCTTACGGTGACGTGTACAAGAATTCCGAATTGTACGTGGACGGTGCCGCCACCGCGGAGCTCGTGGTGACCTATCCCGATGGCCGCACCGATCGCAAAACGATCCACGAATTCAAGGACGGCGGCATCATCCAGGGTGTGCACAACACCGATGCGTCGATCCAAAGCTTCGCACGCGCTTGCTTTAACTACGCATTGTCCATCAAGCAGGATCTGTGGTTCTCCACCAAGGACACCATTTCCAAAATCTACGATCATCGGTTCAAGGATATTTTCGCTGAGATCTACGAAGCGGAATACAAGGAAGCGTTTGAGGCGGCGGGGATCGAATATTTCTACACCCTGATCGACGATGCGGTTGCCCGCGTGATCCGTTCCAAGGGCGGCTTTATCTGGGCGTGCAAGAACTACGACGGCGACGTGATGAGCGATATGGTCGCCACCGCGTTCGGTTCGCTTGCCATGATGACCAGCGTGCTGGTATCTCCCGACGGCAATTACGAATACGAGGCGGCACACGGCACCGTCACCCGTCACTATTACAAGCATCTCAAAGGTGAGGAAACCTCCACCAACTCGGTTGCCACCATCTTCGCTTGGTCGGGCGCCTTGCGCAAACGCGGCGAGCTGGACAACCTGCCCGAATTGTGTGCCTTTGCGGATCGTCTGGAAGCGGCAACGCTCGGCACCATTGAGGACGGCATCATGACGGGTGATCTGTACCTGCTTTCCACGCTTCCGAACAAACAGAAAGTCAACTCGTTGGAATTTTTGGATGCCATTGCCGAAAGACTCTCTTGACAACCAAAAAATTCCGTGCTACAATACTCATCGTTAAACAAGGGGTGCTGACATTCCGTCGGCTGAGAGGAAGCTTGCTTCTAACCCTGTGACCTGATCCGGATAATACCGGCGTAGGAATGTTTACAAAGAGCAGCGGTGAAGCGCGCAACAACTGCCTTTTTCACATCCTATCCGATTTTCCGGATAGGATGTTTTTATTTTTGAAGGAGTGTTTATTTATGACTGATCGTAAACAATCTGTTCTGCGTTTGACCGAAAGTGCGTTGCTGCTCGCAATCGCTGCCGTGCTGAGTGTAATCAAGCTGGTGGACATGCCCTATGGCGGCAGTGTGACCGCTTTCAGCATGCTGCCGCTGCTCGTCATTGCTTACCGTCACGGCACCCGCTGGGGCTTATTCACCGCTTTTACCTACAGCTTGATCCAATTGTTGTTGGGCTTGGACAATTTTTCCTACGCCACCTCGTTTTCCGCAGTGGTTATGATCGCTTTGTTTGACTATCTGCTGGCCTTTTTGGCACTGGGTCTCGGCGGCATCTTCCGCGGCAAATTGCCCCAGGGCGGTGCGCTGTGTGCCACTGCGGTTTTGACCGGTGCGCTGCGCTATTTGTGCCACGTGGTATCGGGGTGCACCGTGTGGGCGGGATTGTCCGTTCCCACCGCGCAGGCGCTGATCTATTCGTTGTCCTACAACGCCACCTACATGATTCCCGAAACCGTGATTCTGGCGCTGGGCGCTTGGTATCTTTCGCGGCTGCTTTCGCTGGAGGGCGAGGGCATTTCCCGCGCCACCGTGCGGCGTGAGGGAGCGGGCGTTGCCGCCACCGTGCTTTCTGCCGTGGCGTACACCGTGCTGCTTTTCACCACAGTGGGGGACGTGATCTACATTGCGCCCGCGCTGCAAAACGCTTCCAGCGGCGAGCTGTTTTTAACGGGGCTGGCCGCGCTCAATTGGGCAGGCGTTGCCATTTTTACCGCGATCGGCCTTGCCGTGTTTGCGGTGCTCAAGCTCATTGCCAAACGCTGCCAAAAATAACGGACACCAAAAAGCCCCGAGCGGGCGCGCGGGCCCGCCGGCG
>JAZQIV010000074.1:0-5239 GCA_045541305.1 Acutalibacteraceae bacterium | reverse complement strand
AACAACGCGTGAGCGGCGTTGAGCTGCGATGCAACCTTTTCGGCATTGCGGAACAAGGTGCGCCGCGCCTGCAGCTCATCCTCTTCCCCCGCCGTTAACGCTGCATCCTCAATCTCGCGGATCTGGAATGCGAGAATATCCAGTCTTCTGGCTTTTTCGCTTTCGTCCAGGTCCACGCTTTCCAGCTCGCGCACAATGCGCCGCCATTCGCGATAGGCGGCGGTGTAGCGCTCTTTACAGGGTTCCAGTTCGCCGAAGCGATCCAAATACAACAAATGATTATCCGCCGAAAACAGCGCCTGATTTTCGTGCTGTCCGTGCAGATCCACTAAGCATTTACCAACCTCGCGCAGAATCGCTGCCGTTGCGGGGCGACCGTTGATGGTGGCGGCGCTTTTGCCCTCGGCGGAGATGGTGCGACCGATGAGCAGGTTGCCATCGTCATCGGGGGCATAGCCCAGCGCTTCCAGCTGCGCGGTCACACCGCCGGATAATGCGGAAAACAACGCCGTCACCTGTGCTGAGGCACTGCCCGTGCGCACCAGATCGCGGCGTGTGCGTTCACCGAGTACCGCATTGATGGCATCGATCACGATGGATTTACCGGCACCCGTTTCACCCGTAAGCGCCGAAAAGCCGGCGGAAAACGCAATATCCGCCCGCTCGATCACGGCAATATTCTCAATGTGCAAGCAATCCAACATGGTCTACACCTCAACCGCGCTGCAGTTTTTTGAGTTCTTCCACCAGTTCCACGGCGTTTTCATTGGTACGGGTAATGCACACAAACGTATCCTCGCCCGCCAACGTGCCGACAACCGCATCCCAATGCAGCGAATCCATGGCCGCGCAGGCCGCCTGCGCCATGCCCGACATGCATTTGACCACAACCAAGTTGCCCGCAAAATCAATGCTCTGCACGGCATCTTCAAAAATCGAAAGGAATTTGGTGGGAACGGGATCCGCTTTTTCGTTCATCGCGGCATAGCAATACTTGCCGTCGCTGTCCAAAATTTTGATTAGGCGCAGCTCTTTGATATCGCGCGATACCGTTGCCTGCGTGGCACGGAATCCGGTTTCTTCCAACGCGCGGATCAATTCATCCTGCGTTTCGATGCTGCGTTGTTCGATGATTTCGAGAATCTTGGCTTGGCGTTTGATTTTCATATCCTTTATCCCTTTCTGTTGGTCAATTTATCGTCCAGCACCCGATAAAATGGCTTGTGATGAAGCTTGATCAATTTAGCGCAGGTGGCAGAGCGCTTAACACACACCGTACCCCCCGGTGCAATGCGGATCGCCGCTTCCCCGTCCACCGTGACAAACACGGGTGATTCCCCGCTTTGCGGCGTTAAGGTAAGCACGGCATCCTGCTCGAAAATGTAAGGGCGACTATGTAACGAATGCGGACATACCGGCGTTAACAGTAAGCACCGCAGCGCCGTATCCACAATGGGACCGCCCGCCGACAGCGAATACGCCGTGGAGCCGGTGGGCGTGGCAACGATGATCCCGTCTGCCTGATAATCCGAAACGGGCTGCCCGTTATTGGCAACGCTCACCTCGATCATGCGGGACAGCGCCCCACGCGAGATCACCGCTTCATTAAGGGCGCTGAACTGCTCGGCACCGTTTTCACCGTCCACGGTGATATCCAGCAGCATGCGTTCCTCGGTATCGTATTTCCCGTCGATCAACCGTACAAGGTCGTTCAGTTCGGTGCGTTCCAGCCCCGCCGTGAAGCCCAGCCGCCCGCTGTTGATGCCGAGCACCGGCTTGCCGAACGCCGCCGCTTGCTTGGCGGTGTGGATGATGGTACCGTCGCCACCGATTGCGATGGCGATATCACACGCTTGGAGCAACCGTGTCATATCGGACGGCGGAAACGCCGTATCCTGCGGAACGGTGACGGTGACGGGCAACGCCGCCAACGTATTGCACACCTGCAAAAACGCTTCCTTGCCGTCCGCTGTTTTGTTGTTGGGGATAACCGCGATAACCATGGTGCACCTCCGTTCAGTGCTTGTGTTTGGAAAACGCCCCGTCCACGAGCTGCCGCAGATCCGGCAACGCAGCAGGTGCCGCGCTGTGGGACAGGGTGGCGATGTATTCAATATTACCGTCGCTTCGTCCCGCACCGCCGGTGATGGGCGATGGCGACAAGGCGCACAGCGACAACCCGCATTCTGCAAAGAAATCGCACAGCTCACGCAGCACGCGCACGTGGGTAACGCGATCCTGCACAATGCCGTGCTTACCAACCGCACGGCGACCTGCTTCAAACTGCGGTTTGATGAGAATCAGCAGGTGTGCACCGTCACGCAAATACGGCAAAATGGCGGGAATTAACAATTTGGTGGAGATAAACGACACGTCCATTGCCACCAGATCGATCGACCGTGGTGCGATGGCGGTGGACACCGCACGAATATCGGTGCCCTCCAGGTTGACCACGCGCGGATCGGCCGCCAAGGTGGGATGCAGCTGCCCGTGACCGACGTCCACCGCGTACACCGTGGAAACGCCGTTGAGCAGCATGCAATGCGTAAAACCGCCGGTGGAAGCACCGACGTCCAGCGCCGTGCAGGGTGAGGGAAGCGGCAGCAACGCTTTCAGCGCCGCTTCCAGCTTAAGCCCGCCACGCCCCACGTACGGTGATCGGTCTGCCGTGCACAGCACTTCATCGGTTTCGGTCACCGTGTAGGACGGCTTATCCACCGCCTTGCCATTGACCGTGACAACGCCTGCGCGTATCAGTTCTTTGGCTTTATCCCGTCCCGTCGCAAAGCCGAGCGCGACCACGCGGGCATCCAATCGTTCATTTTCTGCCACGGGGCTTGTCCTCTTTCTGCAGCGCGGCAACCATGCTGTCCACATCCAGGCCGCACGCACGCAGACCGTCCTCCACCGAGCAGGTCGGCACCAAACGATCGATGGCGTGCAGCTCATAATTGCCGCGGTATTTGCCTTCCATCAGCTGCGAACCGAGCTGCTGCCCGATGCCGCCCGAACGCGCACCCTCTTCAAAGAACACGATGCGCCGATACCCGCCAGCAATGCGCAGCACATCCTGCGGAATAGGATGAATCTGTGTGAGCTTAATCACCGAAACCGGTGACGTATCCTGTACCGCGCGTGCTGCCTGCAGCACGTTGGAAAACAGGCGACCGTAGGTAATCACCACGGTGCGTGCCGACGGATTGCGCAGGTACGTGAATGGTTTGTAGTCCGGCTTGTACAAATCCAAATGCGGGAATTGACCGCCTTTGGGATACCGCACGGCGGCGATACCGTCGGTATCGTACACCGCCTGCTTTAACGTGATCGCCAGCTCGTCATACGTGGACGGGGCGAAAATTGTCGTATGCGGAATGGTGGATAAGAACGGCACGTCAAAAATGCCCTGATGGGTTTCGCCGTCATCGGGAACCAGGCCCGCGCGATCGATGGCAAGCACCACGTGATTGTTCATGATCGCGGTATCGTTGAGCAATTGGTCGTATGCCCGCTGCAGGAACGTGGCGTACACGGCAAAAATCGGCCGATAACCGCCCACCGCCAAGCCCGACGCAAAGGTGACGGCGTGTTCCTCCGCAATGCCCACGTCGAAAAATCGTTTGGGGAACCGGCGGGCGAACGTGGATAATCCCGTGCCGCCCGTCATGGCCGCCGTGGTAACGCAGATCTTGGGATCCTCCTCCGCCAGCTTGCACAGCAGATCCCCGGCAGCGGTGGAAAAGTTGGGCGATGCTTTGGCGGTGGATTCGCCCGTTTTGGTATCAAACGTGCCGATGCCGTGGAAACGGTCGGGGTTTTGCATGGCGGGCGCATAGCCCTGCCCTTTCACGGTTTCCACGTGAACCAGCACGGGGCGATCCAACTCCTTGGCCGCCTGCAGCGTGCGCATTAACGCAGACAGATCGTGACCGTTGACGGGACCGAGATAATAAAGCCCCATATCCTCAAACGTGGAAGCGCTGTGATAGATCGAGCTTTTGATGCGATATTTCCACCGCACGATCATACGGTGCAGCGGTTCGCCCACCAACGGAATGGCAGAAAGCAGGGTGGCGAAATCGCGTTTGACACGCACGTAATGCGGGCCGGAACGCAGCTTTGCCAAATGCCGCGCCATAAAGCCGACGTTGCGGCTGATTGACATCTGATTATCGTTGAGAATCACGATCAAACGATCGTTGCTGCGACCCGCGTTGCACAAGCCTTCATACGCCAGGCCGCCGGTCATGGCACCGTCACCGATCACGGCGATGGTGTAGCCATCGTCCCCGCTGAGCGCTTTGGCCTTGGCGATGCCGTTTGCCGCCGAAACGGAGGTGGAGCTGTGCCCCGCCACAAACGTATCGTATTCGCTCTCGCTCGGACGCGGGAAGCCCGAAATACCGCCCGTTTGCCGCAGGGTGGAAAACGCCTCCTGACGACCGGTGAGCAGCTTGTGACAATAGCATTGATGCCCCACATCCCACACGATCTGATCGTGCGGGAGTGAGAACATTTTGTGCAGCGCCACCGTTAATTCCACCACACCCAGGTTGGAGGATAAGTGCCCGCCGTTTTGGGATACGGTTTCCACAATGGTGTGGCGCAGGTCGTCACACAACGTATATAAGTCCTCCGTGGACAGATTTTTAACGTCCTTCGGAGTGTGAATCGTTTCTAAAACGCTCATGCGATTCCGTCCTTTTTAATGAGTTCGGGTGAGTAGCGCTTCGGCAAGGACACGCAGATCGTCGCCGCCGTCAAATGCGCTCAACGCTTCCACCGCCTGCGCCGTGTACGAAGCGGCCAAGACTTTCGCCTGCTCTAACCCCAAAAGCGACACGTAGGTGTTTTTCTCGTTTTCATTGTCGCTGCCGACCGGTTTGCCAAGCTCCTCCGCCGTGGCGGTCACGTCCAAAATATCGTCCACCACCTGGAAAGCAAGGCCGATGTAATAGCCGTATTCCCCGGCACAGGTAATCTGTTCCTCGGTGCCGCCGCCCAGGATCGCACCCATGCGGCACGCCGCCTGCAGCAGCGCCGCGGTTTTGCCTTCCTGCAAGCGCTTGAGAGTGGCTTCATCGATGGTTTTACCCTCGCTGTCAAGATCCAGTACCTGACCGCCGATCATGCCGTTCACACCGGCTTTATCCGCCAATTCGAACGCGGCACGCAACGCCGCCGCAGGATTCTCGGTTTCGGCACCCAGCATGATCTCAAATGCGCGATTGAGCAGCGCATC
>JAZQIV010000073.1:0-2198 GCA_045541305.1 Acutalibacteraceae bacterium | reverse complement strand
TTTAAAAAAATCAAGGGTGTTTTAACACTTTTGAAAAAAAGCCGACCGCACGGTGCCGTGCGGTCGCCGAAAGGTTACGGTTGCGCCTCGGGGGTGGGGTTTTCCACCACGGGAGCGCCGTGCTTGTTGCACATATCCGGCATGTAGTTCGGTTTGTACACACCCACGCGTGTTTTGGGACATTTTTCGGTGGCGAGCAAGCCGGTTTCGGTACAGAAGGACTGCTCGACGGTGGTGCCTTTGCGATCGAACGGGACGGGCTCGACGCCTTCGTGCAGAGCTTGCATGGCTTTGCTCCACAGATTGCGCGCGGCGGAGGTTTGCGTGCCGACCAGCACCTGGTTTTTATCGTAGCCGAACCAGCTGGCTGCAACGTATTTCGGTGTGCCGCCGACCAACCACACGTCGTTGCGTTTCTGCGTGGTACCGGTTTTGGCGAACACTTCCCAGTTGCTCCAGGCTTTCTTCAAGGAACTGGCGGTGGCGCCTTCGGTGCCGGTGACAACCGTTTGCAGCAGGCGGTTCATGATATAGGCGGAATCCTCATCCAACACCTGAATGGGGGAAGGACCATCCTGCAGGATGGTGTTGCCCTTTTGGGTGACCTTGGTGAAGGAATACGGCTCGTTATAATACCCGCCGTTGCCGAAGATCTGATACGATGCCGCCATTTCACGCGGGTAAGCGCCGGTGGTTAAACCGCCGAGCGCCATGGGGGCGTAATCGATATCGGTGTTACCCTTGCCATCCGACGTGACAAGCGAGGTGAAGTTGAGCGAGCCTGTCAGGAAGGTGAAGGAGCGGTGCGGGGTGAGCTGCTGAACCAGCTGCGCAGCGACCGTGTTTTTGGAGGTTTGGATCGCTACGTCGACCGTGATTAAGCCGCTGTCCTTCGGGGTGGATTGGTTGACGTTGGTGGGCCATTTGGTGCCGTCTTTCAAAATGATATAGCAATCGGGCACCATCGAGGAATAGTTAATGAGATTCAACTGAACCGCCGGGGCGTACACCGCAATGGGTTTCATGGAGGAGCCCGGTTGGCGGATCGCCGAGATGGCACGGTTGAACAAGCGGTCGGCTTCCTTTTCGCCGCGACCGCCGATGACCGCCACGGTTTTGCCGGTGTAATCCATCACGTAGATCGCCGCCTGCGGCTGCACGGTATCGCTGAGCAGGGCGGAGGGGAAGTTGGCGTCGTTTTTATACACCGCTTCCACTTTGGATTGCAGGCGGGGATTTTCGCAGGAATAAATGGTAAGACCGCCGTAGAACACCATGTTGCGCGCTTGCGCTTCGGTGTAGCCGTACTGCTCCACCAACGCCAAGGTGACGTCGTCGATCAGCATATCGGTGTACCAGTCGTTGACCTCGCTGGTTTTGGCGCTGCTCTTGAAATACAGCTCTTCACCCAGCGCCTGCTTGTATTCATCCGCCGTGATAAAGTCGAGCTCGTACATTTTGTAAAGCACGGTCCGTTGACGGGTGCGCAGATTTTCGGGATACCGATACGGGTTGTATTTGACCGGGTTGTTGGTCATGGCAGCGAGCGCCGCGCACTGTGCCACGGTGAGATCTTTGGCTTCAACGCCAAAGAAATAGTTGGCGCCCGCGCCGATGCCCGTGACGTTGCTGGGCAGCGGCATCATGTTGAGGTACGCCTGCAGGATTTCATCCTTGGAATAGTATTTTTCCATTTCCACCGCCGACAAGATTTCGGTGATCTTACGCTGGATGGAATGGTCGTTATTGCCGGTCATGACCTTGATGAGCTGTTGGGTCAAGGTGGAACCGCCGTATTCGGTGGAATTGAAATGCAAAATGAGGTTGGCAAATGCGGAGATGGTACGTTTCCAGTCCACGCCGAAGTGCGTATGGAAGCGTTCGTCCTCAATCGCCACAACCGCGTTTTGCATATTGACCGGCATATCGCCCAGCGGAGTCCAAATGCGTTTGATACCGCTCAGACGCTGGAATTCCTCGTATTCGCCGGTGGTTTCGTTGAGCGTCATGATGATACTCGTTTGGTTTTCGTTGATGGAATCCACGTCCGGCAGGTTGGATTGACCGGTGAAGTTGGTGGCAACATACACCGTCAACACGCAGGCGACGATGCACCCGGTGAGCACAATGATGAGGCCGATGGTCAGCGCGATTTTGCCCGCCATCGCCAGCATGCCCCGTGTGAGCCAGGACGGTTT
>JAZQIV010000072.1:0-5042 GCA_045541305.1 Acutalibacteraceae bacterium | reverse complement strand
TATCGGTTGTGCCATGGGTATCACCGGCACCGACGTTGCCAAAGGCGCCGCCGATATGACCTTGACCGACGATAACTTTGCCACCATTGTGGATGCCGTGCGTGAAGGCCGCGGCATCTATGCCAACATCAAAAAAGTGGTGGGCTACCTGCTGGGCACCAACATCGGCGAGGTCATCACCGTGTTCGTTGCTATGTTGCTGTGGCAGCAAGCCCCGCTCGTTTCCATGCAGCTTTTGTGGATCAACCTGGTCACCGACTCTTTGCCGGCCATCGCACTGGGCATGGAAAAAGTGGAATCCGGCGTCATGAACCAAAAACCCAAGCCGAAAAGCGAAGGCATCTTTGCCAACGGCTTCGGCGTGCGCATCGTGCTGCAGGGCGTGTTGTTTGCCATGTTAACACTGGTGGCGTTCTGGATCGGCTGCGGTTGCGCCTCGATTTCCGAAATCATGAATCTCGACGTTGCCAGCCATCAGCTGCACCGCGGTGAAACCATGGCGTTCGTGGTACTGGCACTTTGCCAGATCGTGCAGGCGTTCAACATGCGTTCCGATAAGTCGCTGTTTAAGATCGGCTTCTTCGGCAACAAAACGTTGAACCTCGCCGCGCTCGCTGCGTTTGTGCTCACGCTGCTCGTGTGCTTGGTGCCGGGCATCAACACCGCGTTTGAACTGGAATATCTCCCCGTGGTGGATTACTTCATCTGCTTGGGACTGGTGCTCGTACCGTTGGTGATAATGGAATTTGCCAAGCTGGTCGGCCTCATCAAACAACCCAAAGACGAATAACCAAACAGCCGCCTTTGGGCGGCTGTTTTTGCCCTCTTTTGCTTAGAAAGGATGCGCCGTTATGAAAAAGTATACCAAAGGGATCTTGACCGCTGCCGGCATTGCTGCCGGTGCTGCCGCGTTGGGCGCTTTGTACCACGTTACCATCAACAAATTGATGGAGCTGGCTCTCAACCGCGAGCAGCCCACCGCCATCGATCCGGAAAAAGGGCGAAATTTATTGATGGGCTCTTCCGAGCTGTCCAACACCCTGAGCGTCATCATGGACCACGCCGCTGCGTTGGAAAAGCGCGAAAGTGAACGTTTGGAAATCCTCGCGAACGACGGCATCACGCTGGTGGGACATTGGATCGCGCCCCCGCGCCCGAAACGCGTGATCATCGCCATGCACGGCTGGCGGTCATCGTGGTCGCAGGATTTCGGCATGATTGCCGATTTTTGGTACAAGCAGGATTGTGCTGTGCTGTATGCCGAGCAGCGCGGCCAAGGCGGCAGCGGCGGCGATTACATGGGCTTTGGCGTGCTGGAACGCTTCGATTGCCGCGATTGGGCGGCGTTCATACACGAACGCACGGGCGGCGAGCTGCCGTTGTATCTCGTGGGTATTTCCATGGGCGCCACCACCGTCATGATGGCCACTGCCTTGGGCCTGCCCACTTCGGTGCGCGGTGTGTTAGCGGATTGCGGATTCACCTCACCGCACGCCATTTGGAAACACGTGGTGGAAGAAAACCTGCACCTCCCCTACGGGCTGTACAGCGCCGCCGCATCTGAACTGTACAAACGCAAGGTGCAGTTTGAGCCCGATGAGATCTGTTGCACCGACGCGCTACGCGGCAGTACCGTTCCGATACTGTTCATTCACGGCACCGACGATCAATTCGTGCCGATCGAAATGACCTACGAAAACTACAAAGCCTGCACCGCGCCCAAGCAATTGTTTGTTGTGCCGGGTGCCGATCACGGGTTATCCTATCTGGTGGATCGCGAAGGCTATGAAAACGCCGTGTTGGAATTTTGGCAAGATCAAGAGGGATTAAAATCCTTCAACACATAAAAAAGGAAGCCTTGTTTTTCAAGGCTTCCTTTTTTGTTTATGGAATATCCAGCAGCACCGCTGCGGCCGTAAACGGCCGCATGGCAGGCACGGTCAGCTTGGTACCGTCCACGCAAATGGCATCGCCGTAAAAACGATCGGCAATCGTCGCGCACGTGCCCAAATCGATCGTCAGATCGTCTGCCGGCTGATCGTACGCGTGGCAGATCACCGCGATCTGCTTATCCGTGCGCCGCACCACCACCTGCGTGCCGGTGGGATACCGCGTGTTGTTGCCGCGGTTACCGTACAAATGTGTGTCACCGTTCACAATCACGTCTTCCAATTGTGCATAAAATTGCATGGCCTTCGCCGTCAATGCGCGTTGGTGCGCCGTCAGCTTATCGATCGGGCCCGATAAGCACACACGCCCAAGGAACGTCGCCGCCAGAGAATACACGAACCGCTCGTCGGGATCGTCCTCGTGCAGCACCGCCCACACCAATTCCTGCGCCGGCAGCATCAGCTTTTGAAGCGAAGCGGCAATGTACGGAATCTCAATGCATTCGTGCGCGTCTGAGAACGACGAAACCGCGGAAACCCCCATCATGGACGGCTCCAACCGATGTCCGCCCGATGCGCAGTTTTCAATCACCAAATCGGGAATTTCGGCTTTCATGCGTTCAAAGAATTCCCGCACCGCCTGCAAATGCTCCCGCAGCCCCTCGGCACCGGACTCCGCGCCATCCACCTTCGCACCCGTGTTGGCGTTGTAGTCCACCTTAATATACCCAAACCCGTATTCTTTCAAAAAGGCAATCACCTTTTTGTACAGATGCTCCTGCACGTCGGCACGGCGGAAATCCCAATACGACCGTTCACCGTTCACCCGGATCACGCGGCCGCCGCGTTTTAATTTCATGTAATCGTACGCCGGTTCAAAAAATGCAGATCCTTTGGTGGTAACCTCCAGCTCGAACCAGATACCCGGCACCATCCCGTTTTCGCGGATCTGTCGGTTCATCTCTTTCATATCGGGGAAGATCGTTAGATCAGGTTCCCACTCGCCGTTGCCTGCCTGCTCGTTGCCGGCCTTACACCAGCCCGCATCGATCACCAGGTATTTCACGCCCAGCTCTTTTGCCGCCGCGGCGAAATTCAGCATTTTTTCCTGCGTGGGCAAGCCCCACGTTGCACAGTATTCGTTAAACGACGTGGCGATCCCCTTTTCGCCGTAAGCCGCATACGCAGGCTTTTGCATATCGGTCACCGCGTTGCACGCGTCATCCAGATCGCCGTGCACAGCGGCCACAAACGCCGTCGGCGCCCCAAACGTTCCACCGATCGGCACGGATTTCTGCCAACCGCAGAAATCCTCATCACCCAAGCCGCCGCACATGGTCATGTAGTTACCCACGCGCCCAATCTCCAGCTGCCAGGTAGCGTTGTGCGCAATCTGTGCCGCCCAAAACGCCCCGTATTCCGTGTCCTCAAACACCGCCATCGGGAAATAGCGATCCACAGGATAACTTCCCCGCGTGCCAAACCGTTCCGTGTTATCCGCCACCTGCCAACTCACCCAGGCTTTTTCCAGGCCCATATCCTCAATGGTGCGGCAAACGTGCTTGCCCTCCAGGCTCCAGCCCGCCTGAAATTGGTGGAACCGATACGTATTCGGCGCATCCGTCAATTGAAACGGGCTTAAGCCATCCAACGCAAAGCTGGATAACATATTCAGCGTCACGGGATGATCGCTGCGGTTTTCAAACGCGGTGTCGATCATAAACCCGCGCAAGCCCTCATAATATGTCAAGGCGTGGCGAATGCCGTACCCCTCTTCACTTTCGGTCACGGTCACAACACGGGTGATCCCGTTTTCGGTTTCCACCACCTGGTCCACCAACCGCATATCATCCATCCGCCCAACGGAACGCAAGGTCATACCGGCGGGCGTTGCCAGATCTTGCTCCGCCAGATAAAAATGCGCCAGCGTACCCATGCGCCAGTTGTGCGTATAATTCGCACGCGGGTCAAACGGACCGCGCTCGATCTCCCACGGCGCCGTTTGCTTATCCGCCAGTGCCGCAGGTATCAATCGCAGCGCCACGTTACGGTTATCGTTGATCAAATACCGCACAATGGTATCGCCGAAACGGTAGTCTTTCATCTGCATGCCGATCGCCTCCTTGATAACGGGTGTATTGTAGCATATCCCGCTTCATTTTTCAACACAACCGTTCGGTTTTCAAAAAAGAAAACTCTCGCTCTCTTTTTTTTAAAATGCACTTGACAAACGCGAACACAGCGCGTATAATAGCAATCGTCGCCGATCGTGGCGGCTCAATATGCGGGTATGGCGGAATTGGCAGACGCGTTAGATTCAGGTTCTAATGGTCGCAAGGCTGTGCAGGTTCAAGTCCTGTTACCCGCACCATCATCTCTCAAACCCAGTGTTTATGCGGGTTTGAGAGATTTTCTTTGTCCAGAAATCCTTCTAATTTGAAGCAATTATGATGTCAAAATCAAGGCGATTTCTCCCCAAAATCCGTTAGAAATCTGTTAGAAACAAGTTATGTATGGGACGGGATTTACCCGTCCTTTGTCTTTTCCTCAAGGCTCAAGTTCTCTGCAATTTTGTTAGCAGACTTGACCTTAGCTCCATACTCCAAATGGCTATAAATATTTGCCGTTGTACTGAAATCCGAATGGCCTAACCAGTCTTGAATTTCTTTTAAAGATACACCGTTGGCGAGCAGTAACGAAGCACACGAATGTCGCAAGTCGTGATACCGAATATGCTTTAAGTTATTTCTTTTGAGCACAGTCTGTAAATGCTGCGACAAATAATCCGGTCTTAAAAGATTCCCCATATCATCCACACACACATAATCAAGGAATTCCTTATTATATGCATTGCGACATTTCCTTCTGTTGCTCTCTTGTTGCTTTTTCGCTTTCAGCAATAGTTTTTCAACATCAGGTATTAGGGGTAATGTTCTAAGGCTTGTCTTATTCTTCGTAGTGTCTTTACGAACAATTACATCCTTACCATCAACGGATATTCGGCACACAGTATGCTTAATACACAAGGTTTTTTGCTCAAAATCAATCGCACTCCATTTTAGTCCTAATGCCTCACTTCTTCGAAGCCCATAGAACGCCGAGAGTATAACGGGAACTTCAAGCAAATCGCCCTTTACGGCTTCAAAGAGTTCT
>JAZQIV010000071.1:0-4483 GCA_045541305.1 Acutalibacteraceae bacterium | reverse complement strand
CCGATTCTACAACAGCAAGATAGGCGCCGTGCTATGGGCTTTGCTCTGTGATAAACCGGTTATAGCCCCACGACATGAAGGACACGTCTTCCGTGTGCTTTTCTTCCATTGATATCTTGTGCACCATTGCTTGAATGGGTGTTAACTGATGTTTGCCGCCAAACGGCATAAGCACCGTACCGGCACCGATCGTAGAGTCAAAGCGCTCGGATAAGCCACGTTTTGAGCAAATGTTCAAGTCGCCGGCTAACTTGACGTATTCGTCTTTGAAGCCACCCGCAACCGTCTTTTCCTGCAAAGCAGGGGCAGCAGGCGTGATGGTAACGTGTTTTTCGGCACCATTGGAATTGAGGAATTCACGGCTGATATCCACGATTTTCCCACCGTTCCAATTCATGACAAGGCGCGGTTCTGCTTTCACAACAGCCACCGGACAGGCGTTGAGGTTTTCGCTCTTGGCAAGCGCTAAGAAAGCATCTACATCTTTAGCTTCCACCACAACTGCCATACGCTCTTGCGATTCACTGATCGCAAGTTCAGTGCCGTCCAGACCTTCATACTTTTTCGGAACGGCGTTCAAATCAATTTCCAGACCGTCCGCCAACTCACCAATGGCAACCGAAACACCGCCTGCACCAAAGTCGTTACAACGTTTGATCATGCGGGTCGCTTCACCGTTGCGGAACAAGCGCTGCAGCTTGCGCTCCTCGGGGGCGTTACCTTTTTGTACCTCAGCACCGCAGGTTTCAAGCGATTTAGAGGTATGCGATTTGGAAGAACCGGTAGCACCGCCGCAACCGTCACGGCCGGTAGCACCACCAAGCAGGATGACCACATCGCCCGGATCGGGGCATTCGCGACGGACATTTTCCGCAGGGGTGGCAGCGATAACCGCGCCGATCTCCATGCGCTTTGCCGCATAGCCGGGGTGATAGATTTCATCCACCATACCGGTTGCCAGGCCGATCTGGTTACCGTAAGACGAGTAACCTGCGGCTGCGGTGGTAACGATCTTGCGTTGTGGCAGTTTGCCGGGTATCGTTTCGTTGACCGGCTTGAGCGGATCGGCCGCACCGGTTACACGCATGGCAGCGTACACATAACTGCGACCGCTGAGCGGATCGCGAATAGCACCGCCGATACATGTTGCTGCGCCACCAAACGGTTCGATTTCGGTGGGGTGGTTGTGCGTTTCGTTTTTGAAGAGCAGTAACCACGGTTCTTTTTTACCGTCTGCTTCTACTTCAATTTTCACGGTACAAGCATTGATTTCTTCGGATTCATCCAATTTTTCAAGCTTGCCTTCCTTTTTGAGATACCGTACGGCCAGCGTGGCGATATCCATCAGGCAGATCGGTTTAGTGCGCCCAAGTTCTTTGCGGGTTGCCAAATAATCTTCATACGTGCTCTGCAGTAGCTCGTCTTCGAACACAACATCATCAATTGTCGTGAGGAACGTGGTGTGACGGCAGTGATCCGACCAATACGTGTCGATCATACGAATTTCTGTGATGGTGGGGTCGCGCTTTTCGCTGCGGAAATAGGCTTGGCAGAACGCAATATCGTCACCATCCATAGCCAGCGAATATTCGTCCACAAATTGATCGAGTCCCTCTCTGTCCAGATCAATGAAACCGGTTAAGGTTTTTACGGTTGTGGGAATCTCATATTCCATGTGCAAAGTTTCGGGCTTTTCGAGCGTGGCTTCACGTGCTTCCACCGGGTTGATTACGTATTTTTTGATTTCGTTAAGATCTTCCTGCGTGAGATTGCCGTACAATACGTACACTTTGGCGGTACGTACCAAGGGACGATCGCCTGTGGAGATAATTTGAATACATTGTGCAGCCGAATCCGCGCGCTGATCAAATTGTCCGGGCAAGAATTCCACAGCAAACACGGTTGCATCATCAGCGGACAACACATCGCTGACGGTATCCAACTGAGGTTCCGAAAACACCGTTTTTTTGGCATACTCAAACAGTTCTTCGGTGATGTTTTCGGCATCGTAACGGTTGATAACGCGCACGTCGGTAAGCGAAGTGATGCCAAGTAGCATGCGGGCATCATTGAGCAATGCTTTTGCTTCGCTTGCCAGTTCCTTTTTCTTTTCAACAAATACTCTGTAAACCACGGTTATGCCTCCCCTTTTGCCTGCATAGCACGCGCGCCGATATCGGTGCGGTAATACTGATTATCAAAATGAATTTGTTTGACAAGGTCATACGCTGCCGTGATTGCCGTTTCGAGAGAATCATCAACGGCGGTAGCACCCAACACGCGACCGCCATCTGTTAACAATTTACCATCGGACAATTTGGCGCCGGCAACATAAATTTGATCGGCGACGGACGATGGGATGGTGATCTCGTACCCTTTTTCATACGCAGTTGGGTATCCGGCAGATGCCATGATAACGCAGCAGGCATGCTTGTTACTGAATTTTACTTCCGTTTTTGCAAGCGTACCGTTTGTGACAGCTTGCATGACCGTGAGCAAATCGCTTTCCAAAAGCGGTAGCACAACCTGCGTTTCGGGATCACCGAAACGGCAGTTGTATTCAATGACTTTGGGGCCGTTTTCGGTAAGCATCAGGCCAAAGTACAGGCAGCCCTTGAACGTGCGGCCTTCCACCTTCATGGCGCGAATCGTGGGCAGGAATATCTCATTCATACAACGTTCGGCAATTGCAGATGTGTAATACGGGTTCGGCGCAATGGTTCCCATGCCACCGGTGTTTAATCCCGTATCGTTATCCCCTGCGCGTTTGTGATCCATGGAAGAGATCATCGGCACAACGGTTTCACCATCCGTGAAAGACAGAACACTCACTTCAGGACCTGTTAAAAACTCTTCGATAACTACGTTATCGCCGCTTTTACCAAACAACTTATCCTGCATCATGGAACGCACGGCATCCTTCGCCTCTTCGCGCGTCATGGCAATGATAACACCCTTGCCGAGTGCCAATCCATCCGCTTTAATAACCGTTGGAATCGGAGCTGTTTCCAGATACTCCAACGCGGCATTCATATCATTGAATACCTCGTATGCGGCGGTCGGAATGCCGTATTTTTTCATTAAGTTTTTGGAAAAGACTTTACTGCCTTCAATAATAGCGGCTTTGGCTTCGGGGCCGAAGCAGGGAATCCCTTTCTCCTGCAATGCATCAACCGCACCCAGCACCAGTGGATCGTCCGGTGCTACCACAGCGTAGTCGATGCCGGTTTTGATGGCGAAATCGACGATAGCATCAATATCTTTTGCACCGATCGGTACCAGCACGGCATCGCTTGCCATGCCGCCGTTACCGGGGACGGCATACAATTCGGTTACCGACGGGTTTTCCTTGATTTTTTTGATGATGGCGTGTTCTCGACCGCCACCACCGACAACCATTACTTTCATAAGAGGTTCTCCTCGCAAGATCAATGATGAAATAAACGCATACCGGTGAAGGACAATGTCATATCGTATTTATCACAGCAAGCGATCACAACATCGTCACGAATGGAGCCACCGGGTTCGGCAATATACTTCACGCCGCTGCGGTAAGCGCGTTCAATGTTATCGTCAAACGGGAAGAAGGCATCGCTTCCAAGCGCAACACCGTCGATGGTTGCAAGGTAAGCTTTGGCGTCTTCATCGGTAAGCTGTTCGGGCTGAGTGGTGAAATATTTCTGCCAGTTGCCATCCGCGCACACATCTTCTTCGTTTTTGTTGATATAACCGTCAATCACGTTATCACGATCGGGACGTTTAATATCCGCTTTGAACGGCAGATTTAATACCTTTTCATGCTGACGCAAGAACCAGGTATCGGCTTTGCTGCCCGCCAAACGGGTGCAATGGATACGGGATTGTTGACCGGCACCGACACCAATGGCTTGTCCGTCCACAGCATAGCAAACCGAATTGGATTGCGTGTATTTGAGCGTGATCAACGCAATAATCAGGTCACGCGCTGCGCTGTCGGGCAGATTCTTATTTTTGGAAACCATATTGTTCAACAATTCACGGTTGATCTTAAAATTGTTACGGCCTTGTTCAAAAGTAATGCCGTAAACCTGCTTCGTTTCCTGTTCGGCAGGTACGTAGTCCGGATTGATTTGTACAATGTTATAGTTGCCTTTGCGTTTGGTTTTGAGAATTTCCAGCGCTTCGGGCTCATAGCCGGGGGCGATGATTCCGTCGGATACTTCGCGGGCTACCATTTTGGCGGTGGTAACATCGCAAACATCGCTCAGTGCGACCCAGTCACCAAACGAACACATACGATCCGTGCCGCGGGCACGGGCATAAGCGCACGCAAGCAGCGAATCGTCCAAGCCCTCGATATCGTCTACAAAGCAGGCCTTTTTGAGAGTATCGGACAACGGAATACCCACAGCGGCCGAAGTCGGGCTGACGTGCTTGAACGAGGTAACAGCAGGCAAGCCGAGTGCTTCCTTGAGTTCCTTTACCAACTGCCAGGAGTTAAAGG
>JAZQIV010000070.1:0-14892 GCA_045541305.1 Acutalibacteraceae bacterium | reverse complement strand
CAACTACGGTCAGGGCAGTTCGCGTGAACACGCGGCGTTGGCACCGTTGTATCTCGGAATCAAGGCGGTTATTGTGAAGTCGTTTGCGCGTATTCACGTCGCAAACTTGATCAATGCCGGTATTTTGCCGCTGACGTTTGTGAACGAGGCGGATTATGATCGCATTTCTTTGGGCGACCGTTTAACATTGCCGAACGTGCGCGAACGTCTGCAACGTGGTGAAGCGCCGGTGTTAAAAAATGAAACGACCGGTGAAGAGATCGCGCTGAATGCCGGTTTCTCAGAGCGGCAAATTGCCATGTTGCTTGCCGGAGGTTTGTTGGATTACACGCGGCAACAAAATTTGTAAAGGGAGATGCGTATGGCATCCAAGGAAACTTCGATATCCATGTCGGTCGTGCGTCGCCTTCCGCGCTATTACCGTTTCTTATATGATTTGAAAGAAAACGGGGTGGTACGAATTTCATCGCGCGAGTTGGCGGAGCGCATGGGCTTAACCGCTTCGCAGATCCGGCAGGATCTCAATTGCTTCGGCGAATTTGGGCAGCAAGGCTACGGCTATTTGGTGGAGCAATTGTACGACGAGCTGTACCACATTCTCGGTATGGATCAGCTGACCCCTGCCATTATTCTCGGGGCGGGCAACCTGGGACATGCTTTGATAAATCACATGAATTTTGCGGGCAAGGGTGTTCGCTTGGATGGGATTTTTGACGATGCTCCTTCCTTGATCGGGCAAACGATCCACGATATCACGGTGCAATCCACCGATGAACTGGAAGCGTTTTGTGCGGAGCATCATCCGCAGCTGGCAATTTTGTGTATTCCGAAAGAAGCGGCGCCGCATCTGGTGGAACGCTTGGTTGGAAGCGGAGTTAAGGCTTTTTGGAATTACAGTCACTATGATATTGCCATGCATTATCCGCATGTGTTGGTGGAAAACGTCCATTTGGGCGATAGCCTGATGGCACTTTCCTATTTGATAAATCAAGAAAAGTAGGTGAGGATATGATCCAAGCGCGTATTGCCGGTGTTTCCGTTTGTTTGGAAGGCGGCGATCCGGATTTTTTTCCGTATCGAATGCGTGATTACGAAACACCGATTTCGCAGCCGGATCTTACCATTCACATGTCGCGCGTAGAGGACATATCGGTAGATAGCGGGGAAGTGCTGTTACGTCGTGACGGTATGATGTTGACACGATCAGATGACGGTTGGCTTAATCGGTATGTGATCGGCAAAAAAACGGGGCGTGTGTTGCACTGCAGCAGTTCTCGGTCAGATTATGCCGAATGGCAGTATCGGTTGTGGCAGGAACGCAAGCATCCGACGTTGTCTCTGACGGATTTTGAGTATTTATACAGCGGCGAAGCTTTTGCCAATCGTCTGGCACATCTGGGTGGATTGGTGATGCACGGATCGTCCATTCGTTACAACGGAAAGGGGATTGTGTTTTCCGCTCCTTCCGGTACCGGCAAGTCCACGCACACGGGGTTGTGGAAGCAATATTACGGTACATGTGTGGAGCATATCAACGACGACAAACCCGCCATTCGTTTTGACGGGGACACGCCGGTTGTCTACGGTACGCCGTGGAGTGGCAAGACCGATACCAATGCCAATATTTCTGCGCCGTTGCATGCGATTGTGTTTTTGGAGCAAGCTCCCGAAAACCATATTCAAGCATTATCGGTGGAAGAAGCAATCGTGCGTATTCACCGTGAAACGGTGCGGCCGTTTTACGACGAACAGCTCGGCCTCAAGGTTTTGGAAACGACCGAGCGGTTGATTGGATCGGTGCCGATTTTCTTGTTACAGTGTACCATCAGCGAAGAGGCTGTTAATTTGGTGAAAAACACCTTGAATTGGTGAGGAGGATATACACTATGAAACTTAAAAACGGTTTTGTGCTGCGTCAGATCGGCGGCTCGTACGTTGTGGTGGCGGTCGGATTGCAGACGCTTGATTTTAAGGGCATGATTCGTTTGAACGAAACGGGTGCTTTTTTGTGGGAAAATTTGAGTGCGGATGAATGCACGAAAGAAGATTTGGTGGCAGCTTTAACGGCGGAGTATGAAGTGGACGATGCCACCGCTTCCAAAGACGTGGATATGTTTGTGCAATCCTTGAAGGATGCAGATTTGTTCGTATGAAACGGATAACGGAAGAAATCTCGTTTCGCGAGTTAATGCCGTTGATCGAGGATTCGTTTAGGCAGGGAATGACCGTTTCGCTGACGGTTACCGGGCGCAGCATGACACCGTTATTTCGGCATAAGCGCGACAGCGTAACATTGGCGCCCTGTGACCCGTATTCCTTGAAACGCGGAGACGTGCCGTTGTATCGGCGTGATAACGGTCAATATGTGCTGCATCGCATTGTACGGGTGCAGCCGGATACGTACACGTTGGTTGGCGATGCGCAGAGTGAATTGGAAGTAGGGCTGCCCAAACAAAACGTTTGTGCGGTGATGGTCGGTTTTAAGCGCAAGGGCAAAGCCGTGACGTGCGGTAACGTTTTGTATCGTGCGTACAGTTGGGTGTGGATGTTTTTGCGCCCTGTGCGTCCGCTTATTTTCAAAATTGCCAGACGATTGCGGAGGAAACATTCATGAGATCGAAACCGAGTAGGGGAGCGGCTACGTGGCTGCTCCGTAGATCACGGCGGCAAATTCCTGCCGTTGTGCTGCTCAGTTTATTGAATATGGTATCAGCGGCCTCTTCACTTTGGTTGGCTTTGCTTACCAAGGATTTGATCGATGCGGCAAACACGCTTTTGGCACACCCTCTGCCGGATTCCGTGTGGGATTGCATTCGCCAACCGATGATTGCAAAGCCTGCGACGTTTATTATTGGGCTGATTTTGTTGCAGGTCGTGTTGAATATCATCAGCAGTAATCTGCGTGTGCGTTCTTCTTGCCGACTGGAAATGGAACTGAAACGGTCGGTGTTTCGGGCGTTGATGCATGCGGATTATACGGAGGTTTATCGGTATCATACCGGTGAATTGATGAATCGCTTGACGGCTGACGTCACCTTGATCGCGCGCAATCTTACCAGCTTGATTCCGTCTGCCGTATCCATGCTGACGCGGTTGGTTGGCGGCTTGATTGTACTGACAGCCATCTCGGAATGGTTTACCGTTGGTGTGCTGGCGGTGGGCGTTCTTGTGGTACTGCTCAGCCGCTTGTACGGCAAGTATTCCAAAAAAATGCATAAGCTTTGCCAGGAAACCAACGGGAGAACACGGTCGTTTATGCAAGAGGTGCTGGGGAATCTATTGTCGGTAAAAGCGTTCGGAAATCAGCGGCAGATGGAAGTACAGCTGGATGACTATCAACAGGAAAACTTTCGTCAACGTATACGCCGCAACGCTGTTGCCAATTTGGGGAATACCGGTGTGCATTTGGTGTTGACGGCTACGTATTATGTTGCACTGTTGTGCGGCGTTGTGATGATGATCGCCGGTACGTTATCGGTGGGTACCTTGGCAGCTTTGATGCAGATCTTTGAACAGATACAATCCCCGATTCGCAATGCTTCGGGGTTGCTGCCGCAGTACTATGCCATGATGGCGTCGGCGGAGCGTGTGCTTGAGCTTGAAAAACTGACACCGGAAGAGGAAGATCCTTTACCCGCTGCAACGGCAGATCTGTTTGCCGCGTTTTCAAAATTGGAGTTTCAAAACGTGTCTTTTGAATACGAAGACGGTGCGGATATTTTGGATGGTGTGGATTTGACCTTGCGCCGCGGTGAAGTGACGGCGTTGGTGGGAGAATCCGGTATTGGAAAAAGCACGGTAATCAAGTTGATTTTATCCATTCTGAAGCCGCAAGCGGGTTTGATTTCGCTGACGTGCGGTGAACATCAATTGTCGGCTGATGCTGCGACCCGTGTCTTCTTTTCCTACGTTCCGCAAGGAAACACTGTGTTGGCGGGAACGATACGCGATAATATTGCCTTTTTCTGCCCGCAGGTTGAGGACGAAAAGCTGCACGAGGTTGTGCGGCTTGCTTGCTTAGAAGAATTTATTGCCGGTTTGCCGAAGGGGCTGGATGAGGAAATCGGAGAACACGGTTATGGCGTTTCGGAAGGGCAGGCGCAGCGTGTGGCTATCGCTCGTGCCTTGCTGAACGATGCTCCGATTTTGTTGCTGGATGAATGTACGTCCGCATTGGATTCCGACACGGAAGAACGCTTGCTGCATAATTTGCGCACCTTAACCGATAAAACGGTGTTGATCGTATCGCACAAGGATGGTACGGTTGCGGGAAGCGATCATATCGTGCGCTTAAAAGACGGTAAAATGACAGAAAGTTAAAAAAGCGCTCAAACCAAACGGTTTGAGCGCTTTTTTGTTGGATATATCGATCGAATCGGAACAGAAAGGAGTTTCAGTTTTCGCAATTTTCCGCACTCGACTTGATAACAAAGCAGTGGGTGATACCATAATACGTAAAGCACGCAATTGCGTGTGCATCGATCCGCTCACCGCAAACCAAAACGGGAACCGCAGGGGGACAACCAACTGTGGGAACCGCCAGGATTCGTCCGCAGCACTTCTCTACCGGAAGCAACTCCGAACAGGCAAGCAGAGCTTCCCGTATCGTCGTCACCTGTTCTCCTCGAGCAAAGGCGGGACACGCGTCTGTAATGGGTGGGAGCGGCGGAATTCCGCAAAGCGCTTGTTCAAGATGCACCAGCGTTTCTTCGCTTGTTTCGATGGAAAGCATCAAAACCAGATAATCCCGATCGGCAAATTCCGGTTCGATTTTCCACTGTCGCAGAAGTTCCGCTAACTGATTGCCTGTATATCCGTAGGGCTTCGTCTGGATGGTCAGCTTGAGCGTCTCGCTGCCGTATAACAGATACCCTTGCTGAGAAAGCCGGGCTTTGAAAGCATCCAACCGGGGGGCCAGTTTTCGCAACTGCTCGGGATAGGTACTGAGGTGTTGATTTGCGGCATCCAGCGATTGCAGGATCAAATAGGACGGGCTGGTGGAGCCGAACAGCATTAAGGCGTTTTTCGCCTGTTCTCCCACTGCTGTATCCATCGCGGCGGACAAATGCAGATACGCACCGCCGGTGAGTACCGGCAAGGTCTTGTGGGCAGAGTCACAGCAAAGATCCGCACCCAGATCGATCGGATGCATGGACCGGGGGAGAAACTTTAAGTAAGCGCCGTGGGCATTGTCGACAGCCAGTAGAACGCCGTATCGATGGCAAACCTCAGCAACGGCGCGGATATCCGAAATCGTTCCCAGATAATCCGGACTGGTCAAATAAACAGCCACCGGCCGCCTTTCTTGGGCACTTTGCAGATAGTTTTCCAGTTCCTCAGGTGTCAGGTCACAGGAAAGGTAGCTGACAGCATTTTGGGGATACAGCCAGCAGATATCCGCATCCAACAGTGCTGCTGCAGTCACAAATGCTTTATGCGCATTCCTTCCTGCGGCGATCATAGGCTTTCTCCCTTGTTGCTTTGCATAGAGCAAAATCAGATACAACATTGCCCGGATACATTGGGAGGAGCCTTCGGTAGAATAGAGCGTCCTGCACCCGAAAAGTTCACTTGCATTGGCTTCGCTTTTTGCGATGATACCTTCTGCTTCGTATAGGCTGTCCGCCCCCTGGATCTCCGTAATATCCAGATGCTCTATCCCGAGATGTGCAGACCCTTTATGACCCGGCATGTGCAGACGACAGGTGCCCGAGCGGGTATAGTCCCGAACAAAATCACAGATTGGAGTATTCATCTTATTCACCTAAAGCACGGGCAACCGCTACCATGATGGCACATTCCATTCGTTTGCGGAACAGCTTGCAGCCGTCCTCATAAACACCGGTAACAGAACCGGTGGCATGGTATGCATTGGCCGCACAGCCACCAGAACAATACAATCTTGCCCAGCACTCCCGACACTCGGGATGGGCATAGACGTTGCAGGCGGAAAACTCGTTTTGAATCTCGGTATTGGTCACACCGTCCCAAATATTGCCCAGCTTGAACCGCTCCTCACCGACGAACTGATGGCAGGGGTACAGATCGCCCCAAGGAGTGACAGCCATATATTCCGTGCCGCTGCCGCAACCGGAAATGCGTTTGTAGATGCAAGGACCGCCGGACAGATCGATCATGTAATGGTAGAAGGTAAAAGGTTTGCCTGCCTTATCCTGCTTAAGCATCAACTCCGCCAGTTTTTCATACTGGTCCATAACAACAGTCATATCGTCTTCTGTCAGGGCGGAAGGATCGCCCGGGGCACAGACAACAGGTTCCATGCTGAGTTCGTTAAATCCCAAATCCAGCATGGCCTGAATATCCTTCAGAAAATCGGGATTTGCATGGGTAAAGGTGCCGCGCATGTAGTAATCTTTACCGCCGCGAGCTTCTACGAATTTTTGGAATTTTGGTACGATCTTCTCCCAACTGCCGTTTCCGGCATAGTCTACTCGGAACCGATCGTGGACTTCTTTACGGCCGTCCAGGCTCAGTACCACATTGCTGCACTCTCGATTGGCCCATTCGATCACATCGTCATCCACAAGAACGCCGTTGGTAGTCAGTGTAAAGCGGAAATTTTTGCCCTTTTCTTTTTCAATACTACGGGCATACGCAACCAGATCTTTTACCATTTGGAAGTTCATCAGAGGCTCGCCGCCAAAAAAGTCTACTTCCAGATTTCTTCTGTTGCCGGAATTTTCAACCAGGAAATCCCGCGCCTGCTTGCCTACCTCATAGGACATGACCGCTCGGTCACCGTGGTACTTGCCCTGGCTGGCGAAGCAGTAGGAACAGTTCAAGTTGCAGGTGTGAGCCACATGCAGACACAGAGCTTTTACTACACCGGCGGTCTTTTGCTTCAGTGTTCCGGCCATAGGCTCAAAGGTGTCGGGTGCAAAGAGCTTTCCGGCATCCTTAAGGCTTTGAACCTGAGCATAACATTCCGCAATATCCTCTCGGGAAATATCGTTGCGGGCAGCATATTTTGCTTCCATAGCCAGAAGAATATCTTCCCGGCTTTTTTCTTCAAACAGCGCGATAATGTCATAAGCAACTTCGTCCACCGCATGAACAGATCCGGAGCAAACATCCAAGACAATATGATAGCCACCCAGCTGATATTGATGAATCATTTCTTGTTCTCCTTTACAAAAAAATGCCGCCGGAAACGGCGGCATTTCACAGGTATGCAATTACTTGCTTTCCTTGGTGCTCTCACACTTCTGGTTTGCAATGCCGCAGCTGGTCTTGCAAGCAGACTGGCAGGAGGTCTGGCACTCACCGCAACCGCCGTTCTTAGCACTGTCGCACAGATTGCGAGTTTCGATAGTCTTAATATGTTCCATAGTTTCACCTTCTGTATAAAAATTATATTCTAAGTTTAGCACAATGTCCGTTGGGTGTCAATCCCATTTTTCACACCGTTTATAGCGCACGAGCCGAACCCGGATGCAAAAAAATCCGAACACACTTCCGATTGTGAAGTGGTTCGGATCTCTTGTGTGGTGGACGTTAACGGACTCGAACCGCTGACCCTTCGCACGTCAAGCGAATGCTCTACCAGCTGAGCTAAACGTCCATTTTTCGGAACGAATGCTATTATAGCGGAAAAGCACAGGCTTGTCAAGAGAAAAAATCAGATTTTTATGAAATTATCAGCGGTTCAACGAACGCAGTAAATCGGGAATGACGGCTTCGAAGTTAACACCATACCAATTGCCGTGTGGATCGTCTTCGGTTGCGCGAATGCAAGCAGCGGTATAATCGGCGGCAACGCGCAAAGCATCGGCGAGCGGCTTTTCGTTCATCAACGCCCCGACACACGTACTGGCGAACACGTCACCGGTGCCGTGATAGGCGGCATCGATGCGATCGTTATAATATTCAAAATACTCATCACGTGCGGAATCATAGGCCATAACGCCGACCTTGCCCGCTTCAAAGCTGACACCCGTCAGCACAGCGCATTTAGCGCCGAGCGCGGTCAGTTTTTTCAAAACTTCTCGGATATAGGCGCGATCATAGCCGCTTTCGCAATAGGGAATGTCTAACATGTAAGCGGCTTCGGTCATGTTCGGCACGATAATATCGGCTTTCCCACACAGCTGTGCCATGGCTTTGGCAAACTCAGGTGTGAAGCCTTTGTACAGCTTGCCGTAATCACCCATAACGGGATCGATGAACACCAGTGTGTTTTCTGCACGGAAATCGTTGATCATTTCACCCATTAATCGCAGTTGCTCAAAGGAACCAAGGTAGCCGGTGTAAATGGCATCGAAGCCGATTTTTTCGGCTTTCCAATGGTTGGCAATGGGGGTGATATCTTCCGTGAGATCGCGGAAGGTGAATCCTTCCTTGAACGCGGTATGCGTGGATAAAACAGCGGTGGGGAGGACCGCTGCTTCAACACCCATAGCCGAAATGATCGGTAACGCTACGGTGAGTGAGCATTTGCCGACGCAGGAGATATCTTGTACAGTTAAAATCCGTTTCATAAAAAGACCTCCAATTTTATGGAAAAAATATACGGCAATTCACTCGATTTGTCAAGATAAGTTTTCCAATGCCGTTTGTGCTTCTTCCCAACGCGCAAACAAGGCGTCCAATTGTTGGTTGAGCGCATTCAGTTCGGCGGATAGGCGGGCAACCGTTTCGTAGTCGGCCGCGTTTTCCGGCTTTTCAAGCTCTTGTTCGGTGTTGGCGATTGCTTGCTCGCACGTGTGAATTTCCTGCTCGCAGCGTGTGATTTGCGTGGTGAGCTTGCGCTTTTGGGACTCCAATTCTTTGCGCGCCTTATAGGCGTTTTCTTTTGGTGCTTTTTCGGTGGCTTGTGTCGAAAGAGCACGCACATTTTCTGCGGAGCGCTCGACAAAATTATCATAATTCCCGAGGATACTTTCGCATCCATCCGGTGTCATGTGCAGGATACGGGTTGCCATGCGGTTGATAAAATAGCGGTCGTGCGAGACAATCAGCAGCGTGCCGTCATACCCATCCAGCGCGGCTTCCAATGCCTCACGCGAGGCAATGTCCAGGTGGTTTGTCGGTTCGTCCAGCAACAGCAGGTTGTCGTGTGCCAGCATCAGCCGCAACAGCAGTAAACGCGCGCGCTCGCCACCGCTCAATGCCGAAATCGGCTTGAACACTTCGTCGCCGTAAAACAAAAAGGCGGCAAGGGCGTTGCGGATCTCGGTTTGTGTTAGGTGCGGATAATCATCCCACAGCTGATCGATCGCGGTTTTTTCGTAAGATAACCGGGATTGGATTTGATCATAATACCCGATGGATACTTTGGCGCCCAAACGCAAAAAACCTTGCTGTGGTGTCATTTCCCCCATTATTAAACGCAAAAGTGTGGTTTTGCCGCAGCCGTTCGGACCGATCAAAACAACGCGTTCACCGCGGTGCAACTGAAACGATACGTCGCGGAATAACGGTTTTGCAAACTGCATGGCCAATTGTTCCGCATCCAGCACGTCGTTGCCGCTGACCGCGGAGACTGTAAACCCAAAACGGACGGTGTGTTCGTCCTGCTCTATCTGCACCTGCTGCTCTTTCAGACGGTCTAAGCGCTTTTCGCGGCTTTCGGCAGCCCGAATGGATTTTTCGCGGTTCCAACGCTTGAGAAGCGCAATGTTGTCTTCCAGTTTTTTGATGCGGCGTTCCATCGTTTTGTGATGGTGTAAAGCGATTTCTTTGTCACGCTCGCGCTTCTCTTTGTGCGCTGTGTAGTTGCCATTTGTGGCGTATACCGTGCCTTGCGTGATCTCGATTGTACGATTGGTAACACGGTCTAAAAAGTAGCGATCGTGCGAGATGATAATGGCAGCCCCGGTGTAGGAGCGCAAAAAGCCTTCCAGCCATTCCACCGAGGGAATATCCAGGTGGTTGGTTGGTTCGTCCAGTAGCAGTAAATCCGCTTTGGACAGCAATAAGCAGCCCATTGCAATTTTGGAACGTTGCCCACCGCTGAGTGTGGATACCGGTTGCGTGAACTGCTCCGCCGTGAAGCCGAGGCCGATTAACGTGGACGATACGCGGCTTTTATAATACAAGCCACCTTCCGCCTCGAACGTTTCTTGCAGCCGATGCTGGCGTTCCAACCATTCGGCCGGGGCGTCTGTTACCGCCGAAAGACGGTCGTTAATTTCGGCCAATTCCGCTTCCATTTTGCGCAGCGGCTCAAACACGCGTTCAACCGCTTCCCAAACGGTGATCGCTTCGTCCTGCAACGTGTGCTGCTCCAGATATCCGAGTTTTACGTGCTTGGACAAAAGAACATCCCCGCTATCGACTGATTCGTTACCGATGAGCATGCGAAAAAGCGTTGTTTTGCCCGAACCGTTTGAACCGACAAGACCGATACGGTCGTGTTCGCCGACTTCAAAGGACAGTTTGTCGAATAAACAACGTTCGCCGAAATATTTACTTAATCGATGAACAGAGAGAATAGCCATGCGAAAAATCCTTTACAAATTTGTTACACAATTATAGCAGGATTTCTCTTGTCTGGCAAGTGAAATCCTGCTATACTAAAATATCGAAAGTGAGGAGGGATCTCTATGATGAACTTTAACGAAGAAAAAATGTTCCATATTGGTCTTACCCCGTCCGATGGGGCGGAATACGCCGTGATTACGGGTGATCCCGGTCGGGTGGAATCCATTGCGCGATTACTGGATAATCCGCAATTTATTGCTTCGCATCGGGAATATACCACGTGGGCCGGAACGGTGGAAGGAAAACGTGTGCTGGTGACCTCTCACGGGATCGGTGGCCCGTCTACCGCCATTTGCGTTGAGGAGCTGGCACGGTGTGGTGTAAAAACCATTATTCGCGTTGGCACTTGCGGTGGTATGGCGCTGCCGGTATGCGGCGGTGACGTGGTGGTGGCGACCGGTGCCATTCGTGCTGAGGGAACATCGCGGGAATATTTGCCGATCGAGTTCCCGGCGGTTGCGGATCTGGATGTCAGCTGCCAACTGATACAAGCAGCAAAAACCGCCGGATACACGGTGCATGCCGGTGTGGTGCAGTGTAAGGATTCGTTTTACGGTCAGCATTCGCCGGAATCGTCACCTGTATCGTACGAGCTGGTGAACAAATGGCAATCGTGGATCAAGGGCGGGTGTTTGGCTTCGGAAATGGAGTCTGCCACGTTGTATATCGTGGCGGCGTCGCTTGGCCTACGAGCAGGGTGTGTGTTGCACGTGGTTTGGAATCAGGAGCGCGAAGCGGCAGGACTTTCCAACCCGCGCTCAGAGAATACCGAATCCGCTGCAAAAACTGCAATAAATGCGATAAAAGCATTGATACTTTCTTAAAGATATGTTATAATACTTTGAATATCTAAAAGGCGGTGAGCAGGTGCGGATTTTAGGGATCGATCCCGGCTATGCCATTATCGGCTGGGGCGCAATACAATACGAAGGCGGGCGGTTCCACGCGCTGGATTTTGGTGCGGTTACCACCGAGGCGGGAACACCGTTTTTGCAACGCTTGAACCGTATCTATGAAGAGCTTACCGATATTTTGATCGCACAGCGTCCCGATGCGATGGCGATTGAAAAATTGTATTTTCAAAACAACCAAAAAACCGCGATCGAGGTAGCCGAAGCACGCGGCGTGATTCTGCTTGCGGCCGAGCGCTGCGGTGTGCCGGTGTTTGAATACACCCCGTTGCAGGTAAAAAGCGCGGTGACGGGGTATGGACAAGCACAAAAACCGCAGGTGATGGAGATGACCCGACGGTTATTGCATTTGCAAGCGGTTCCGAAGCCCGATGATACGGCGGATGCGTTGGCAATTGCCATTTGCCACGCACAAACCGGCGGTACCGCGCTGAAAATGCAAATCATGAGAGGACGGTAACGGGAATGATTTATAGTGTGAGAGGAACCCTCATTCATCGCGAAACCAACCTTGCTGTGGTGGAATGCGGCGGTGTGGGGTATCAGTGCAATATTACGCTCAACACGGCACGGCAGTTACCGCAAATCGGCAGTGAAGTGATGCTGTATACAATTCTCAACGTGCGCGAAGATGCGGCGGAATTGTTCGGCTTTGCCGATAATAACGAACTTAGTTGTTTCAAATTATTGACCGCTGTGAATGGCGTGGGACCGAAAGCGGGGTTATCGATTTTATCGGAATTATCGCCCGAGCGGGTAGTGCTTGCCATCGCCGGCGGTGATTTCAAGGCGCTCACACGTGCGCAGGGTGTCGGTCCGAAACTGGCGCAGCGCATCGTGCTGGAGCTCAAAGATAAAGTGGGAATTCCCTCCTCAGCGGGAGGCGTTGTGGTGGATGGTGGCATGCCGACGGGTGTTGCCAATGCATCCGGGAACGCTGCCGAGGCTGCGAGTGCACTTACCATGCTCGGCTTTAGTGCGGGTGAAGCTTCTGCGGCAGTTGCCAAGCTGGATAGTGCATTGCCGGTGGAAGAACTGGTGCGGCAAGCGCTGCGAACGCTTGGCAGACGATAAGGGGTGTGCAAAATGCAGGAAATGGATTATGAAAATCGCATGATGTCCACGGAATACCTGCCGGAGGACGAGGGGGATAACCCGCTTCGTCCGCGCACGCTGGAAGAGTATGTCGGGCAGGAAAAGGTGAAAGAAAACTTATCGGTGTTTATCAATGCGGCAAAAATGCGCAACGATACGCTGGATCATGTGCTGCTTTATGGCCCTCCGGGTCTTGGTAAAACAACGTTATCGGCCATCATTGCCCATGAACTTGGTGTAAATTTCCGCATTACGTCCGGTCCTGCGTTGGAACGCGCAGGTGATCTGGCGGCGTTGCTGACCAATCTGGATCAGGGTGACGTGCTGTTCATTGATGAAATTCATCGTTTGCCGCGTACTGTGGAAGAAATTTTGTATCCGGCGATGGAGGATTTTTCGATCGATATTATTAACGGAAAAGGGCAGGGCGCATCGTCAATTCATCTGCCGCTTCCGAAGTTTACGTTGATTGGTGCCACTACGCGTGCCGGTCAGTTGTCGGCACCGTTGCGCGACCGCTTTGGCGTGGTGTGCCGTTTGGAGATGTACACACCGGAAGAACTTGCCAAAATTGTCAAACGAAGTGCCGGAATCCTGGGCATCACGTGTGACGAGGATGGAGCTTTGGAGGTTGCTTCCCGCTCGCGCGGTACGCCGCGTATCGCCAACCGTTTGCTTAAGCGAGTACGCGATTTTGCGCAGGTTATGACCGGCGGCGGCATCACGGATGCGGTTGCTCGAGAAGCCTTGGACCGCTTAGAAGTGGACGAGTTAGGCTTGGATATGGTGGATCGCCGCATGCTGATGGCGATGATTCAACACTATAACGGCGGTCCTGTGGGATTGGATACGTTGGCGGCCGTGATCGGTGAAGAAGCGGTTACCATTGAAGACGTATACGAGCCGTATTTGTTGCAGCTTGGATTTATCAATCGCACCCCTCGCGGGCGCGTGGTGCTGCCGGCAGCTTATGCGCATTTGGGTATTGCTCATCAAACAACATTCGACGTGTAAGGATTTTGGTATGAGAACTGCAGAGCATTGGAAAGACTATGAATTGTTGGATGCCACAGACGGCGAACGGTTGGAGCGCTGGGGCAATTGCCTGTTGATTCGTCCGGACCCGCAGATTTTGTGGCATACCGGTCGTCGGCATCCGCTTTGGAAATCGGCGCATGCGCGGTATCACCGTTCGCACACCGGCGGTGGTCATTGGGAAACCTATAAACCGTTACCGGATGTGTGGGAGATTGGGTATTCTTCCGATGATGTCCCCACCGAATTGCGATTTCGTTTGAAGCCGATGGGTTTTAAGCATACGGGTTTGTTTCCCGAGCAGGCGGTTAATTGGGATGCCATGGCGCGCATGATTCGCACGGCCAATCGCCCGATTCGAGTGTTGAATTTGTTCGGCTATACCGGTGCGGCAACGTTGGCTTGTGTGGCGGCTGGTGCGCACGTTACGCACGTGGATGCTTCCAAAGGGATGGTGTCCTGGGGTCGTGAAAATGCAGTGTCCAGCGGGCTTGCCGATCAACCGATGCGGTGGCTGGTGGACGATTGCGGCAAGTTCGTGCAGCGCGAACAACGGCGCGGGAACACCTATGATGCTATTTTGATGGATCCGCCCTCTTACGGTCGCGGACCGGGCGGAGAGGTTTGGAAGCTGGAAGAGCAGATTTTCGGTCTGGTGCGTGAGTGTGTGGCTCTTTTGTCGGACTGTCCGCTGTTTTTCTTGATCAATTCGTACACCACGGGATTATCACCCTCGGTGATGCAATATATGCTGGCCTCTTTGATTGCTGAACGGCACGGAGGCACAACCTCTGCAGATGAGATCGGGTTGCCGGTAACGCAGAGCGGTCTGATTTTGCCGTGCGGAGCCACGGCAATGTGGAAGGAAGGAAACGATCGGTGAACATCATACGAGCGGAACAGATCTGTTTTCAATACGATGGGGGAGGCTCTCCGGAATCCACGGTTGTGCTGGACGGTATTGATCTGACAGTACCGGCAGGGCAGTTTGTGGCGTTGCTTGGACATAACGGGTGCGGAAAATCTACGCTTGCCAAGCATTTTAATGCCTTGCTGTTGCCGCTTGGCGGTCGCGTGTATATCAAGGATATTCCCACCGACGATGAAGAAAAACGGTATGATGTGCGCTGCACGGTGGGAATGGTGCTGCAAAACCCCGATAACCAATTGGTTTCCACCATTGTGGAAGAGGACGTGGCGTTTGGCCCGGAAAACCTTGGTATCGCGCCGGATGAGATTCGCAAACGTGTAGATGATGCGCTGCAGGCGGTTGGTATGTACGAGTATCGTGACCACGCGGCACACAAGTTGTCCGGTGGTCAAAAGCAACGTGTCGCCATTGCCGGTG
>JAZQIV010000069.1:0-12797 GCA_045541305.1 Acutalibacteraceae bacterium | reverse complement strand
TAGCGGGCAAAATACCGCTCAATAAAATCAGCGGCTTCAGCCCGGGAAATGCCCACATTTTTCGCCAGACCGAATTCGGAAATGCCGTAAACGATGCCGAAATTGACAGCCTTTGCTTGCGAGCGCATCAACGGTGTCACCATATCCTCCGGCACGTCAAACACCTGCGATGCCGTGATACGGTGTATATCCTCTTCGTTGTTGAAGGCATTCACCATGGTTGTATCGCCGGACAAGGCGGCGAGCACGCGCAGTTCAATCTGCGAATAGTCGGCATCGCACAGCACGTACCCATCCTTTGCACGGAAAAAGCGGCGCAATTCGCGGCCAAGTTCCTGACGAATCGGAATGTTTTGCAGATTGGGTTCGGTGGACGAAATGCGCCCCGTGCGGGTTTCGGTTTGATTAAACGACGTGTGAATGCGGCCGTCCGGCGCAATCACTTTCAAAAGCCCGTCGCAATACGTGGATTTGAGTTTGGACAACGTGCGATACGTTAGGATCATATCCACCACGGGATGCGCAAAGCGCAGACTTTCCAGCACCTCGGCGTTGGTGGAATACCCCGATTTAGTTTTCTTTTTCGCCGGTAAACCCAGATCCTCAAACAATGCTTTTGCCAGTTGTTTGGGCGAATTGAGGTTAAAGCTGTACCCCACCTGTTCCTCGATGCCGGTAATCAACGTGTTAATTTGCGTTTCCAGCATCTCGCCGAATGCGGCCACGCCCTCACCATCCACAGCAAAGCCCACCTGCTCCATGGAAGCCAACACCTTAGCAAGCGGGATTTCCATGTCGCACAGTAACGATTCCTGCTGTGCGGTGCGAATTTCATTTTCCAGCACGTCACACAGCGGTGCAAGCAAGCGTGCCTCTTCGGGCCCTTCCCCCTCCGGTACGGCCACGCCGTATTCTTGTGCCAAGCGGGGCAGTTCATAAGAAGAAGCCAACGGGTTGAGCAAATAGGCCGCCAGCACCGCGTCCATCGTGACGTTACGGAGTGCACGGCGGAAGCGGAGCGCATGCGCGGCAAGGGCTTTGGTATCGGCGGTACGCTTTGGTTTGGTATCGTCCTCCAAAAAGTTTAAAAACCGCGGCGAGGACGCCAGGGTGCGCGCCGTTTTGCCGCCTGCTGTTACGTAGGCGGTTTCCTCCTGCAGCCACACCGTAAACGGTCCCTCGGCAGGCAGTGAATCCCAATCCACCGTTTCCAGCGAAACAGGCCGTGCATCGGGCTGTACGGCTACGGTTGCCGACAGATCCAACCGTTCCATGATTTTGAACAATTCCAAACGCGTCATGAGTACAGACAATTCCGCAGTTTGCATGGGCAACAGCTGATAATGCGTAAGATCGGTATCCAAGGGCATATCACGGCAGATTTCGCCCAATTGACGACTGAGATACGCGCTTTCGCGACCGTTTTCCAGCTTGGTACGAAGCGTGTCGCGCAGTTCATCCAAATGTGCGTAAACACCATCCAGCGTTTCAAAGCGGTGTAACAGATCCAGCGCCGTTTTTTCACCGACACCCGGCACGCCCGGAATGTTATCGCTGGTGTCGCCCATCAGAGCTTTTAAATCGATTAGCGCCAACGGCGACAAGCCGTATTTTTCAAACACGGCAGGCGGATCAAACGCCACCGTTTCGGGTTTCCCCATGCGGGTGGCAGCCAGCAACACCGTGACACCATCCCCCACCAACTGCAGGGAATCGCGATCGCCGGTGGCGATAAAGCACGGTATATTGCTGTTTTGAGCCGCGGCCGATAAGGTGCCGAGTATATCGTCCGCTTCGTAGCCATCCTGCTCCACAACCGTACAGCCCATATGGGTGAGCAGCTCTTTGATAAGCGGAAGCTGCTGTGCCAGTTCTTCCGGCATTCCCTTGCGGCCGGCTTTGTATTCGCTGTACATTTTGTGACGGAACGTAGGCGCTTTCCGATCAAAAGCAACCGCCACCGCATCCGCTTCCGTTTGTTCCAACAAGCGGAAGTAGATGTTCAGGAAGCCCACCAAAGCGTTAGTAGGGACGCCGTCGTGAGTGGTAAGTACTTTAATGCCGTAAAACGCACGGTTGAGAATGCTGTTTCCGTCGATAATCAAAAGCCGCATGCGGGTACGCCCTTTCTAAAGAAAACCCCGCCGATTGAGCGGGGTTTTCAGATGAATTTGATTTATGCGCGATCGGCGCTGCCGAGCACGTTCTGGATCTTGTGCTTCACAACGTCGGTGATGCAAGCACGACCGTCACCCAAATACTGACGGGGGTCAAAGTGTTTGGGATTCTCGGCCAGGTGACGGCGGATACCCGCGGTCATGGCCAAACGGAGGTCGGAGTCCACATTGATCTTGCAAACCGCGAGCGATGCCGCTTCACGCAGCATGTCCTCCGGAATACCGATGGCATCCGCCATTTCACCGCCGTACTGGTTGACAACGGCAACGTACTCCGGCATAACCGAAGAAGCGCCGTGCAGCACGATCGGGAAACCGGGCAAGCGGTTCATCACTTCGCGCAGGATATCGAAACGCAGCTGCGGTTTCTGGCCGGGCTTGAATTTGAAAGCGCCGTGGCTGGTGCCGATGGCGATTGCCAATGAATCCACGCCGGTGCGGGTAACGAAATCCAGCACCTGATCGGGATCGGTGTAGTTTGCTTTGTCCGCTTCCACGCTGACTTCATCCTCCACGCCTGCCAGCTGACCGAGTTCACCCTCGACCGTGACACCGCGTGCGTGAGCGTATTCCACCACTTTGCGGGTGACTTCCACGTTTTCTTCATACGGCAGGTGGGAACCGTCGATCATCACCGAGGTGAAGCCGCCGTCGATGCAATCCTTGCACAGTTCGAAGCTGGAACCGTGATCCAAATGCAATGCGATCGGCAAGCCGGTTTCTTCCACCGCGGCCTGCACCATGTGGTACAGATAAGGATGGTGCGCATATTTTCTCGCAGAACCGGAAACCTGCAGAATAACCGGGGAATTGAGTTCTTTACAAGCTTCCACAATACCCTGCATGATTTCCATGTTGTTGACGTTGAATGCGCCGATGGCATATCCACCGTCATACGCGTTTTTGAACATTTCTTTTGTATTTACGAGCGGCATAACAAAAGACCTCCTATACTATTATGAAAGTATTATACACCATTTTACCGAATATGCAAAGTGTTTCAACAAAAAAATCACGCTTTTTTTAAAAAAACTTGTACCGTACTCATATTCTTGATATACTGAAAGGCAAAGGAGTGATACTATGCGTGCGGATATTACCAATATTCCGATCAGCGACGTGTTCGACCCAAAAGAAGGATGCCCTATTTGCCGTATGCGCAACCTGCTGGAGCAGCGCATGGCGGAATACATCACCGGCGCCGCCATGATGGAGCCGGATGTGCGGATCGAAACCAATCGCTTAGGGTTTTGTTATGATCATTTTCGGTTGATTTTGAAGCAGCGCAACCGTTTGGGCGTAGCGCTGATGCTGGAAAGTCATTTGGACGAAATGGAAAAAGCGATTTTTAAGGGTGGCTTGCCGCTTGTGGGCAAGAGCGCCAAAGCCCAGGCAAAGAACGCTGAATCCCGAACCGACACCTGCTTTATCTGCAGCAAGGTGGATTGGGCCATGGAAAGAATGCTGGCAACGGTTTGTCGGTTGTGGGAATCGGAACGCGATTTCCGTCAATTATTTGAAGAACAGGAATCGTTGTGTCTGCCCCATTTTATCGAGTTGACGAAAGCCGCGGAAAAGAACATGAATAAACACTCAATCGGCGACTTTTCCAAGGCCGCTTCCACCCTTTCGCGGCGGTACCTCACCGAGCTGCGTTCCGACGTGTCACATTTCTGCAAAATGTTCGATTATCGCAACAGCGGAGAGGGTGCGGATTGGGGAAATTCGCGTGATTCCGTGGAACGCGCCGTTTGGTTTTTAACGAGTCGCGAGCCGTAAAGGTGATTCAACAATCCGTATCCAAAATTTTTCCATATACTGGAAATTTCGCCTATTTTCGATGAAAAATCGGCTCAAAACCCCTTGCAAAATAAGGATTTGTTCACATTTTCAACAGAGTTTTCCACAAATGCGGTCGATTTGATTATTTTACAATTTGTTATATTTGGGGTCAGAACACCTGTTTTTTGGTATAAAAACCGATGGGTTGACCATACTGAATTTGACAGTTATTTTGAACGCATTTTCATACAAGAAACACGACGTTTTCGTGTATAAAAATACTTCATTTGGGGGACTCTGTATGATCAAAGGAACCAGCCGACAGATCGTGGAAGTGACCGACACGACCAACCCGTATTTTGAGCGCGTTTTTTTCATTGTGAGGGAGCAATGTCGCGAGGCTTCCCCCGCCCTTTTGGACAAGGAAGCGCACCGCATGATCGGCACGTCTGCCGGGTACAGCGGTTTGCGGCGTGCGAGGCGTGCGCGGTTTTTACAGCGATGCGCTTGGTTGGCAGCCGGTGCGGGAATGGGGATCCTTTTCTTTTGCGTTACCGCTGCCCTACTGTGATTACAAACAAAAAAGCCGCCCTTGGTAAAGGGCGGTTTTTTTATTATTCTGTCATAAACAAAACGCCGAGGGTATTGGGACCGCAATGCGCGGAAATGGTGCAGCCGGCGCGGGTGACGAGGATTTCGTCCACCGTTTGGTATTTGGCTACCTCCGCCTTTACCATTTCGATGCGCTCCTCTGAAATGCCGGAATGCGTGACAAAAATGCGGTGCGTGCAGATATCCGTGCGGCCCTCCAGCTGATCTTTGACATACTGCTGCAGGCATTTATCCAATGAGCCGCGATACTTTTTGCCAACGCCCATTTTGCCGGAGGAGTTATCCACCTCGATACAGGGTTTTAATTGCATCAGGTTGGCACCCATCATGGCAAGTGCCGAGCAGCGGCCGCCCTTGTGCAAGAATTCCAACGTATCCAGCACGAAGCTGGCGCTCACGCGCGGCACCAACGCCGAAACCTCTTCCGCAACCTGTTTGGCAGGCATACCGGCGGCAATACGGTCTGCCGCTTCCAGAACCAACAAGCCGGTACCGGTGGAAAGGTTGCAGCTATCGATGACGTACACACCATCCAGTTCCGACGCAGCCAGGCGGCAGTTGTTGTGCGTGGCCGACAAACCGGAGCCGAGGTTGATATGAACGATCTCATAGCCCTGCTCCACATACGGCGTGAAGAAATCCGAATACTCCGCAATATTGACCGCAGAGGTTTTCGGAAGAACCTTTTTTTCTTCATATACACGATAAATATCATCCGGGGTCAGATTGACACCGTCATCATACGTTTCACCATCCAGCACCACGTGCATGGGATACAATTTTACCGAAAAGCGTTCCACCAATTCCGCGCTTAAATCGCAGGCGCTATCGGCGGATAACAGAACTTTTTTGCTCACGGGTATCGCCTCCTTTTCGTCATATTATAGCACAACGTGTCAGCAATTGCAAGTTTTATACCATTGAAAAAAGGGTGGAATACCTCCACCCTTTTTTTGCTTCTTATTTGGCGGTGATCCGCAAAACGTACTCACTGCCGATGTTGACCGTGTTGTACGAGAAACCGGTGGTAATACCGGCTTTTTTGGCAATTTCACGGATGTTGTTGCCAAGCCACGTGCGGAAAGCGGCTTGATCGCCGACGATCAGCATGTGTGCACCCTGCGGATGTGCTTTGACCAGGTTTGCCACCGCATCCACCGTGTACGTGGTAAGGCGTGTGCCGTTTTTCACGTGATAATTGGCAGCAGTTGCCGTGCAGTTTGGCAAATCATATCCATTTTCTTTGCGGATGACGTGACCGTCGTTTTGAATTTGCGCGGTTGTCATGTTAAAGTACGCATACATGACCGGTACCTGATCGTGGTTGGCATCGTCCCAGGTGAGGTCCACGTGGTAGTATTGCCCATCAATACGAGCCACGTTCCACGCGTGCGGCTCCGCCTTACCGGTTGAGGGACTGATGCCGCTGCCTTCGGCAATCAGGCATTGGATACCCGCCTGATATAGCACGTATTGGAATGCGCGGGCATAGCCCTCGCAAACCGCTTGTTTTTCCACGATTGCGCCGTAGGCATCGTGTGCATGCTTGCCGTCGCGGTACACCACCCGCTTGGCCAGCGCATCGTGCAAAAGCAATTCGCGTTCGTAGTCATTGGCGCCGGTGGCGGCAATGCTCATGAGCGATTGCACTTCCTGCGAAAACTTTTGCTTTGCTTGTGACAGCATGTCACCCGTCATGTTATAGGATAACGTAACCTGCACAACCGCGCCGTTTTGGGTGCGGTGCGAAACGGTTCCATCCACCCAAAAATGCTGCGGATAATCTTCGCGGTAGTAGAAAAACACGGTGACGATCTCATCCGCTGTTAACGAGCCGTCCATCGGCACATCCTTTGTGCCTGCTTCGGCCGCGCTTACAATTTTTTGATACGCTGCAACCAGCGCTGCGGAGTTCTTCATTTTTTTGAGTTCCGACAAGCCGTAATACGCCGATTCATCCAGCGGGGTTAACTTATGGATTGTCACTTTACCGGTGGTGGTGCCGGTGGAACCGGAGGTTGAATGGGGCTTATCAACAGCGCTTGTACCGGTCGTGGCGCCGCTCGTCGTGGTAGCTTTGTTGGACGATGCGGAATCGGTTACCAGGCCGTTTCTTGTCTTCGTTGTGGAATTGCCCTGCTGTGCGGTAGTGGTTGTGGCGGTTGTGGATAACTCGATTTCGTTATCCGCCACACCATTTGCTGTAGTTGTCGTGGCAGTCGTTGTGGGATCCTCTATTGGCGCATCTGTGCCGCATCCACAAACTGCCGCACACAACGCCATCACGCACAGCAAACAGATAATTCGTTTTAATTTCATATCCCTCATCTCCTCGTTTTCAGTATATTCAGTATATCAAGTATGCTTAATATTGTCAAACAAGAAAAGCGGCGGGCATTTGCCCGCCGCTTGGTTGCTAACACTACCGTTCCTCGCGGAAATAGGCAAGGCCCAAACCTTGAGGCGGTTGATATTCACGCTTTTTACGCATGCTGGTGATGATGAGCACCACAACCGTGACCACGTACGGCAACATCTTGAACAGTTCCTTGGTTTCGATACCAAGGCCCGGCAGGTAGTTGTTGATGTTACACAGCGCACCGAACAAGAACGAACCCGCAATGGCGAGCGACGGTTTCCAGATGGCGAAAATAACCAACGCAATCGCCATCCAGCCGCGATCGCCGAACGCATCGTTCGACCACACACCGTTGGCATACGCCATCACGTACTGCAAGCCGCCCAAACCGGCAATGGCACTGCCAAGACAGGTTGCCACATATTTATAACGGGTAACGTTGATGCCCGCCGCATCCGCGGTTGCCGGACTCTCACCCACCGAACGCAGGTTGAGGCCGATACGCGTTCGGTTGAGGATCAGCGATACGATCACCGCAATGACGATGGAGGTATAGGTCAAAAAGTCGTGCGATAAAAAGATGCGGCCAAACCACCCCAGGTCATCGGCAAACGGTAATGCGGTACGGAAAAAGCTGCTGGTTTTGGTTAAAATAACCGACGGTAATTCACTGTTTGTCAGCTTGACAAGCGAGCCGCCGAAGAAGTTACCAAGGCCGATACCAAAGGTGGTGATGGCAAGGCCCGTAACGTTTTGATTGGCACGCAAGGTGACGGTGAGAAAGCTGTACAAAAGGCCCATCAGCATGGAGAACAGAATGGATACAAGCAACGGAATCATGATCGTCAAGAAAGGATTCATGTTCTCTAACAGGTTGCCGCAAGCCCGCTCGTACAAAAAGGCGCCGATCACGCCGCCGATACCACCGGCATACATGATACCCGGAATACCCAGATTCAGATGTCCCGATTTTTCGGTGACAATCTCACCGACCGAGCCGAACAACAGCGGAACGCCCAACGGAATGGAGCTTTGAATAAATGCGGTAATCATGCGCGCACCTCCTTTTTGGTGTGACGGAACTTGATCGAATAGCGAATGAAGAATTCGCATCCCACCACAAACAGGATCACAACACCGGCCACGATATCGGCATACGAGCTGTTCAAGAAGAAAGTATCCGCCACTTTGGCAGCACCGATATTCAAGAACACAACCAAAGCCGACATGGCTGCCATGATGTACGGGTTAAACAAGCCGAGCCATGAGACCATGATGGCTGTGAAGCCGAGACCGCCAACCGTGTGCGTGTTGATGGAATGGTCCGTTCCGGCAACCAGCAGCACACCCGCCAAGCCCGCGATCGCACCGGAGATCACCATGGTGCGGATGATGACTTTTTTGACGTTGATGCCGATATAACGCGCGGTGTTCTGGCTTTCACCGACAACCGCGATTTCATACCCTTGTTTGCTGTATTTTAGATAGAAATACAGCGCCACCATCACAACGGCGACCACCAAAATATTCAAAAGGAATTTTTGATTGCCGAGCACCGGAAGCGCGCCGGTTTCCACCGGACGGATCACGGTTAAGCCTTTACTGGCGATCAGCACGTAGTACGCAACCAGTTGGGTTGCAACGTAGTTCATCATCAGGGTGAACAGCGTTTCGTTTGTGCCGTACCACGCTTTGAACAGCGCCGGAATCAAGCCCCACACGGCACCGAATACGATGCCGACCACGATGGACAACACCGTGTGCAGCCAAGGCGCAAAGCCTTCCAGCTCCAGCATGCAGATCATGGCACCAAGGCCGCCCATGAGCGCTTGGCCTTCGGCGCCGCAGTTCCAGAATTTCATTTTGAAAGCGGGAGTCACGGCGAGGGTTAAGCACAACAGAATGGCGGTTTCCTGCAAGAACTTCCACAGCATGGTGGCTTTACCGCCTTCAAACAGACGGCCGAACGCGCCGCGAACCATCATGGTGAACACTTCGCCGAGCGATGCTTTGGTGAGCATCATCGACACAAAGCCCATCAGCAAAAAGCCGATCAAGATTGCTACCAAGCGAATCAGCCATGCTTTCCACCACACCATATCATCGCGTTTGGCAATGGTGATTGCCGGCTCGTGCGTGTGCTTTTTGATTGCTGCTTCAGCCATTCTTACCCTCCCCTTCCGTTTTAGTCATTAACAAGCCGATCTCTTCTTTGGTGGTGGTGCGTGCGTCCACAACGCCGGTCACACGACCCGAACCAATAACCAAAATACGGTCACACAGTTCCAAGAGAACGTCCAAATCTTCACCGACAAAGATCACGGCGACGCCGCGCTCTTTTTGATCGTTGAGCAGGTTATAGATGGTGTAAGAAGAGTTGATATCCAAGCCGCGCACCGGGTACGCCGCCATGAGCACCGTAGGAGATGCCGCAATTTCACGGCCGACCAGCACCTTTTGCACGTTACCGCCCGACAAGCGGCGAACGGGGGTGGTGGCGCTGGGGGTTACCACTTCAAGATCTTCAATGATATGCTCCGCCAAATCCTTGGGTGCCTTGCGCTCCAAGAACATGCCTTTACCCTTTGTGTAGCTGCGCAGCATCATGTTATCGATGATATCCATGTTGCCGACAAGGCCCATGCCGAGTCGATCTTCGGGCACAAAGGACAACCGCACGCCGAGTTCGCGAATCTGCAGCGGAGTTTTGGAACATAGGTTATCCATGTTGCCGGTTTGCGGGTTGTTATACAGCACCGCACCGCTATCCAGCTTTTGCAAGCCGGCGATGGCTTCCAGCAGTTCGCGCTGACCGGAGCCGGCGATGCCGGCGATGCCCAAAATTTCGCCCGCGTTGGCAGTGAAGGATACGTCATCCAGCACCAAGACGCCCTCGCGGTTGGTACAATCGATGTGATGCACCTCCAAACGGGGTGTGACGTTTTTCGGTTCGCTGCGTTCAATGTTGAGCGAAATCTTTTTGCCGACCATCATTTCGGTCAGCTCGGATTCGTTGGTTTCGGCGGTGTTAACCGTGCCGATGTATTCGCCCTTGCGCAGAACCGCCACCTTATCCGACAAGCTGAGCACCTCGTGCAGCTTGTGCGTGATGATGATGATGGCTTTGCCGTCATCCCGCATGCGGCGCAACACCGCAAACAGCTTTTGTGTTTCCTGCGGGGTCAACACGGCAGTCGGTTCATCCAAAATCAGAATATCGGCACCGCGATACAAGACCTTCACGATTTCGACCGTTTGTTTTTCGGAAACCGACATGGTGTAGATCTTTTTCTTGGGATCCACGTCAAAGCCGTAACGTTCGCAAATATCCTGTACCTTTTGCTGCGCTGTTTTGAGGTTATAGCGCCCCTCTTCCTTGAGGCCCAGCACGATGTTTTCCGTTGCCGTGAACACATCCACCAATTTAAAATGCTGGTGGATCATGCCGATTTTGTAATCAAATGCATCCTTGGGAGAGGCAATTACCGCTTCCTCACCATCGATGAAGATCTGACCTTCATCCGGAAAATAGATGCCGGAGATCATGTTCATCAGCGTTGTTTTACCGCTACCGTTTTCACCAAGGATCGATAAGATCTCACCCCGATTGACCGTGAGCGAAACATCCTTGTTCGCCACAACGTTACCAAAGGTTTTGGTAATGTTCTTCAGTTCGATTGCAGGTACTGTTGCCATTCCTTTTCCTCCTCGTGCCTGTTCTTACTGCTCAAGATTGCCTTGCGAGCGCGCCCGCAAGACAAGTTCAACAGTAAAAATCAAGGCAAGGCGGGGCAATCGGGTGCCCCGCCTTATCCTAAAATTGCCTATTGATTATTCGCCGTAGTTGCGATCCAACAGCGTGATGCCGTCGATTTCAATGTTGAAGTACGGGCCGGAGCGATGTTTGGACTCGTAGAACACACCGTTCTCGATGGCTTCGGTATCCGCAGCAAAGTCAGCATCGGTATCGACGTCGGCCATGTAAGAGGTGAGTTTCTCGCCCTTCACAGTGAAGTTCGCGGTATCAAACACGTTGATGCTGCCATCTTTCAGGCCAGCTTCCACGGTAGCGAGCTTCTCGGCGGTGCCGGCAGCAACGCTCTTGCCGAGCTCGGTGATAGCAACGGAGCCGTTCTTCAGATCGCCAGCCCAGTCAACCGCGATTTCAGCATCGTTCTTGACTTGGTTGATCATGTACTCGAAGTAGGGCACCCAGTTGATGCGGGAGGACACCAGGAAGGTGTTCGGGCAAGCCGCATTGGTGGAACCGTTGTAGGAAACGTTCGGAATGCCTTTGTTTTCGCAAGCGGTGGGAGCACCCATGGAGTCAGCATGCTGAGAAATGAGCACGCAGCCGCCGTCGATCAAGGACTGAGCAGCCTGTTTCTCGAGCTGCTCGTCATACCAAGAACCGGTAAAACGAACGTCCATGGTGACTTCCGGAACGATGGATTTCGCACCCAGATAGAAAGAGGTGTAACCGGACATAACTTCAGCAAACGTGAAAGCGCCGACATAACCCATCTTCGCCTGTTTTGCGGTGATTTTGCCGGAGTCGATCATCTCTTTGAGTTTCAGACCGGCAACCACACCTGCCAAGTAACGGCCCTGATAGATGTGGGCAAAAGCGTTGTGGAAGTTTTTCAGTTCGGTTGCAGTGTGAGCCTGGGTACCGGTGGCGTGGCAGAATTCCACGTCCGGATACTCTTTAGCGGCCTTCATCAAGAAGGACTCGTGACCGAAGCTATCGGCAAAGATGATGTCGCAGCCTTCGACCTCGATAAGCTCTTTCGCAGCGTCGTAGCAGGCTTCGGACTCAGGAATCTGAGTTTTCTGAACCATTTTTACGCCGGTGCTTTCGCAAGCTGCTTTGGCAGCGTCGATGAAGTTCTTGTCGTAGGTGGATTGTTCATCGTGCAAGAAGATGAAACCAACGACCAGATCCTCTTCCTTGTCGGCGCCGTTGCCGCCGCAAGCGGCCAGGCCGAACACCATGACGACTGCCAGGAGAAGTGCCAGGATTTTTTTCATGTGTTTTCCCTCCGTGATTTAATAATTCTTACATCCGCATTCTTTGCGGTTTGTAACTACAGAAAGGTGATCCCGTTTTCGGGATCCATGGCGGCGATACGTGCCAGTGATTCCACGCGAACACCCTGATCACGCAAGAGATCTCCCCCGCCTTGGTATGCTTTTTCGATCACGATACCGGCACCGACTGTTTGCGCACCGGCCTGACGAACGATCTCCGAAAGTCCAAGCAAGGCTTGGCCTTTTGCCAGAAAATCATCGACGATCAGCACCTTATCCTCCGGGCGCAAATATTGCTTGGAAACGATCACCGTGTTGGTGATGCCGTGTGTGTATGAATCCACCTTAGCGGCAAACACATCGTCGGCAATGTTGCTGGTTTTGGATTTTTTGGCAAATACAACCGGAACACCGAAATACTGTGCGGTAATACAAGCCACGCCGATGCCGGAGGCTTCCACCGTTAAGATCTTGGTGACACCGGCATCGTGGAACAGGCGCTCAAATTCCTTGCCGAGCTCACACAGCAGCTCCACATCGATTTGATGATTGAGAAAACTATCCACTTTCAAAACATCGCCCGGGCGGCATTCACCGTCGCGGCGGATGCGATCTTCCAACAGTTTCATGCGTGCACCTCCGCGTTCACAAAAAAGACACATTTATCATAACGCCAACCGACAGAAAAGTCAATATAGAAACGACAAAAAATGCACGTTTTTTGTCAAAAAACAAGCGACCCACCATACCATATACGGTGGGTCGCGAGATTAAAACGCGAGTTTTGCTTCTAAATATTGTTTCAGGTCAGCAATCGCGACGCGCTCCTGCTGCAT
>JAZQIV010000068.1:0-20109 GCA_045541305.1 Acutalibacteraceae bacterium | reverse complement strand
CCGCTTGGCCTCCGACTTGGCCGGCGAGCTCTTTGAGATAGAACAGCTTGCCGGGCAACGTCGGGATATAGGACGAGGTGAAGCTGGTGTTCGGACCATAGTGCAGGGTGATGAGGAAGCTCATGCCCTGCCAGCCCATGCCGCGGCCGAGCGTGCCGTCGGCACCGCCGATGGCATAGTCTGCCTGGAACATGAGGCCGGGGCCCATGGTGTTCGCGAAGCACGGCACCAGGGTGGTGCGGCTCTTAAAGCTGGTGATCGCATTCTGCTCGATGGTCATGGGGGTGAGCTTCGCACCGATGCGGTACGGAGCGGCTTTCCATTCGGCTTCGGTAGCATAATCCTCGGCGAAGGTCGGCTCCCAGAACGCAATGTGGCAAGCGCGGCCGATGCCGTATACGAGCACGAGCTTGGCGCCCTCTGCTTTCAGAGCGGCGATCTTCTCGGGGTAGGTGGGCAGGTTCGCTTTGGTGGCGAAGTTGCGCTGTGCGGGCGGAACGGTGTTCTCGCCTAGTTTATCGAAGAACGCTTGCTTCATGCTGTACTCAAACGAAGCGGAGTTGTCGGACGGCAGGGTGTTACCGTCGATATCCGACCATTCGTCCATATTGAAGGTGTACACGTGATCGCATTTGACGTTCCATTCTTTGAGGAAGAAGGAAGCCCAGCGGTACATGCCCATCGGGCCGACAGGCAGGATCATGGCGAGTTTTTCGCCGGCTTCACGGGCTTTGCGGATCGTGTTGGCGATCTCGTGGCCCATGAAGGTATCGAAGTCGCTCAAGGATTCGCAGGCGATGGGCTGGAAATCATCGTTCCAAAACGCTTCGCGGGCGACACCTTTTTCGCAGCATTCGTCAATTTTTTTCATGTCCCATCCCTTAGGGAAATAGTTCTCCATATCGGAGCCTTTCACTGTGCTTAAGAAATCCATGCTTTGTTCCTCCCTTAATTTACCTTGGAATACAGTTCCATTATAAGAACAAACCCCCTAAAAGTCAAGCCGTTGACCGTGGAAAAAACCTTTCTTTTTTCTTGTGCTATTGGAAAAAGTGTGATACAATACCATATATATTGCTTTTTACTCGGAGGAGATCCTTATGCAAGAGCGTAAAGAATTGGCCAAAACATACGAACCGCGCGAGGTGGAAGATCGTATTTACGATTTTTGGACCCGCGGCGGATGGTTCCATGCGGAGCCGAATCCCGATAAGGAGCCGTACACCATTGTGATCCCGCCCCCGAACGTGACGGGGCAGCTGCACATGGGACATGCTCTGGATGAAACGCTGCAGGATATTCTGATTCGCTTCAAACGGATGCAGGGATACGAAGCGCTGTGGCTGCCGGGTACGGACCATGCTTCCATTGCGACCGAAGCGAAGGTTGTGGAAGCGATGCGCAAAGAGGGCCTCACCAAAGAAATGCTCGGCCGTGACGGCTTTTTGGAGCGTGCTTGGGCGTGGAAAAATCAATACGGTAACCGTATTGTCGATCAGCTCAAAAAGCTCGGCTCCAGTTGTGACTGGGAGCGGGAACGTTTCACCATGGATGAGGGTTGCTCCAATGCGGTTAAGGAAGTGTTTGTGCGGTTGTATGAGCAGGGGCTCATTTATCGCGGTAACCGCATGGTGAACTGGTGCCCGCATTGCAACACGTCGATCTCGGACGCCGAGGTGGAATACGAGGAGAAGGACGGACATTTTTGGCATCTGCTTTACACGGTGAAGGAAACCGGTGAAAAGCTGGAGCTGGCAACCACCCGTCCCGAAACTATGTTGGGCGATACGGCGGTGGCGATCAACGCGGAAGATCCGCGGTATGCGCACTTGCACGGCTGCCACGTGATTTTGCCGTTGCTTGACAAGGAATTGCCGATCGTGTGCGACGAGCATGCCGATATGACCAAGGGTACGGGTGTTGTGAAAATCACACCCGCACACGACCCGAACGACTTTGAAGTGGGTAAGCGCCACGATCTGCCGATGATCCGTGTGTTTACGTACGACGGTCATCTGACCGGTGCTGCGGATAAAGCGGCGGCGGATGAGCTGCGTGCTTCGGGACGTGCGGCAGTAGACGAGCCCGAAGTGTTGGATTGCGGCAAGTACGCCGGCATGACGGCACTGGAAGCACGCAAAGCCATTTTGGCCGATCTGGAAGCGGGCGGGTATCTGAAAGAAACCGAGCCGCGCAAGCACGACGTGGGCACGTGCTACCGTTGCCACAACGTGATTGAACCGATGGTGTCCAAACAATGGTTTGTGAAGATGGAGCCGCTTGCCAAACCCGCCATCGAAGCGGTGGAAAAGGGCGAGATCAAGTTCGTGCCCGAGCGGTTTACCAAAAACTATATGAACTGGATGAAAGGCACCCGCGACTGGTGTATTTCGCGTCAGCTGTGGTGGGGTCATCAGATTCCGGCCTGGTATTGCGACGATTGCGGCGAGATGGTCGTGGCAAAGGATGCACCGGCCGTGTGCCCGAAGTGCGGCAGCCACGCGCTCACGCAGGATCCCGACACGCTGGATACCTGGTTCTCCTCTGCCTTGTGGCCGTTCTCGACCCTTGGCTGGCCGGATGAGGACAACGCGGATCTAAAATATTTCTACCCGACGGATACATTGGTGACGGGTTACGATATCATCGGTTTCTGGGTCAGCCGTATGATCTTCTCGGGGTTGGCATATACGGATAAGGCACCGTTCCACACGGTTCTCATCCACGGCTTGGTGCGCGATGCGCAGGGTCGTAAAATGTCCAAATCCTTGGGCAACGGTATCGATCCGTTGGAGATCATCGATCAGTACGGTGCGGATGCGTTGCGCTTCATGCTGGCAACGGGCAACAGCCCCGGAAACGATATGCGCTTCATGACCGACAAGGTGGAATCGTCGCGCAACTTTGCCAACAAGATCTGGAACGCGGCACGGTTTATCTTGATGAATATCGGCAACGAGCCGGTGGAACTCACCTTGCCCGAAACGCTCACGTTGGAGGATAAATGGATCGTATCCCGCTTCAACACCTTGGTGCAGGCGGTAACCGAGAACCTGGATAAATACGAATTGGGTATCGCGGTGCAGAAATTGTACGATTTCATTTGGGATAATTTCTGCGACTGGTACATTGAACTGTGCAAGGGCCGTTTGCAGAGCGAAAATGCGGCGGATGCACGGCGCGTGCTCGTGTACGTGATGACGGGTATGCTCAAGCTGTTGCACCCGTTCATGCCGTTTGTGACGGAAGAAATCTGGCAGTCGTTGCCGCACGAGGGCGAGTCGCTCATGATCGCGCCGTGGCCGGTGTACGATGAAGCGTTGAATTTTGCGGCGGAAGAAAAGGAAATGGAGCGCATCATGGAAGCCATTGGTGCTATCCGTAATCGTCGCGGCGAAATGAATGTGCCGCCGTCCCGCAAAGCACAGTTGTATATTGAAACGGCGTTTGCCGATACGTTTAATAAAGGTGTGCCGTTCTTCTTGCGTTTAGCGTCTGCATCGGAAGTGACGGTGGGAACGGCATTTGACGTGGACGGTGCGGTGAGTATTGTCACGGCGGATGCAACTATCAAGATCCCGATGGCGGAGCTGGTGGACCTGCAGGCGGAAAAAGCGCGGCTTACCAAAGAAAAAGAAACGGCGCAAAAGCAATTGGACGGTGTGCTGGCTCGTCTTGCCAATCCGTCGTTCACAGATAAAGCGCCTGAGGCGGTTGTGAACACCGCGCGTGAGCAGGCGGCTCGTTTGCAAGAGAAAATTGCGCTCCTTGAGCAGAGCATGGCGCAGTTGGGCTGAGCGGTATGAAATTTACGGCGAATTATATTATTTCTTCACACGATCTGGCGCATAATAACCGTGTGCGCCCTTCGGCCGTATTGCGGTATATGATGGAAACCGCCAACCGCAACATGCACACGCAAAAGCCGTCGTACGGTGAACTGCTGGAACAGGGACTCGCGTTTTTGGTGAGTCGTACGCACTTGGTGATCCATGAGGATCTGCATGCGTATGATGAGATTACCGCCGAAACCTGGGCGATCGACGCGAAAGGGGCATCGTTTGATCGGTGTTATCGGTTGTTGCGCGGAGATACGGTGGTGGCGGAAGCTTATAGCGTGTTTGGACTTTTGAATCTGAACACCCAAAAGCTTTGCCGCGCGGGCGAAGTGGAGCTTTCGTATTGGACGGATGAGCCTTTGCCGATCGCCACGCGTTTTCGGTTACCGGATGCGAAGCTGAGCGTGGTGGGCGAGCGGGAGATCCGTTATGCCGATATCGATTGCAACGCGCACATGAACAACACCAATTATGCGGATATGTTGTGTGATTTCATTCCCGACATTGATGCGGTACGCGTAACCGACGTGCAGATCCAATACGTCAACGAAGCGGCGCTCGGCGAGCGTTTGACCGTGAAAATGGGGCGTACCTGCGGGCAGTATGCCTTTGAAACCGTGTGGACAGACGGAACGGTGAACATCCGTGCCGTGATTACCACGGAAAAAGCCGCGATGGCGGACGGTTTTTGATAAATTTTCTTGACACAAAAAACAGACCGCTATATAATTATCTCTATTAGAATTTGAGCCGAACATATTAAAGGAGGAACCTTTATGGACACAAACAAACGACCGGAAACCATGGAACGTATCACCACGTTGGCGCTTGCTAACGCGTTTATCGACGAGCAGGTTGCCGCTGTGCGCGCACAGGTGGGCGATAAAAAAGTATTGCTGGCGTTATCCGGCGGTGTGGATTCGTCGGTTGTGGCGGCGCTTTTGATCAAGGCGATCGGTAAGCAATTGGTTTGTGTGCATGTCAATCATGGTTTGATGCGCAAAGGCGAAAGCGAACAGGTCATTGAGGTGTTCGGCAAGGAATTGGATGCCAATCTGATCTACGTGGATGCTACTGACCGTTTCCTGGGTCTTTTGGAGGGTGTCAGCGAGCCCGAAAAGAAACGCAAGATCATCGGCGGCGAGTTCATTAAGGTGTTTGATGAGGAATCGAGCAAGCTGTCCGGTATTTCGTTCTTGGCGCAGGGCACGATTTATCCTGATATTTTGGAATCCGACGGCGTGAAAGCGCACCACAACGTGGGCGGCCTGCCGGAGGATATGGAAATGGAACTGGTAGAGCCCGTCAAGCTTTTGTACAAAGATGAAGTACGCGTGGTCGGTGAGGCGCTTGGCTTGCCGCATGCGATGGTGTACCGTCAGCCGTTCCCGGGTCCCGGCCTGGGTGTGCGGTGCCTCGGTGCCATCACTCGCGACCGCTTGCACGCGCTGCGTGAAGCGGATGCGATCCTGCGCGAAGAGTTTGATAACAGCGGTCTTGCCGAAACGGTGTGGCAATATTTCATTGCGGTGCCGGACGTGAAGAGCGTCGGTGTGCGCGACGGCAAACGGTACGAGGGTTGGCCGGCAATCATCCGTGCGGTGAACACCACCGATGCGATGAGCGCGACCATCGAGGAGATTCCGTATGCGCTCCTGCACAAGATCACCGATCGCATCACACACGAAGTGGAAGGCATCAACCGCGTGTTGTATGATCTCACTCCGAAGCCGATCGGCACGATCGAGTGGGAATAATTTCAGAGGTCGAAAAAAGCCTGTAATATCAAGGGTTTTCGAGCTTTTGAAGCCACTTTTGGCAACAAAATGGCAACATTTTCAAGAGAATAATTGCATCTGGCTTACAACTGCCCGGAAACACTTGAAGGGCTTCCGGGCAGTTTGTTTTAAGGGGATAATTATGGGTGAAACCGCTATTGAGGAAAGAAACTGGCAGAGAGAATTTATCCGGTTATATACATCCGCAAATTTGGATGACGGACGAAAATCCTTTGCTTTAAAAAGCAAACATCTTCCGCCAAAGTTGTATCGTTACAGACCTGTATCAGAGAGCAACCTTTGTCATAGAATACGAGAAATTACAGAAGGTGAACTGTTTTTATCGCATCCTAAAGAGTTTAATGACCCATTTGAATGCTGGTCTGTTTTGCATAGTGCATCGCCTACGAAATATGTTGACAAGTTTACTTATGTTGATTATTACTATAGAACTGGCAAAACGGAAGAACTAAGAGTAATTCTGCAAAATGACGAATGGTTTGAAGCGCTAACGGCCATGCAAATTAGCAAGGCTACCTCATCATCTGAAGCCGAAGAAACAAAACGTGCTATCGAAGAAAGCATAATGTTTGCGATGGAGGATATCAACAAAGAAATTCGCAAGAGAATTACTGATATGATTCGATTTGCAAGTTTTTCTACTACGGCAACAAACTTACCTATGTGGTATCATTACACAGATAAACGGAAAGGAATATGTCTTGAATATTCCACGCAAGACATTATTGATGTATATCAACGTAATAGTCTCTTTCCTGTGCAATATGTTGATCATCTACCAGACATGACATATATGTTGGCGCATAGGGATAAAACCATGATATCTATGCCAGTTTACCTATCTTTTCACAAACTGAAAGACTGGGCCTATGAAAACGAATGGCGAATGATATACGATTCAGGCTATTGGACAAGAAATGGACAGCGGTTGCCTGCTGGATTTGAAGATAAAGGTGTCGCAATCAATTTTATAAGGCCCTCAAAGGTGATTTTAGGTACTGATATTGAACCCAATATTGAGGAAAGAATTACAACTTGCGCTCAAAGTAGCGGAATCAAAGTGGTCAAAGCAGAATTAACAGAGTATGGCTTGTCAATCGAATAAATATTGGGGAGACATAGTATGGACAAAGTTTTTTTCTTAATAATCGGTTTCTTGATAAATGCGGGTCTCCTTTATTTGATCAGCAAGACTATCAAAAATTTCAATTTGCTTCGCTGGCTGTGCACCTATCTTCCTGTGTGGATTGGTGGAACACTTAGCTTCATACTATTAGTAGGTGGAGGATTTATCTCCGCTTGCATGGTATTTCGATTCGGCGGACTGGTGTACGAAGCTATCGAAGTCCATGACATGATATTGCTTGCTCAATACATAGTGGCGGATATTTTGTGCATGATTTATTTGCATATCATCACAAACAAGCTGAAATAATCTGAAACCGAGGCAACACTATGGCAAGAAAAAATCAGATAGCCCCTGCTGTCTGAATAATGGAAATAATCCTAAGACCTTGAGCTAAATCCCATAAGCAAATCTGTTTAAGATTTATTTTTCAGGAGCGAGTGGGAATAAAGAGAATCGTATTAAACGGCTTGGGGTGACCCGAGCCGTTTTTTGTTGGGTGCGTTTTGAGTGGTTGAAAAAGGGCGAAAAAGATCGTATAATGAATGCGGTTAGCAGATCGTGCGGGAGGCGAAAAGGATGGATGCGTTTTTTGAATCGATTGCCTGGCCGATGGAGAGATTTCCAGCATACGGTGTGTTTCACATTTCCTATACGTTGATTGGGTTTGCCGTGTGCGGGTTTTGCGCTTGGAAGCTGCGCCGTGTCAGCGATAAAGCGGCGGGGTGGATCTTGTTTGTGCTGGGCCTTGTTTTGGCGATTTCCGAGGTGTTTAAGCAGTTCTTTTATTTTTTTGTGATGAAGGACAACTGCTATTCCTGGGGCGATTTTCCGTTCCAGCTGTGCAGCGTGCCGATGTATATGTGTTTACTGGCGCCTTGGTTGAAGGCGGGGCGTGTGCAGCGCGGGATGTACAGCTTTATGGTGCTGTATAATCTGCTTGGCGGGGCGATCTCGTTTGCAGAGCCCTCCGGATTGCTGCACGGGCATTGGTTTTTGACCGTTCACGCGCTGGTGTGGCACATGCTGCTGGTGTTTATTGGGTTGTTCCTGTGCTTTTCCAAACGCGGGGGAGATCAACGCTCCGACTACAAAGGTGCCACGTGCACGTTTGTGGTGTTGTGCGGGATTGCGTTTGCGTTGAACTGTTTTGTGCAATATGGGTTGCACGAACACATGAATATGTTTTTCGTGGGGCCCGGTAATTCGCCGCTGGTAGTGTTCAAACAGTTTTCCGAGTGGTTTGGGTGGTACGTGAACACGCCGATTTATATGGTAGCGGTGTGTTTAGGCGCGTATGCGGTGTTTTGTTTGGTTTACTATTGCGAGCATAAGCGGTTGCCGTTTGGTAAAAAGGCAGCTTGATACAAAAGCGGCGGGGAGTTCCCTGCCGCTTTTTGTTTTATGCAGACAAGCCCTCCGCCTTTTTGCTGCGCAAAAATCCACCTCCCTTTACACAAGGGAGGCTATTTTCAGCCACATTTGTGGTAGTAGGGCGATGAGCCTATAGGCTCTGCCGATAATTATGATTATGTTAATTTTCGTTGCTTGCAGTTGGCACGCGGGTGGTGTATACTGTAGACAGAAAAGGTAGGTGGCGGATATGCTCGGTGAAACAATCAAGCGGTTGCGTTTGGAAAAAGGAATTTCACAGGCAGAGCTTGCCGATCAACTGTCGGTGGTACGGCAGACGGTTTCCAAGTGGGAAAAGGAGTTGTCCGTACCCGATTCGGAAATGTTAGTAACCTTAGCCGATGTGCTTGGTGTATCGACAAGCGAATTGCTTGGCGAGGAGCCTCCGCTGACGGCGTCTAAACCGCCGCGCCGTTTAAAAAATTGGGAGATTGTGTTGTTGGCACTGGGTTCGCCGATCTGGTTATCACTTGGCATTGCCGCGATTGCGGTGCTGGTTTCGCTGTATGCGGTCTGGTGGTCGTTGATCGTATCGTTATGGGCGGTGTTTGGGGCGTTTGCGAGTTGCGCGTTTGGCGGTGCAGTAGCGGGCATTTGGACTTTGATCAGCGGAAATGTCTTTACGGGTATTGCACTGTTGGGTGCAGGCAGTGTATGTGCCGGATTGTCGATCCTTTTATGCTTGGGAAGTCTTGCCGCCACAAAGAACGCGGCGCTTTTGACCGCAAAGGGTATCGCTGCGATAAGGAAACGATTGAGTAAACGGGAGGGTGTATCATGAGTAAACGGATGACAACGTGGCTTGTTGCAGCCGCCGTACTGATTGTATTAGGTTTGGTTTTGTTGGCGGTGGTTGTGGCGATACAAGGAGGCGATGTGACGGTGTTTGGTGCCGAGAAATACGACGTTCACACGTATGAGGTGACCGAAGAATTTCGCGATATTTCCCTGAAAGCGGATACCGCAGAGATTATGTTTACCGTTTCGCAGGACGATACCTGCCGTGTGGTTTGCCACGAAACGGCAAAGGAACCGCACGACGTTATGGTAAAAAACGGCACGTTGACCGTTTCGGCAAGAAATGAGCGAAAATGGTACGATTATATCGGTATTCATTGGGGAACACCGGCTGTGACCGTGTATTTGCCAAAGGACACGTACGGAGCGCTTGTGGTTGATACGGATACCGGTGCCGTGACAATCCCGCAAGGGCTTTTGTTTGACAGCATGGAGATTACGGGCGATACCGGTACGGTGAAAAATTACGCTTCGGTTGCGGGGACGATGAAAATCCACACCGACACCGGTGCGATTCGGGTGGAAAACGTGACGGCAAAGGCGGTGGATCTGGCTGTTACCACGGGTGCTGTTACGGTTTCGGATGTCGTGTGTGAGGGTGACGTGACGGTACACGTTTCCACCGGCAAGGCTACGATTTCGGACGTTACCTGTCAAAAACTGATTTCCGACGGCGACACAGGGGATTTATTGCTGACGAATGTGGTGGCGAAAGAAGCGTTTTCGATCGAGCGTAGCACGGGCGACGTGCGGCTTGACGGGTGCGATGCGGCAACCATTGACATTGAAACCGATACGGGCGACGTGCGAGGCAGCCTGCTTTCCGAAAAGGTGTTTCTTGTGAGCAGCGATACCGGCAGGATCAATGTGCCGAAAACCGTGACCGGCGGTCGGTGTGAGATTAGCACCGATACGGGTGACATTGTGGTTGCGATAACAGAATAACGAAAGGCGGCGGCAGAGAAGATTCTCTGCCTCCGCTTTTCGTTAGCATATTTTTAAATACATCGGTTGGCAATATTCCAGCGCGTGGTGTACGATCACGCCGTCATCGGTCGGGCTGTATGCCACCGGTTGCCAGTTGCCATCGATATCCAGCAGGAGGATGGCGCTTGGTTCGCGAAGCGCTGGTAGCAGATGCAGCACCACTTCTTCCAATGCATCTGCACACATATTCACAAGGGTGAGGATCTCTTTGAAATCGCATGCGGGATCGGTTGCCTTGTTTTCGATAATCATCACGTCGGGTGCTTGTTTTACTAAGCAGAAATCATCGCAGCACTCTGCCACCAACGTTTGCAACAAATGCTTGCGGCGGTAGTTAAACAATGCCTGCGAACCGTTGTTTTCTACTGTGAGGCCCATCACGATTACCGAGCCGCCCAGCGTGTTTTGATATTTCGTCATGGCGGGTGTGAGCAGCTCTTTTTCGCCGTTGTATAATTCCGTGATGACGCGGCAGGCAGGATCGGTGATGGTCAGCTTCGGCATCCATCCGTTACCACGGGGGGCCAACATCCACGGGGCGGTCATATTCCGCCCGGGTAATGTGCCGACGTAGTCATCGACAATCACTTCGCGCGTTGCCAGATCCCATTGCAGCATCCCTTGTTTCACATCGTCGCCGACATCAACGCCGAGATATTGTCCGTAACCGCGCTCACACAGCACTTTGGCTGACGCACCGTCGAGTACCAATACCTTAGAAAGCGCTTGCCGGATTTCCACGTCGTCGGCATACCGTGCCACGCGATCATCCCAAAACGAGATCGGCGAATCGGTGGTGACGTACGGAATGCCAAAACGGCCGACCGGTTGTGTCCACCACGACCACCACGAATCGTTGTCCAAGGTACTGCAAAACGGATCGTAATGCACGTTAACACCTTTCAGTTCGCAGTTGTGCACCGCCTGATGCAGGGCTTCAAAGCGTTTGCGCTCTTTGGCATAGCCTTTGCTGTAGGCCGTTTCTTCGTTGCCGCCATCCAATAACTGACGCACAATAAAGAGTGCGCCGTCAAAGCCGTAGGAAAATACCACCGCCATGGCAGACATCATCTGACAGCCTGCCGAGAAAAAGCGGGTGTGCGGGAAAGTGTCGGCTTCCATGTAATGCAAGAATTGTTGGGTAATGTGTTGTTTGGAATATAACATGTGAAAGAGCAGTTGCGGCAGTTCGCGCGAGACGATACCACCGTAAGAGGCACCGTGCAACCGCGAAAACGGTACGTGACGATCGCCTGCCATAGCCTTGGCGATCGCGTACGTGCAATCACCGTCGGTGTCGGCAAGGCTCGCTTGCAAATATCCCATGGGAATCTGGGGGCTTTGCTCGTCCAGCGCTTTGCGCATGGCGGTGGCGAATTCCACTTGGCTGTCCTTTGCCAGTTCGCGCCATTGTTGGATAATATCCAACGCTTCGGGCGTGCGTTTCCCCAGTACCGCTACCAGTTGTTCACGGGTAAAGGAATAGTGGTAACGCTTGTTGAACTCGCTTCGGTGCAGATCACAATAGCATCCTGCTGCCGCCGACAGCGAAAAATCATCCTCGGTAATGATAAATGCCGGCTTAGCGATTGCGGCAAACTCCGCCAAATCACTTGTAAAGCGGCGGATAAACGACGGATCTAACGGGCAGTTGGCAAACGGATGCTCATTGCCATCTGCTTTGACCATGCTTTGAAAATCTTTTGATGCGCCGGATTTGAAGGTTAGCGCTATCCACCATCCACACGTAATGCCGTACGGCGCCACTTGCTCATTGATGCGTAAAAACCGTTGTGCCAGCTCCGCATAATGCTCTTTTGAGGGATATCCGAGTCGACGAAAAACATGACTGGGTGTCGTTAAGGCAAATTTGGCAAATCCGTACTGCCGGTTCTGCTCCAAAATATCGTGAACGATACTTTCTTCGGTTTGCCAATCGTTACCCATTGATATCGGAATGATAATGTCCAGTTCTTTACGCATGCTTCGCTCCTCCAATCAAGAAAGAATAGCGCCGTTTTCTAAAAGACGCGTTTGCAAGGTAGACACATCCAACGTGTGGGTGTTGGTGTTGCTTTCTTTGGCGAGGGCGATGGCTGTGCCGGCCGCTTCGCCCAAACACGAGCAGATCGGCATGATGCGAACTGCCGCATGTGCTTCGTGCTCGGCAGACAGACAACGGCCTGCCACCAACAGGTTATCGTATTCTTTGGGGAGCAGGGAACGGTAGGGGATCTGATAAAATTCGTCATCTTTAAAGCAATGCAGAACCGTACCGGTGCCTTCGGGGTTGTGGATATCGATGGAATAGTTGCCCAACGCAATGGTATCCTCAAAGGCTTGGAGCGATAACAGTTCATCGGTTGTGAGAATGTGTACACCTTTGAGTTTGCGGCTTTCACGGATGCCGATGCTGTTCGCAATGGTGAGCAGAGTGGCGTTTGCACAGGCTTTAGAGTGTTTCTTGAGGAAGGCAAACGTTTCGTGTGCTTGACGCCGGGCAATCATTTCCGCGCGGCTGACGTCCAGTGCATCCACGGGGTTTAATTTCACAACACGGGTGGTGTTGAAGTGCACAATATCTTCGCCCAAACCGTAAAACACCAAAATGTTTTCGCGTGGGTTTTGAATTTCGCCGCTTTGGCGGTATTGTTGATAGAGTTTTTGCAGCTCGCCGGGGTCCCACAGTTCGCCCAGCTCCTGCTTGAACAGCGGCACGTCAATACCGCCCACACGGAAGCATGTGGTCATGGGTTGGCACAGATTATCCGATTCGCGGCCGAGCTGATGGTCGCAACCGACCATTTCCATTAAGTTGCCGTCACCCGACGCGTCGATGAAATAGCGCGCTTTGCATTGCAAAATGCCGGATTTCGTGGCAACAGATACCGTGTTTACCGAGCGGTAACTGCATTCGGCGCGGAAGACGGTGGCATGAAACAACACATCCACACCGGCTTTGCTGACCATATCGTCAAAAACAAATTTGAACGTTTCCCACGAGGAGTCGCCATAAGCGGCGTGGCGCTCTTTGATTTCGGTGAACAGACCGCCGCTGAGCAGTTTTTTGGCTTCGCCGATGGTTTGATGCTGACAAAACGGATACACAAGGCCATTGGTGAGTGCGCCGCCCAAGCAACCGGTTTGTTCGATCAACAAAACCGATAATCCTTGCCGACCGGCGGAAACGGCCGCCGCCACACCGGCAATACCGCCGCCAACGACGATCAAATCGTATGTATTCATGGTTATCACCTCGAGGTCATTATAGCGCAGGCGGCGTGCGTGGGCTTATAAAAGCGAACGAATATATTGAAAAAAAGATACATTTATGCTAAAATTTACGAAAATACATGTCAAGGAGTTCAAGATGGAGAGCAGTTTGTTATATCAATTGATTCGACACATTGAATACGGTACGCGGTTGCACATCGGGGTGCTGTTTTTTGAAAATTTCGGTAACGAGATGTGTTGGCTGCCCTCCACGCAGGAAATTCATCACAGCCCCATGTGTGATCGGTTTAAGACGTATCACAAATCGGCGTTTCGACGTTGTTTTCGGTGTCGTAATTTGGCTATTCAAAAGGCGTTGCGCGATAAGGTACCGTTTGACGGACTGTGTATTAACGGGATTTATGAGTATACGCATCCGGTGTTGGTGGGGGACACGGTGGCGTGCATGATCTTCATTGGCAATATTTTGGCCGGTGACGAGGGATTGCAAAAAATACAAAAACGCGTTGGCAACAAGGCGTTTCCGATTGAAACGTTGGAAAACACCGTGACAAAAGAGGATTGCCGCCGCATTGCGTTGCTGATCGAGCAGTATATTTTGTTTTTGTTGGAACGGTATCCGACAACGCAAAGCCGTGAAAATCTGCTGATCAAAAACGTGGTGGCATACGTGATGGGAAATCTGAGCTTTGATATTCGCATGGAAGAGGTGGCGGCGTTATTTCACTACAATCCGCGGTATTTGGGCCGGTTGTTCAAGCAGGAAATGGATGTTGGATTTCGCGAGTTTATCAATCGCAAGCGTATTGAAGTGGCACAAAAACGATTGCGCACGACCGCGCGGTCGGTGATCGAGATCGCCGGTGAGGTGGGGTTTGAAAACGTGACGTATTTCAACCGCGTATTTAAGGACATGGTAGGGATGACCCCGACACAATATCGGCGCGGCACAGAATAATAAACGGCGGTAGAGAAGATTCTCTGCCGCCGCTTTTGCTTATTTATGATCGTTTTTCAATCGTGCCTTGGCTTCTTCGACGGTTTCACCGTCTTTTGTGAGATAGGCATCCACAAATTTATCTTCGATCTTGGTGTAACCGAAGGTGACACCTTCCTCGATCTTTTTATAACCGTCGACTACGCCTTTTTCAATTTTTTTGTAGCCGTCGACAACGGCTTCGGCAATTCTTTCGTTGGCTTTGACCAGCTTGGATTTTGCCATGTTGACCCACCTCCCTCCAATGAGATTGAGCCCGAGCAGCAACAGAAGAATCCATACCGCCGTTCCGGTTAACAGGTTAAACAGCCGAATTTCATGCGGCTGCAATCCCGGAAACGATATCAGCATGGAGCGCTGCAGGGAATACACGGACACAAACGCGTCCGCAAACGAAATGTTACGCAACGTGACAGTAATGGGCGAGGAGGCACGCCGTGCTTTGCACAAGCCGACAATTGCGATCGTCACTTTACTGAACGTGTAGGTGGCGATGGCAATCATGACGATTTCGTGAAATACGGTGCCGCGATCGCGAAGCGCCGACAGAACGTTGATGCCGATCAGGCACCAGGATAAGACCAACAGCAGAACACCGGTGATGCGACGGGCGAACCGCTCCAGATCGGGGTTGCTTACGGATTGGCGTTTGATTTGCAGGACGGAAAAGCGGGTGACGGTGAGCACGGCATAATAGGCGCCAACCGTGATAAACCACCACGAATGGGTGAAAAAGCCTACCACGCAGTTTCCAACCGCAAACAAGCAGTTACACGCAAGACCGCTGTACGGATTGCGCACAAACGACGGAATGCTCATCGAATGCCTTTAATCATGGGGATGAGGGCGATGAGCATGACAATGCCGAGCAGGCCGACCAGCGTTCCCCACACAATCTGCTGCCAAACCAGGCACAGACACATACCGACGCCGAGAATCAAAGCGGAAATGACGCCATAGACGATGCGCAAAACGAGTTTTGCGCTTAGTTTCGGCAGGTGTTTTTGTTCCATTTTACACCAAACGAGAGCGGTGACCACACCCAACACGAGACCCACGCCGCCAAAGACGATACCTTCAGTAAACGCGTTCCATTCCGGCAACAGCGCCATGCACATGCCGAGCGAGAACAGCACACCGCTGACGGTGCCGAGAATCAAGGCGATAAAGCTGCTTTTTTTCATGTGAACGACTCCTTTCATAATTCCAACGCTTGTTTTTTTAATGCAAACATAGTATACTGCAAGCAAGGAGGGGGAAACAACCATCAATTTTCAAACAAGTGTCGGAATAATAAGGGGAGCAGGATGAACGTTAAGAATAATCGGCGGCGTAAAGAGTCGCAGGAGAAGATTGAAAAAGCGTTTGTGGAGTTGTTGCAGACGCGTGAGATCAAGGAGATTACCGTTTCGGATATTATTAAGATAACGGGGCTCAACCGCAGCACGTTTTATGCCAATTATGTGGATATTTATGATCTGGCGGATAAAACCAAAGCAAAGCTGGAGCAGGAGTTTTCGGATTTGTTTGCCGGGTATGATTATTTTAACGAGCGAACCGGTGTGCTCAAAATGTTTACGCATATCAAGGAAAATCCGATTTTTTATAAAACGTACTTTAAGCTGTGCTACGACGATCGGCATTTGATTTCGGTGTACGATCCGAAACGGGCGGAATTGGAGTTGGATAACAAAGCGATCCAATATCACGTGGAGTTTTTCAGAAACGGGCTGAACGCTATCATTAAAATGTGGCTTGCGGGTGGTTGCAAAGAGTCGCCGGAAGAAATGGCGGAGATTCTCAAACGGGAATATAAAGGACGATAACGGTGAAAATTTGTGGTGTGATGTAACAAAATTGGAAGAGCGGGGCATACCGTAAAAACAAAATGTTTGCCGGTATAACCGCGTTTTCTGCGGCGAAATCAAAAAGTCGAAGGCAGTTTGTGGGTGATTACGACATTGTTTGAGGCAATGTTGTTGATACACAAAAAAAGAAGCGAGCAGCAAATGCTGCTCGCTTTTATCATGGATGGGTTTTGTGATAGCGGTAGGAGTAAATGGTGGGAATGAGCACCATGATGAGTAGCAGGGGGACAAACACAAACGGTAATGCGTTTTGCGGCAAGAAGGTGCAGGCAAGGCACACGATACCGCCAATCACCCACGTGATACCGCCGATACGGTGGGTGGCGTTCCAGTTGGCTTCGTTTGCCAACGTCCAGGGCAGTTTGATGCCGAGGGTGCGGTTTTGCTTGCATTTGGGCAGGTAGTTGCCGATGACGATAAAGGCAAATCCCATTAACACAAAGGCGATGGTTCCCACCGGAACGTCGGCACCCAACACGGTGGCATACATGATCCCACCGGCAAACCACGACACGATGGGGCAGATCCACCAAATGATGCGGAACACCTTGCGGTGCTGGTCTTGATTTTTGGAATCCTTAGAGGTGACAAGCAGGCACAGCCAATGAATGGCGAACACGATTAAGGGCAGCAGAAACACCGCCACGGGTCGCGAACTGAAGCCGTCGGGGTTACCATCGGGGCCCCAGTGTGTGGGGACTTGCGCGGGCAATTTGTCCCACAACGCCAAACCAATCAGGATCGGCAGCAGGATGCCGATCGACGATAAAATGAGTTTTCCTTTATTCTCTTTCCACATGATCATTTTCTCCTTTCAAGGCGGTGAGCCACAACAAGGTTTCTTCCAACACGGACGCATTGAGGTCATAAAAAATATACTGCCCTTCGCGGGTGTCACGCACCAGGTCGGCTTCTTTCAGCACCGACAAATGGCGGGATATGGATGCCCCCGTGACCGGGAACCGCTCCGCAATATCGCCCGCCGACAAGCGGCCGTTTTTGAGCAGATTCAGGATCTCGCGGCGGATGGGGTCCGCCAGGGCTTTTAACGTCTGCTGCAATCCCATGAGAAACGCCTCCTTATATTTAACAATTAACCAAGATGTTAAATATAAGATAGCACGAAAAAGGGAGGTTGTCAAGGGGGTGTTGATTTTTTTTGTAAAAAAATATGGATTGGATAACGCTTTTGCGATCAAAAGAAAAGCCCGCCGATCGGGTGATCGGCGAGCGGGTTCTATTATACGTTAAAATCCAGGCAGGAGCGCGAAGCGGTGTAGGGGCGGACAAACGTATCCGCCACCGCAACGTGGGCGGGGTGGACGGCGTAGCCCTTGAGTGCCTCGGCGCTTTCAAACGAGGAATCCAGCATGAGGTCGGCGTTAGAGGAGGGGAGCTTATCGGTGTGCACCTTGATTTCCAAAAGCCCCGGGATCTTACCGGCAAGGCCCTCGAGATTTTCCTTGATGCCGGCGATCACCGCAGCAGTCTCCTCGGCGGGCATATCCTTAAGTTTCCATAAAATCACGTGTTTGACCATTGGAATTCTCCTTTTTATAAAAATTTCATTAAAAGTTCAGCGAGAAAAACGATGCCGCAGCAGGATACCGCCACCACAAACAAGCTGCCGCCGAACCAGGCGATCAGGATTCCGCCGATGAGGGCGAGAACGCCGGCGAGGGGTTGCTCGGTTGCCTGCACGATGGCGGGGAAGGTCATGATCGCCAAGGTGACATACGGCACGTAGTACAAAAACGAACGGATGAAGCGGTTGCGAATGGGGCGTTTGATGAGGGTGAGTGGCAACACGCGGATCGCATACGTTGCGAGCGCCATGACCGCAATATAAATCCAGGTCATCATTCCGCGGGCACCTCCTCTTCCTCCTTGCAAGGGAACAGGAGCGCCGCTGCCGAGGCGAGCACCACGGTGAGCAGGATGATGCGCATACCCTCTGACAATTGATTGAGCAGCGGTACAACGCCGGAGGCGTAGCTTGCCGCAAAGCAGACCAAAATCAACCCTGCGACAACCTTGTTTTTGCGTGCCGGCGGGATGACGATCGCAATGAACATGCCGTACAGTGCCACGCTGAGGGCGCTGGTGAGGGCAGACGGTAAAATGCTGCCCACAACCGTGCCGAGCGCGGTGCCGAGCGCCCAACCGGGAACGGCGGTGAGAAACGCGCCGTAGGAATAATACGGGTTGAGCTGGCCGCGGCGTGCGATCGCAATGCCGAACAGTTCGTCGGTTAAATGAAAGGCGATGACAAAACGGTGCCAAAACGGCATTTCGGGATCCACACGCTGACTCATGGCGCAGCTCATGAGCATATAGCGCGCGTTGATGATGAGCGTGACAAATGCGATCTCCAGCAGGGTGGTGCCCGCCGCGATCAGCGAAAAGGCGGCATATTCACCGGTGGAGGTGGTGCACAGCCAACTGGCCATGAGGCCCTGAAACCAGGAAAGACCCGCATCCCGCACAGCGATACCGAGCGAAAAGGACACGGCGAGATACCCAAGACCGATGGGAACGCCGTCGCGGATGCCCGCTTTGAGGGCGATTCGATTGTGTGGTGCGCCGCAGGCGTACTGACTTTTGTTCACGTTGATCCCTACATTTCGTTCAAATACGACGAATAGTATAACACAACAAAAGAAAACAAGCAACGATTTTCGTAACAAAAAAATTTGCAAGACGCGTGTAGTTTTTCTTGCATTTTGGAGTAAAATAGAGTATAGTAAATAACGGTTGTGAAATTTATTAACGGGAAGAGGCTTTCGTATGGAAAAGGAAAGAAAAGTCGGTACGGTATCGCGCGGTATTCGTTGTCCCATTATCCGTGAGGGTGATGATCTGGCAGCGATCGTGACGAACAGCGTATTGGAAGCGGCCGAGGCAGAGGGGTTTGCTCTGCGTGATCGGGATGTAATTTCCATAACCGAATCCATTGTTGCACGGGCGCAGGGGAACTATGCGTCGGTGGACGATATTGCGGCGGACGTGCGCCAAAAGCTGGGCGGCGAAACCGTTGGCGTGATCTTCCCGATTTTGTCGCGCAACCGTTTTGCTATTTGCTTGCGCGGCATTGCCAAGGGCTGCAAAAAAGTGGTGCTGATGCTCAGCTATCCGTCGGATGAGGTGGGGAACGAGCTGCTCAGCCTGGATAAGATCGATGAGGCGGGTGTGAATCCGTATTCAGACGTGCTCTCACTTGAAAAATACCGCGAATTGTTTGGTGTGAACAAGCATGAATTCACCGGCGTGGATTACGTGCAGTATTACGGTGATCTGGTGCGCGAGTGCGGTGCCGAGGTGGAGATCGTGTTTGCCAACCAAGCGAAAACGATCCTCAATTATACAGATTGTGTGCTTACCTGCGATATTCACACGCGTGCCCGCACCAAACGCATTCTGAAAGCGGCGGGGGCCAAAGCGGTGTGCGGTCTGGACGATATTTTGACGGCGCCGATCAACGGCAGTGGATGCAACGAGAAATACGGCTTGCTGGGCTCCAACAAGTCGACTGAGGATAAGGTGAAATTGTTCCCGCGGGATTGCCGCGATTTGGTGTTGGATGTGCAGGCGCGCATCCTGCAGGCCACCGGCAAGCACGTGGAAGTGATGGTGTACGGTGACGGCGCGTTCAAGGATCCGCAAGGCAAGATCTGGGAGCTTGCAGATCCGATCGTATCGCCTGCGTTTACCGACGGTTTGATCGGTACGCCGAACGAATTGAAGCTCAAGTATTTGGCGGATAACGATTTCAAGGATCTTTCGGGTGAAGCGCTCAAAGAAGCGATCGCCAACAGCATCAAGGCAAAGGACGGCAGCAGCCTGGTGGGCAACATGGCAGCACAGGGTACCACGCCGCGGCAGTTGACCGACCTGATCGGTTCGCTGTGTGATCTGACCAGCGGTTCGGGTGACAAGGGCACACCGGTGGTTCTGGTGCAAGGGTATTTTGATAACTACACGAACTAAATACAACAAAGAACGGCGCCCAAGGAGTTCCCTTGAGCGCCGTTTTGTTGGTATTGATCCA
>JAZQIV010000067.1:0-7231 GCA_045541305.1 Acutalibacteraceae bacterium | reverse complement strand
CACCGCTGGATAAAAAGCACCCGACCTCCACGTCACTGATCTGGTGTACCGCCACCGATTCCACAAATTCATCGGCAATACGCTGCTCCCATTCGGCGGCGGTTTTGGTGTTATCGGCGCAAAAACGATCTGCAACATCGTAATATTTGCCGATCGTCATTTCGCCGTTTTGCCATTCAAAATACTCACCGTTTAACAGCTTGTACACGTTTTTGAAAAACGTTTCACGCATCGGCAGGTACTCATAGCACAACCAGTCGGGTAATTTCGATTCATCCAATTCCTTCACAAAATTCGGATGCGACAAAAACGATTTGATCTCGGAACCGAAAAAGAAATCCGTGCCGCGCTGATAATAATAAAACGGCTTAATACCAAAAATATCCCGCGCACCAAACAGCTTTTTCGCCACGCTGTCCCACACCACAAACGCGAACATGCCGCGCAAGCGGTCCAGCAGCTTTGCCCCCCATTCCTCATAGCCGTGCAGCAACACCTCGGAATCGGTTTGCGTTTTGAACACGTGACCCGCATCGATCAGTTCCCGGCGCAGTTCACGGTAGTTGTAAATTTCGCCGTTGAACACCAGTACCTTGGTGCCGTCCTCGTTTTGAATCGGCTGGCTGCCGCCCTCTAAGTCAATGATGGACAAGCGCCGAAAGCCCAGCGCCATATCGTCATCAATATAGTAATCTGCCTGATCGGGACCGCGATGCACGATACGGTCGGCCATGGCTTTGATAACCGCCCCACGGTCACCGCCATATCCATTGACAAAAAAGCCTGCAAATCCGCACATAGCCGCGTTCCCCTTTCAATCAATCTACTAATCCTTTGTTGCCAAAATACCGTGCGTATTTCTTAAAATAACTGGCCTGATTTTTCTGGAAATAGATCCACCGGCGCAAATTGCGGTCCTTTTTGTAATACAACGACCGGCACAGTTTTCCGCGACGGATCAGCTCCTTTGCCTTTTGCTTCAGCTCAGGATCCTTGACGTATTCAAAGATCAAGGCTTTCGGAATAATGGTCCACAACGTTTCGCCGTCCGCGATCTCACATTCGGCAGGCTTGTCCAGCAACACGTCGTCCACCAGGTATTCGGCCAGGTTGTATCCCTCCGCCGTCACAAAGAAGCTGCTGCGACCCTGACGGGGATTCATTTCAAACAGCTTGTACTGCCCGTCACGGCTGTCGAATTTCAGGTCAAAATTGGCAAACCCTTTATAGCCAATGGCTTCCAAAAATTCGCGCATCTGGCGCGCCAGCTGGCGATCCACCGTGGGAATGATCGCAGCATAACTGCCGATCCCCTCCGGCGAATGCTCTTCCAAAAGCGCCTGACCGAGCGCAATCAACCGCACCTTGCCGTCTTTGCCGCAATAGCAGTTCATCACACGCATATGACTATCGTCGCCCGGGATATATTCCTGAATAATCAGGTGGTCCTGATACGTCGACCCGTAGATCGCGTTCACGATCGCATCAAATTCCTCTTTGGTTTCCGCCACAAACACCTTCTTTTTGTGGGGGAAATGGCAGTTCCAGTATGCCACGCTGTTGGACGGCTTGATCACCACAGGGAACGCAAACGGCAACTCCACCGTTTGGTAGTTGTTCACCGTCACCGTTGCGGTTTTGGGGAACAAGAACCCGTGCTGCTCACACAGTGCATAAAACGATTCTTTCATGCTCAACTGGGTCAGCAGCTCGGCATCAATGCACGTAAACGCATAATACTCCCGCAACGCATCCTGATTGCGCGCCAGCAGCTTAATATAGTTATCCCCACACGGCACCAGCAACAGCGTAATATCCTTCGGGTACCGACCGGCAAAATCGATCAGCGTTTTGCAGAACACGTCGTCTTCTTCAATCCGCGGCTCCACAACCTCCACCGTCACAATTTTGCTGTTTGAGGTGGCGCCCAGGCGACCTTTACCGATCGCCACGGAACAAATGCCATACGCTTCGTGGAACGAACGCGCCATACCGTAAACATTCACGTCGCTGCCCAGCAGCACCGGAACGAACAAGGGCTGTGTCATCAAAAACACCTTCTTTTCACGTCAAAGGTTTAGGCACCGGTGGAATAGTTCGGCGCCTCCTTGGTGATTGCAATATCGTGCGGATGGCTTTCACGCAAGCCGGCACCCGTAATGCGGATAAACTGGCCTTTCGCCTGCAGCTCCGGAATATCGTGGCATCCGCAGTAGCCCATACCGGAACGCAAGCCGCCCATCAACTGGTACACCGTGTCGGACAGCGGTCCCTTGTACGGCACACGACCCTCGACACCTTCGGGAACGAGTTTTTTGTTGTTTTCCTGGAAATAGCGGTCGCTGCTGCCCTTGGCCATCGCGCCGAGGCTGCCCATGCCGCGATACACCTTGAACTGACGACCCTGGTACAGTTCGGTTTCACCGGGCGATTCCTCGCAGCCCGCCACCAACGAACCGACCATCATCACGTTCGCACCGGCGGCAATGGCTTTCACAAGGTCACCGGAATATTTAAGACCGCCGTCGGCAATCACGGGAATACCGTATTTTGCCGCCGCACACGCCACGTCATACACCGCGGTGATCTGCGGCACACCGATACCGGCCACCACACGGGTGGTGCAGATCGAACCGGGGCCGATACCCACCTTAACCGCATCCGCACCGGCATCGATCATCGCTTCGGCCGCCGCAGCGGTGGCGATGTTGCCGGCAATCAACTGAACGTTCGGGAACGCCGCTTTCACTTTCTTAATGCAATTCAGAATGTTGTGGCTGTGACCGTGTGCCGAATCCAGCACCAGCACGTCCACTTGCGCTTTCACCAGCTCTGCCGCACGCTCCAGCACATTGGCGGTCGTGCCGATCGCCGCCGCACACAACAACCGACCCGAAGCATCGCGCGCCGAATTCGGGTATTTCACGGCTTTTTCAATATCCTTGATCGTGACCAAGCCCTTGAGCATACCTTTTTCGTCCACGATCGGCAACTTTTCAATGCGATGCTGACGCAGAATCTCCTGTGCCTGCTCCATGGTCGTGCCGACCGGTGCGGTCACCAGGTTATCCTTGGTCATGACCTCTTCGATGCGTTGATTAAAATCCGTCAGGAATCGCATGTCGCGGTTAGTCAAAATACCCACCAATTTACCGTCGCGGCAGATCGGCACACCGGAAATGCGGTATTTGCCCATCAATTCGTTGGCATCCGACACCAAATGATCCGGAGAGAGGAAGAACGGATTGACAATAACACCGTTTTCCGAGCGCTTGACACGATCCACCTGATCGGCCTGCGCTGCAATGTCCATATTTTTATGAATCACACCGATACCGCCCTCACGCGCGATCGCGATCGCCATGCGCGCTTCGGTGACCGTGTCCATCGCCGCCGTCATCAGCGGGGTATTCAGTGTGATGCTCTTGGTCAGCTTGGTGGTGAGCTTCACGTCCGCGGGCAGCACATCCGATTCAGCAGGGATGAGCAGCACGTCGTCGAAGGTCAAGCCCTCTTTCAAGAATTTTTCGCCGGCATTTACGTTTACCATACTTCTCTCTCCTTTGTTTATTCGTCGTCGCTCAGTTTGAGCACCGCCATAAAGGCTTCTTGCGGTACCTCTACGCTGCCCAACTGACGCATCCGTTTCTTACCTTCTTTTTGCTTCTCCAGCAGCTTCTTCTTACGGGTAATATCACCGCCGTAACACTTCGCCAGCACATCCTTGCGCATGGCGCGCACCGTTTCACGGGCGATGATCTTCCCGCCGATCGCCGCCTGGATCGGCACCTCAAACAACTGGCGCGGAATGTTATCCCGCAACTTTTCGCACAACCGTCTGCCGCGCGCATACGCGTTGCCGGCAAACACAATGAAAGACAATGCGTCCACCACATCACCGTTGAGCAGAATATCCAGCTTCACAAGCTCGGATTTGCGATACCCTTTCAGCTCATAATCAAAGCTGGCATATCCCTTTGTGCGGGATTTGAGTGCGTCAAAGAAATCGTACACGATCTCATTGAGCGGCAACTCGTAATGAATATCCACGCGCGTTTGATCCAGATATTTCATATCGTGGAAAACGCCGCGCCGTTGCTGACACAATTCCATAATGTTACCAACGTACTCCGTCGGCGACAAAATATGTGCTTCTGCGATCGGTTCTTCCGCAAAAGCAATGTTCGCGGGATCAGGGTAGTTGGTGGGATTATCAATGTATTCGATCGTCCCGTCCGTTTTGGTGATATGATAAATCACACTCGGTGCAGTGGTGATGAGATCCAAATCGTATTCCCGCTCCAACCGTTCCTGAATGATCTCCATATGCAAAAGCCCCAAGAACCCGCAGCGGAAACCAAAGCCGAGCGCCACCGATGTTTCGGGCTCGAAGGTGAGCGACGCATCGTTAAGCTGCAACCGCTCCAGCGCTTCACGCAGATCTTGGTAGTGCGCACCGTCCGCCGGGAACACACCGCAAAACACCATGGGATTGACCTTGCGGTAGCCGGGCAACGGTTCGGGGGCGGGCTTGGCGGCCAAGGTCACCGTATCGCCCACGCGCGCATCGTGCACCGTTTTGATGGAAGCGGCAATATAACCAACCTGTCCCGCATGCAGCGAGCCGCACGGTTCCAGCGACCCCGCTCGCATGATACCCACCTCCACCACGTCAAACGTGGCACCGGTTGCCATCATGCGGATGGTATCCCCCACCTTCACCGTGCCTTCCTTCACACGGATATACACGATCACGCCTTTATAGCTGTCATAATAGCTGTCAAAGATCAACGCCTGCAGCGGCGTTTCGTCCTCACCGGCGGGGGCGGGAATTTTTTGTACGATCGCTTCCAGCACGTCCTCAATGTTGGTGCCCATCTTCGCCGAAATCAGCGGCGCGTCCGAAGCATCAATGCCGATGATATCCTCAATTTCCGCGCGCACCTCTTCCGGCCGCGCCGACGGCAGATCGATCTTGTTGATCACCGGCACGATCTCCAGCCCGTGCTCCACCGCTAAATATGTATTCGCCAAGGTCTGTGCCTCGCTCCCCTGCGAAGCATCCACGATCAAAATCGCGCCCTCGCAGGCGGCAAGCGAGCGGGAAACCTCATAATTAAAGTCCACGTGACCGGGGGTGTCGATCAGATTAAAAATATATGTCTGCCCGTCCTTAGCATCGTACGAAACCGTGACCGCGTGCGCCTTAATGGTGATACCGCGTTCCCGTTCCAGGTCCATGCTGTCCAGCAGCTGATTTTCCATATCACGTAACGCTACCGCGCGCGTTTTTTCCAGAATACGGTCGGCAAGCGTGGACTTGCCGTGATCGATATGGGCAATGATACAAAAATTGCGAATGTGTTCACGCGAAACCGCCATGTTCTGTCACCTCACTTATAACACCGTGCCATCGGTATACCGCGGCACACCGTCCTCTCCAATCGTAATATCCTCAATATCCGAATGGGTGTATTTGCGAATATCCCGCATGCGGAACTGATCCGAAGACGTGGTAAACGTGATCGAGATCCCGTGCCGTTTGGCACGGCCTGTCCGCCCGATGCGGTGCAGGTAATACTCGTTTTCTTCCGGAATATCATAATTGAAAACCGCTTCCACATCGTCCACGTCAATGCCTCGCGCGGCAACGTCGGTTGCGACCAATATCTCGAACTTACCCTTGCGGAAGCCCTCCATCACGCGGTTACGCTGCCCTTGCGGAATATCGCCGTGCAGGCAATCCACCGAGCACCCGCGCTTTTGCAGCTGCTTGCACAGCCAGGCAACCGTGCTTTTACGGTTGCAAAAAATCATCGCGCGGTGCAAATCCAGATGCTTCGAAAGCGCTTCAATCGCATCCAGCCGATCGACTTCGCCTGCCTCCATGGCATATTGCGTAATGTGCGGCCGCGCTTCGCCCTCCGCTTCCACCGTGATCTCCACCGCATCGCGCTGGTATTCCCACGCCACGTTCATCACCTCGCGCGAGATGGTGGCGCTGAACAGCACCACCTGCGTGTCACCGGGGGTCGCGTTGATAATCTTGCGCACGTCACGGATAAAGCCCATCTTGAGCATTTCGTCCGCTTCATCCAGCACGGCTGTGTACACGTTGCCCAGCCACACCGTGCCGCGGTTGATGTGATCCAGCAGCCGCCCCGGCGTTGCCACCACAATGGTGGGCTTTTTCTTCAGCGACGTGATCTGCCGATTGATCGGCTGACCGCCGTACAACGCCACAATGCGAATCTGAGGCATGAACATCGCCAGCTGCTGCAGATCGTCGGTGATCTGTATGCACAGCTCGCGTGTCGGGCACACTACTACCGCCTGGATATCCTTGCAATCGGGTCGATAACACTCCAAAAGCGGAATACCGAACGAGCAGGTTTTACCAGTGCCCGTGGGTGCCTTGGCAATCACGTCACGTCCCTCCAGCATCGGCAAAATCGCCTGCTGTTGAATCGGTGTCGGCTGGGTGAAGCCCATCTTTTCCAAAGCCTGCATCAACTCGGGACGCAGTTCAAATTCTTCAAACCCCATTGCCTGTGCCATGACCGCCAAAACCTCCGCTTGTCTATCTCAAGTGTATATTTGGATTAGTATAGCACAAAACTGGAGGCAGGGCAAGTAAAAAATACAAATTTAACTGGTATAATTATCAAGCAACGCTGCCAGCATTTCCTCGCTTTCAATCACAATCCCCTCCGAAAGACGCTGCTGCTCCTCCGGCGGCAGCGACGCTACCGCCACCTCGTACACCTCGCTGGGCTCCTCCGCTCCGTCGAACAACGCCAGCTGTCCTTCCCACACGCGCAGCACCTGCTGCGGCGCTTCGGTTGGCTGCGTTACTGCGCGCGGCGGCGCGCTCGGCAGCAACGCGCTCGCCCACGCCGCCGCACCGATCAACACAAACGCTGCAATCAACGCCGGCATCCACCGCCGATCCCGTTCACTCATACTCTTCACCTCACGCAATAGTGTGGACAAAACCGCCGTCGGTATACAGCCCACCAAGGGCAAAGCCGCGAAAAGCGCTAAAAAGATTGTGCATGGGCATTATGGGGTTCGGTTTCCTTATGGTACGTAATGTTTACAATTTTGACATTTGACAATTCGGCGTCTGTGCTATAATATAAGAGTGCTTATATCTGTCAACCTCCGCGCTTTCGCGCGAATGGATAAAAGGAGGATGAATCCATGACCTTCCGTAAACCGTCCTGGCTCA
>JAZQIV010000066.1:0-12916 GCA_045541305.1 Acutalibacteraceae bacterium | reverse complement strand
GTCCAACGTCATGTACGGCAAGCACACGGGTGCCACGCCCGACGGGCGCAAGGCCGGTGCACCGTTTGCACCGGGCGCCAACCCGTTGCACAACCGCGAAGAAAACGGTGCCCTCGCTTCACTCAACTCGGTTGCCAAAATCAGCTATGACGATTGCCGTGACGGCGTTTCCAACACGTTCTCCATCACCCCCGATGCGCTCGGCAGAACCGATGAAGAGCGCGTGGATAACCTGGTTTCCATTTTGGATGGCTATTTTGCCAAAGGCGCACACCACATTAACGTGAACGTGATGAACCGCGAAACGTTGCTTAAGGCTTACGAAAATCCCGAGGCGTATCCCAACCTGACCATTCGCGTTTCGGGTTATGCGGTACACTTCCACAAGCTCTCCCGCGAGCAGCAGCGTGAAGTCATCAGCCGCACCTTCCACGGTGCGTTGTAATATGACGGGGCGGATTCATTCCATCCAATCGCTCGGCACGGTGGATGGCCCCGGCGTACGGTTTGTCGCCTTTTTGCAGGGCTGCCCGTTGCGCTGTTCGTGCTGTCACAATCCCGATACGTGGGAGGTAAACGGCGGCACGGAATACGCCGCCGCCGCATTGGTGGAGCGTGCCGCATCGTTCCGCTCGTATTTCGGCGAAAAAGGCGGCATCACCCTTTCGGGTGGCGAACCTCTCCTGCAGGCGGATTTTGTGGGTGAGGTATTCCGCTTGTGCCATGAACGCGGTATTCACACGTGTTTGGATACGGCAGGCGTGTGCTTGGACGATGCCGTGTGCACAGCCCTTGCCCACTGTGACCGCGTGCTGTTGGATATCAAGTATACCGACGATGTGTTATACCGCCGCCACGTGGGGATGCCGTTTGTACAAGCCCTCATGTTTTTGGATTACTTAAATCAGCAGCACATCCCCACCACGCTGCGACAGGTGGTGATTCCCGGCATCAACGACACCGCTGAGAATCGCGAAGAACTGCGCTGCATTGCCAAAAAACACGCGTGCGTGGATCACATTGAGCTACTGCCGTTTCGCAAGATCTGCGCGGTGAAATACGATGCGTTGGGGCTCCCGTTCCCCTTTGCCGAGATCCCGGAAGCGGATCCCGCCGCGGTGCGTTTGGCCGAGCAGGCGATCAATGCCTAACGGAATAAGATTTTTACAAAGAAAGATAAAAAAGCAGTTGACAAGGCACTTTCGATGGTGTTATAATAACGACTGCTATATGCGAGGATGCTGGAATAGGCAGACAGGCACGTTTGAGGTGCGTGTGTCGTTGACGTGTGGGTTCAAGTCCCATTCCTCGCACCAAAAAAGAAGCAACTTTTGAAAGACAAAAGTTGCTTCTTTTTTTATCCAAGCCGCAGGCTTGGCATATCATTGACACACGAAGTGCGGCGCATATCATCAAGAGCGGCGAGCCGCCCTTGTATCTCATCACGCACCAGCGTGTTAGCTTCCTGCAGCTTGATGAGATGCAACACTGCGTGTTCATGATATACCGCAGACAAGCTGCGGATAGTATACAAGGCTTCGCCTTGATTTGTTTACGGAAAAGTCGTATAATTCTCTTGAAAGGAGTGCTTATAATATCGAGAAATTATTGACTGATATATTCTGAACAGCTTGTAACAGAAATTGAATGGCTTTGCCAAAATATTAAAGCACCATCTAACACTCTTTTCCAAATCCGTAAAAGCTGCGGTAGCGTTTATGCAAATATTCGTAAAGCCAATTACGGACAGAGCAAAGCGGATATGCTTTCAAAATTTGAGATTGCCCTCAAAGAATGTAGTGAAACAGAGGGTTGATTACAGTTATTGTTTAACACAAAGGGTATCGATGAAACAACTTTCAAAAACCACAGAAATCTCTGCGGTCGTATTAGGCGGCTGTTAATTGCAAGTTGTAAGACTTTGAGGGAGAATAAGGAGGATAAGACATGATTTTTGGACCTGCTACGCAAGAATTACTGAACGAATGGCGGAGAATTCATCAGGAATTCAAGGACAAATTAACCCCCAATCGCAAAAGCGGCCAGGAAGTGTTAGATTATCTGAAAGATAAATATTTGCTGGATGAAATTTATGAAGAAAAGGCTTTTTTGGCAGTTTCTGAAACCGTTTTAAAGAATGAATTTCACAAGCAAAAGCTCCCCTCCGATTTACAACCAGAACCCAAAACTTTCATTTTAAAAAATGAAGGTAACGGGAAACCCATCTATGATAATCAAGAAAACATGTGGGACGGTTGCCCCGTTTTTATTGGGATCGATTTGAGTTCGGGTTATGTGCAGATAGAGGGCAGTTGTCGTTTGCACGATGAAATTTACGCTTTTCAAGGTGTCGATGAATACGATATCGCAAATTGTGTGCGAGTAGCGGATTATATCAACTGTTTAAAGCAGTTCAACCCAATCTTCTACCGCGAAATATGCAACCGTTCAATCACATAAACAAAAACGGCGTACCGTTCAGGTAGGCCGCTTTTTCTTCAAAAAAGTTTGAAAATATTTACACATCCGTCATATTTATATGGTACAATACGGTTAAGTTCCCAATCAGGAGGAAGAAAATATGCTGAAACTGCAAAACATTGTCAAAACGTACCGCGCGGGTGAAGATACCGTTCAGGCGCTGCGCGGCGTATCCACAGCGTTTCGCGAAAATGAATTCGTGGCAATACTGGGGCCGTCCGGTTGCGGTAAAACCACGCTGCTGAACATCATCGGCGGATTGGATCAATACACAAGCGGCGATCTCGTGATCAACGGCATCTCCACCAAGCAATACAAATCCTCAGATTGGGATACCTATCGCAATCACTCCATCGGATTTGTGTTTCAAAGCTACAATCTGATCCCGCATCAGACGGTGCTGGCCAACGTGGAATTGTCGCTGACGTTAACGGGTGTCAGCCGTTCAGAGCGGCGTGCACGCGCCAAGGAAGCGCTCCAAAAGGTGGGCCTTGGCGACCAACTAAAGAAAAAGCCCAACCAAATGTCCGGCGGCCAGATGCAGCGTGTGGCAATCGCCCGCGCACTGGTGAACAACCCCGACATTCTGCTTGCCGATGAACCAACGGGTGCTTTGGACAGCGAAACCAGCGTGCAGATCATGGAGATCCTCAAAGAGATCGCCAAGGATAAGCTGATTATCATGGTCACACACAATCCCGATCTTGCCGAGCAATACGCTTCGCGTACCGTCCGTTTGCTGGACGGACAGATCGTGAGCGACACCGATCCCTACGAACCCGAACCGATCGCGGAAGAACAGCCGAAAGCACCTAAAAAGCGGTTGCGCAAGCCGTCCATGTCGTTTTTCACGGCGCTTTCGTTGTCGCTGAATAACCTGATGACCAAAAAGGGCCGCACGTTCATGACGTCGTTTGCGGGCAGCATCGGTATCATCGGCATTGCGCTCATTTTGGCATTGTCCAGCGGTTTGAACGCATATATCAATAAGGTAGAAGAGGACACCTTATCCAGCTACCCCATCGCGCTGCAGGAATCCACCGTGGACATCAGCGATATGATCACCTCGATGATGGGTGAAGCCGAAAACCAAACCGAGCACGAAAACGACAAGATCTATTCGAACAACATCATGACCGAAATGATCGAATCGACGTTAACGGGTGTATCCACCAACAATCTGGAAGCGTTTAAGGCGTATCTGGAAAAGGCGGATAACCCCATTGTGCCCTTGTCCAGCGCGATCCAATACACCTATTCTACCGTAATGAACGTGTACAAGGCCGATACCGCCGACGGCATCTATCAGGTCAACCCCGCACAGGTGTTTGACAAAATGGGTATGCCCACCACACAAATGGGGGCATCGGATTCCATGATGGCGGGTTCGCCCATGGCATCCATGGCCAGCGGTAACGTGTGGCAGGAGCTGCTGGATAACCCCGAGCTTCTCAAAACGCAGTATGACGTGGTTGCCGGCAGCATGCCGACCTCCTACGACGAGATTGTCTTAATGGTGGACGATCACAACGAGGTGAGCGACTACACGCTTTATGCGCTGGGTATTCTGGATGCCGCCGATCTGAAGGGTATGTTCGAAGCGGCTATCAAGGGTGAGGAGATCCCCTCCAAACCGCTCACCAATTATACCTACGATGAAATTTTGGCATTGCGCTTTAAGCTGCTGGTCAACACTGATTACTATGAAAAGGCACGAAACGGCAAATGGGTTGACCGTTCGGATGACGAAGTGTTTCTGCGTGAAAAACTGGAGGACGCCCTTGAACTGAAGGTGGTGGGTATTCTGCGCCCCGCCGAGGGTGCCACCGTTTCGCAAACCGGCGGCACAATCGGCTACCGCGCCGATTTGATGCAGCACCTGGTGAACGAAGTGAACCAAAGTGCGCTTGTGAAAGCACAAAAGGACGATCCCGATACCGACATTTTGACCGGTCTGCCGTTTGATGACGGCGAGGAAAAGACCGTCACCATGGCGGATATTCAAGCTTATATCGGTACGCTGCCGCCCGAAGAACAGGCACAGGTTGGTGCTTCGATTCAACAGATGCAGCAGCAAGGTATGACCGAGGAGCAAATCTGCACCATGTTTGCCAAATCCATGAATCAAACCTCGGAAGCAACGTACGACGGTAATTTGCTGAAATTCGGTGTGGCAGATCTCAAAAAGCCCAGCGGCATCAACATCTACCCCAAGGATTTTGCCGCCAAGGATGAAATCAGCGATCTCATCGCCGCCTATAACGAGGGCGTAGATGAGGCCGATGCTATCAACTACACGGACTACGTGGGGCTGATGATGTCCTCCGTGACCACCATCATTAACGCCATCACCATCATTTTGATTGCGTTTGTGGCGATCTCGTTGGTGGTATCCTCCATCATGATCGGTATCATCACCTACATTTCGGTGTTGGAGCGCACCAAGGAAATCGGTATTCTTCGCGCCATGGGCGCCTCCAAACGCGATATTTCCCGCGTGTTCAATGCCGAAACCATGATTGTGGGCTTCACGGCAGGCGCACTCGGTATTGGTGTCACGTTGCTGCTCGTGTTGCTCGCCAATGCGATCATCTATCCGCTCACCGGTATTCCCAACGTAGCGGCGCTACCGCTCAACGGTGCGGTAATCTTAGTAATCATCAGCATGGCACTCACGCTGATTGCGGGACTGATTCCCTCCCGCGTGGCTGCCCGCAAGGATCCCGTGGAAGCCTTACGAACCGAATAAAATACACAAAAAAGCGGTGGGTCAAGCAAAAGCTTGACCCACCGCTTTTTATATTTCGTTTTTCGGACATTGCCAATCGTAGATGGGGTCGGGCGCCTTGAACGGCAGCGTGAAGAAGCCATCCTGCAAGGCGGCACCTTCATGCACGTGACGAATCACGTTTACCAGGCGTTCGATATCCTCAATCTTGTGATAATGATAACCACGGCGATTGTACCAATAGAGATTCGCTTCGGCACCGAGGAATTTGAACACCTCACCCGCCGCCATGGTGGTGTGCCAGGAACCAATGGGATTGCCCCAAATATCGCTGGCGGCCTCACCATCGAGCAACACGCGCGGCGCGACCAGCGCCTTTAAATAATGCGAATCAAACGGCAGTTCTTCTTCCCTGCCGATGTATTCCTTGAGTTCGGGATTGAACCAAAGGGGGAAGTTTTTGAACATATCCTCCAGCTGTTCGCTCACCGCCTCGGACCGATCCTCACGGATTGCCTTCACACGTAAGCGGTAGCAGCTGGTGCTGCCGGCGCAGCCCTCGTTCGGGTTCACAATGGCAAAGCGCTCGTCACAAGCACCCGCCAGCAACGCTGTTTTACCACCGCGGGAATGCCCCACCGCCGCTATACAGGTTTTATCAATAAACGGCAATGTTTCCAGCGCATCCACACAGCGAGAATACCCCCAGGCCCACGCGGCGATCGCGCCGAACGCATAATCAGGATACGCCTCCACCAACGGACCGACACGGCCCATATCCTGGCGATCCGGCATCAGCATGGTGCGGTTAAACAAAGCCAGCGCAATGCCGTTATCCAAAAACGTGCGGATAAACTCCTGATCCCACGGATAACGGAAGCATAGGTCACCATCCACCGCCACGGGGAATGGGCCGACACCTTCCGGCTTCATCACCGTCATTTGCATGTAGATGGGGTTGGCTTTGGTGCCCGTCTTGATGAGATAATTGCACACGGGATTGGCATTGCCGGTGCAAAGTACTTCCAGTATTTCGGGATTCGGCGGCATGGTGCCGTATTGCAGCTCCACCGCCGTTTTATAAATTTCGGCGCGGCGGCGCGCCCAATCTTCCTTGGTTTTCACCGGTGTGCCGTCATCCATCACAAACGGATTCGGCAATTTCCCTGCGAGCTGATAATCGGTAACCGTAATCAGGTCTTGCGTAACCTCCTTGCGGTCATGGATATATTCGAACTCGCGCACGCGTTCCAGCGCCGCTTTGGCATCCGCTTTGAAATCCACAAACGTGCCTTCCAGCGACAACCGATCGTTATAGTCAATCTCATTCAGCACCAAAGCCCAGGCACGAACGTCGCCCATATCTTCCTCATAGGGAATAAGCCGATCGGGGTTGTTGCGTGCCACGTGCACGTAGCCGACCTGACCTTTGACCCAATGAATTTGGTACGGCTGCCCGCCAACCTGACCATGGTGGAAAAAGTTCACCATCGCTTTTACGTTGGGACGGCTGATGCGATTCGAAATCTCAGCGCTCTCCGGCACCGTGTTGATGAAATTGGTTTCGGCATAGTTCAGCGGTTCGATGACAAGACGCATGCCATACGCCTCCATTTTTTTGCCGATGGTACGCACAAGCGTGATAAATTGCTCCTCACACGCTGCGCGATCCCAGCCATCCGCAATCGAACGGTTACCGCTGCCCAGCACCAAAATTTCGGCACCCAGTTCATGTGCCCGTATAATTGCCTTATCAACATAAGCACCGATCTTGTTAATATCCGCATTCGGTCCAACCAACGCATAATCTTCGGGAAACAAGCGGTTACACACCTCCGCTTTGATTCCCGCCTGCTCCAACGCGGCTTTGCAAACAGCAAACGCCTCATCGGTCATGCCGACCAGCTCGCACAACGCCGGCTCAATATAATCGTAGCCGCACTCTTTCACAAACGCGGCATCTTCACACGGCCTGCAAACGCCAAAACGCATACCAACACTCTCCTTACCAATTCACATGCCAATGGGATTTACAATCCGTTACAGGTGAAAAGTCTTTTCGTTCAGTCAATGCCCCGAGCAAGCAATGTGTTCCGCGCACAAGCGATCAAACAAAGCCATGTCCATCGGCAATACAACCGGATTACGGTTTACACACCCGAATACGCGGAGAAGCCTCCGTCAACCGGCAACACTACGCCGGTGATAAAACTGGCGGCTTCATTATTCAACAAGAACAGCAACGCGCCGTCCAACTCATCCGACTCACCAAAACGGCCCATCGGGGTGGCGGCCAGGATCTTGCCTGTACGGGCGGTAGGAGTACCGTCTTCGTTCCACAACAATTTTGCGTTCTGCTTGGTGGAAAAGAAGCCGGGCGCAATGGCGTTCACACGAATGCCCACGCGGCTGAAGTGCACGGCAAGCCACTGCGTGAAATTCGAAATAGCCGCTTTTGCACCGGAGTAGGCGGGAATCTTCGTTAAGGGTGTATACGCATTCATGCTGGAAATGTTTAAAATGTTGCAGCCCTCTCTGCCCACCATCTGACGGGCAAACGCCTGGGTCGGCAACAAGGTGCCGAGAAAGTTCAAGTTGAACACAAAACCGACACCTGCGGCATCCAGATCAAAAAAGCTCTTGGTATCGGCATCGATATCACCAAGCTCAAAGTATTCCTTGTCGGTGGTGGCTTTGGGGTTATTACCGCCCGCGCCGTTCACTAAAATATCGCATTTGCCAAATTCTTTTTCCACTTCGTCGGCAACCGCATAGCAATTGTCTTTATCCAACACGTTGCAGGAAAACGCTTTGGCAACGCCGCCTTCGGCAGTGATCTCATCCGCATATCCCTGCGCCGCTTCCAGGTTGATATCCAGCAGCGCCACCTTGGCACCTGCGTTTGCCAGCACCTTGGCAAACGCGGAGCACAACACGCCACCTGCTCCCGTAACAACGGCAACCTTGCCGGTCAGATCGGTATTGATTACATTAGCCATTTATTTTCCCTCCGCTTTTTCACAGGCTTCAAACAAACCGTTGATATACGCAGCACCCAATGCACGGTCATACAAGCCGTAGCCGGGTTTGCCCGTCTCGCCCCAGATCATACGACCGTGGTCAGGACGTACGTAACCGTCAAAGCCGGTTTCCACCAACGCTTTCACGATCTCATACATATCCAAACTGCCGCAAGCCGACAGGTGGCCGCTTTCTTCAAAGCTGCCATCCTCCATCAACGTGACTTGACGGATGTGCATGAACGCAATGCGGTCCATCTTGCTGTATTTGCGCACCATTTGGGGAATATCGTTAAACTTGGCGCAACCGAGCGAACCGGTGCACAGACACAAACTGTTCGAGGGGCTGTCCACAATTTTCAGCAAGCGATCCAGGTTTTCTTCACACGTGATGATACGCGGAATACCAAAAATCGGATACGGCGGATCGTCGGGATGGATCGCCATGCGCACGCCGACCTCTTCGGCAACCGGAATAATGCGTTTCAAAAATGTTTCCAGGTTGCGCCACAATCCCTCTTCACCAAGCTTACCGTAGGCGCTGATCAACTCGCGCACTTCTTCCTGCGTGTAGCTGGAATCCCAACCGGGCAGGTGAATATCATCTTTGAGCGGATCCAGATCACGCATCTGATCCCAGTACATCACCAAGCTGGTGGAACCGTCGGCGGCTTGTTTGTCCAGCTGCGTACGCGTCCAGTCAAATACCGGCATGAAATTGTATGTGATACATTTGATGCCGTATTTCGCGCAACGACGGATGTTCTCGCAATATACCTCAATGAGCTCATCCGCATTCGGTGCGCCGAGCTTGATTTCTTCGGGAACCGGAACCGATTCCACAATGTCAAACAGCATGCCGTTTTCCGCAACCTGCTGTTTCATACGGGCAAGACTCTCCTCCGGCCACACTTCACCGGGTTTCACATCATACACCGCGCTCACGATGGAGCGCATATTCGGGATTTGTCGGATATACTGCAGGGAAATCGGATCGGATTCCCCATACCAACGAAAAGACAGTTTCATAGTCTCTCTCCTTTGTTTTTTTGATAGCCGCGGCTTACGCTGCATGCGACCGGAACTGTCGCTGCTTTTATCCTTTGATCTCCTTCACCAGCTGCACCGCTTCGCGGGTGAGGGCTTCGATCTCATCGAACTTACCTTCCGCGATCAAATCTGAGGGCACCATCCAGCTGCCGCCGCAAGCATACACGGCGTTGCAGTTGAGGTAATCCGCCAGGTTCTTCACACCGATACCACCGGTGGGCATGAACTTGATTTTGGTATACGGAGCCGCCATTGCCTTGATCATTTTGACGCCGCCCGCCGCTTCAGCCGGGAAGAACTTCAGATAAGTCAGGCCCAAGGACATTGCCATTTCCACTTCGCTGGGTGTGCACACACCGGGGATGATGGGATAACCTTTTTCGTTGCAGTGACGCACCACTTCGGGATTGGTGCCGGGACTGACAATGAAGGAAGCACCGGCCGCCATGGCTTTATCTGCCTGCTCAGGGGTGAGCACCGTTCCCGCCGCTACCAGGAAATCCGGGTATGCTGCCGCGATACGGCGAATGGATTCTTCGGCCGCATCGGTACGGAAGGTTACTTCTGCCGCGCATAAACCACCTTTTTTGAGTGCTTCAGCAAGCGGGAGCGCATCGTCCACGTTATCGATCTTGATGACCGGGATAACGGCGGTGTTGCTGATTTTTTCAATCAATTGTTTCATAATAAAGTCCTCCTCGACTCAACATAATATTTTTTATAAAAGGTTCTGTTTTTTGAACGGAACCTTACTATACAAGAGTATACATGAATTTCTTTTTTAAATCTATACCAAAATAACACCAAAAAGCACTGAAAAAACGCGCATTATTTGCTATGATAACAAGAAGCGAGGTGAAGCCATAAGGAAATCCGTATATTTTCTTCCAGCACAACTATACCGCCACACTATGCGGGTTTTGAGGATACCCCGTATTTTATCACGCCTATAAAAATAAGTTTTCCATTTCGCCGAAAGCCGATGCTGTCAAGCCTCGCCCTCGCTGATGCGCAGCTGGGGATATAAGCAGATTTTGCTGATCAAGCCCGCGCATTGAATGAGCAGCACAATTGCCACCGTTACGTGCATGTGGTGGTTATCCTCAATGGGCTTCAGCAGCGCGGCAACACCGCAGATCAGTTCCAAAAAACCGGCGGTGGTAAACGTGATGCGCCCGTGAATGTGATCTTCCCGCATGAACGTGCCGTCCATGATTTTCAAAACGCCGGAAAACAGCTCCCAGATTCCTAAGAAAAACGGAACTACGGGCGCTGAAACGGTGTGGTTGAACAGCAAAAAAACCGACAATAAAGCCGTGCTCATACCGTCTGCGAACAGCCAGTGTGAACCATGCAGCTTGTGTCGGTTAATGTGATAACCCCAAACGTTAAGCAGACCGGCAAGCAACATCGACACCCCGATCGGGAACGTCGCTTCCAGCAGGGCAGACGGACCGAGGATCAGCGTGTAAACAGCGCTGACACACAAACAAACGGCGGCAATCAGCCACCCGCTTTGCGTGCGATTCCATTGAAAAGAGTGTTTCATATAACTTCCTCACCAAGTATATATATACCTATATTTTGACAGAATACGTCCTGTTTTTCAACCCCATTTTTACCGATTTATGAATTTTTTAAAAAAACTAATGCAATTCGTGGCAAAACATGGTATACTGCCATTTAGCCACCAACTACTTTTAAAATTTATGGGAGGGTCAGCGTTGGCAGCACACAATCAATCCCCGCGTGACGTGTTAGGTCAGTTGTTATCCAATATGCAAACGGGACTTACCGCCGCGCAAGTGTCGGAACTTCAAGCAAAGTACGGACCGAACAAACTGCAAGAGAAAAAGAAAAAGACCATGGCACAGCGCTTCTTTGATCAGTTCAAAGACGTCATGATCATCATCCTGATCATCGCCGCCGTGATCTCGCTCGCCATTGCCGTGAAAGGCATCATCGAGGAAGGTCATTGGGGCGAGCTGTTTGAACCGGGTTTGATTTTACTCATCGTCGTCCTCAACGCCATCATGGGTGTCATGCAGGAAAGCAAGGCAGAAAAAGCGCTGGATGCGCTCAAAAATCTGTCGGCACCGCATGCACGGGTAATTCGTGACGGTGTGGAAACGGTGATTGATGCATCCGAGCTGGTTCCCGGTGACATCATCCGTTTGGAAGCCGGCGATTTCATTCCCGCCGACGCACGTCTGCTGCAAAGCGCGAGCTTGAAATCCGAAGAATCGGCACTCACGGGTGAATCCGTTCCGTCGGAAAAGGATGCAGATGATATCGTGGCCGAGGATGCACCGCTCGGTGACCGCTCCAACATGGTGTTCTCCGGCTGCAGCGTCACCTACGGCACGGCGCTGGCGATCGTCACCGCCATCGGTATGAATACCGAAATGGGCAAGATCGCCAACCTGCTCGACAGCGAAGAGGAAGGCCAAACACCGCTGCAGGAAAAGCTGGCTCAGCTCGGCAAGTACCTCGGTTTTGTCGCGTTGGCGGCCTGCGCCATCGTGTTTGTGATCGGCTTGCTCACCGGCAAAGACCCCTTGGACATCTTCATGGTCGCGGTATCGCTCGCCGTATCCGCTATTCCCGAAGGCTTACCCGCGATCGTCACGATCGTGTTGTCCATCGGCGTGCAGCGCATGGTCAAGCGCAATGCACTCATTCGCCGTCTGCCCGCTGTGGAAACGCTGGGCAGCGCGTCCATCATCTGTTCGGATAAAACCGGCACGTTGACCCAAAACCGTATGACGCTGGTCAAAGCGTATGTCGACGGTGCGGCCGAGCCCGAAGCCATCAGCACCGAAAATTCCGATCCCATCCGCAAGCTTCTTTCCTACGCCACCTTATGCTGCGACGGCTCGGTGGTGTTCAACGGTGAGGAGGAACAGCATCTCGGTGACCCCACCGAAACCGCCATCGTTCTCGCCGCCCATAAAAACGGCTTCCCGAAAGACGAACTCAACCAGGCCTATCCCCGACTGGCAGAAATCCCGTTTGATTCGGATCGCAAGCTCATGACCACCGTCAACCGCATGGACGGTAAAAACATTGTGATCGTCAAAGGCGCGTTTGATATGATGGTACCGCTTTGCGTTGCCGGTGACCTGGAAACCGCCAAGCAAATGACGGAAAGCATGAGTGAACAAGCCCTGCGCGTGCTCGCAGTGGCGTACAAGGAAATCGACGTTGTCCCCGAAGATCCCACCCCCGCCGATTTGGAAAACGGGCTCACCTTCATGGGACTGGTCGGCATGATCGACCCGCCGCGCCCCGAAGCCAAAGAAGCCGTAGCCATTTGCCGCAAAGCGGGTACCAAGCCCGTCATGATCACGGGCGACCACGTAGCAACTGCTTCCGCCATTGCGCGTGAACTCGGCATTTTGGGCGAAGGCGACCGCGCCATCACGGGTGCACAGCTGGATGCCATGAGCGATGAGGAACTCGATGCTCAGGTGGAAAGCATTGCCGTGTACGCCCGCGTGTCCCCCGAAAATAAGATTCGCATTGTCAAGGCATGGCAGCGCAAAAATCAGGTGGTTTCTATGACCGGCGACGGCGTCAACGATGCTCCCGCTTTGAAGGCGGCCGATATCGGTTGTGCCATGGGTATCACCGGCAC
>JAZQIV010000065.1:0-2643 GCA_045541305.1 Acutalibacteraceae bacterium | reverse complement strand
CCGTTTGCCGTAGCCCCACAACCAGATCGCATTGGCGGGGTTCTTTCCTTCTGCTTTACGGCGTTGATTCACCGGATGATCGCGCAGCAATGCGGTGCTGCGACGCATCATATTCAAAAGCGGTGCTGCTTCCGGGGCGGTTGGTAAATGCTCCCCGATCACACAGCCGGTAATATCGTGGGGCGGCGTAAGTGTACCAAGGGCACTCTTTCCGCCATGCCACACCAAGCAATGGCGATAAGCCGTGCCCGTGTAGAAATCAAATTCACCGCCGCCAAACGCTGCCTGCACAGCACGGATGATTTCATCCGCTTCAGCCGTGTGGATATCCCCTGCACAATAATCGTCCAAGGTTTTTTCCTCGTACACCTCCGCGTCGGAAAGCGTTACCAAATTACAACGGAATGCCAGATCATCATCCGCCAGCGCAATACCGATATTGGCAGCCTCCAACGGCGAACGACCGGTATAACATTCCTCGGGGCAATAACCCAGCACCGAAAGATTGGCAACGTCGCTGCCAGGCGCCATTCCGTCGGGAACGGTTTTCACCATACCGACCTCGGAGACAGCTGCGAGCGCATCCATGTGCGGTTTATAAGCCATTTGCATCGGTGTTTTGCCCTGCAACGCTTCAAAAGGGCGATCAGCCATGCCGTCGCACAATAATACGATATATTTCATTTGTTTTCACCTCGTGTAGAAAGCTTTGGTTTAGTATAGCACAATCGCGCCGTTATGTTCAAGATTATTGACCGATTTTTATCTCATTTTTGCTGGAAATCCGTTGCTTTTTTGAGGGGTTTGCGGTATACTATTATCAAGGTTAATATGGGTAAGTTTGTGAATTCATTTTGCAACGCTTGCGATATGGAAAAGAGGTTATTGTATGAACAACTTTTTGACAGCCGCTGTTGATGCTGCCGCTTTGTTGTCCGAATCCGGTATGACAGTGTTAATCGGCTTTTGCGTTGTCTTTGCCGCTTTGTTGCTGCTCACCTTTGTGTTTTGGATTTTTGGTGTGGTAGCACGTGGTAAGGGCGGAGAATCGTCTTCCGTTCAACAAACTGTCCCGGCACCTGCCGCAAGACCGACTGCCGTCCCCGTGGTGGAAGACGGTATTCCGGAAGAAGTGGTTGCCGTGATCGCCGCCGCTGTTGCTGCCATGTCGGATGGTAACACACAGTATACCGTTCGCCGTATTCGTGCAGCACGCACCGCTTCCCGTCCTGTTTGGGCCGCTGCCGGTATTGCTGAAAATACCCAGCCGTTCTAAGGGAGGTTTCCGATATGAATTTCTTTGATGCATTCGTTCAGATCTGGAACGAATCCGGTTTTGCCCGCCTGTTCAATTTTGAAAACGGCGGTTGGAAAAACCTGATCATGATCGGTATCGCCTGCGTGTTGGTATACTTGGCGATCAAAAAACAATACGAACCGTTACTGCTCCTGCCAATCGCGTTCGGCATGTTGCTTGTCAACCTCCCCCTCGGCGGTGTGATGGATCCGCAGCGCAACTCGTTGGTTCCTTTCACAAACGAAGAAACGCTGGCTTATATCGACGGTACATACGAGCAAAACTATCCCGTATCCATCTCTTACGCCTCCCTGGACGATCAGTACGAACCGTATATTAAAACGTTGGATAACGGTTCGGAAGTGCTGATGCTGAACGATGGCACGATTTACAAGGTGGAGCGCGACGAAGCCGGAAACGCGCAAGCGCTCATTCTGTATTGGGAACACTTCGAGCAAGGCGGTTTGCTGTGGTATTTGTACCAGGGCGTTAAGTTTGGCATTTATCCGCCACTCATCTTCCTTGGCATTGGTTGTATGACCGATTTCGGTCCCCTGCTTTCCAACCCGAAAAGCTTTCTGCTTGGTGCAGCCGCACAGCTGGGTATTTTCGTCACCTTCTTGGGTGCACGGCTGTTGGGCCTTTTGCCGTTTGCGGAAGACTTCAATATTCTGTTTACCTCGCAGGAAGCGGCATCCATCGCTATCATAGGCGGCGCTGACGGGCCAACCGCCATTTTCCTCACTTCGAAATTGGCGCCGCACTTGCTCGGTGCGATCGCGGTTGCCGCGTATTCGTACATGGCATTAGTTCCGATCATTCAGCCGCCGATCATGAAAGCGCTCACCACCAAAAAAGAGCGTGCGGTTGTAATGACGCAGCTGCGCACCGTTTCCAAAACCGAAAAAATCCTCTTCCCCATTTTTGTCACCATCATCTGTGTGTTACTCCTGCCGAGCGCAGCACCGCTGATTGGTATGTTGATGCTCGGTAATCTGTTCCGCGAAAGCGGTGTGGTGGAGCGTCTTACCAAGACTGCACAAAACGAATTGATGAACATTGTCACCATTGTGCTGGGTGTCACAGTTGGTGCGACTGCCAATGCTGCCACCTTCCTGCAGCCCAAAACGTTGCTCATTATCTGCTTAGGCTTGATTGCCTTCTGCATGGGTACTGCCGGCGGCGTTTTGTTCGGAAAACTCATGTACATTTTTACAGGCGGAAAAGTCAACCCATTGATCGGTGCCGCCGGTGTATCGGCCGTTCCGATGGCAGCGCGTGTTGCACAAAAGGTTGGTCAAAGCGAAAACCCCGGCAACTTCTTATTGATGCACGCCATGGGCCCC
>JAZQIV010000064.1:0-3158 GCA_045541305.1 Acutalibacteraceae bacterium | reverse complement strand
GGGTGACGTGCAGGTTTCAAACACGTTGTTTCGTGCAGATGCCGGTATCGCTTTAACGCTGGACAGCGGAATCCAACAATTGGTAGAAACCGTTGTGCGTGATCATATTACCAAAGGCGCAGCGGTGGTGCTGGACCCGTTCAACGGCGATATTTTGGCTATGGCGAGCTTCCCGGGCTTTTCGCCCGTTCACTTGGCAGAGTATCTGGAGCGGGAGGATTCACCGCTGTTTAACCGCGCGATGGCTTCTTACAATTGCGGCTCGGTTTTCAAAACGGTTTCCACCATCACCGCGTTGGAAAGCGGCGTGCCTCCCACGCAAACCTTCACCTGTAATGGTGCGTTAACGGTGGGGGAAAACCGCATCAAATGCCATCATGTACTGGGACACGGCACACTGGATATGGCAGGTGGTTTTTTGAACTCCTGCAATCCGTACTATATGCAATTAATACAACTAACGGGTGGTTCACCGCTGTACCGTACCGCCAGCTTGTTAGGGTTTGATAGTCCTTTGGTGCTGGCGGATGGGTATGTAACGGCACGCGCCATTTTACCCTCCGAAAACACGTTTTTAATGCCCACAGCGCTTGCTAATTTATCCTTTGGGCAAGGCGATTTATTGGCAACACCGCTGCATGTGGCACAAATGACAGCATGCGTTGTCAATGGCGGACAGGTGTATCGCCCCAATATCCACTATGGTGCAGTAGACACAGTAGGAAATCTCACCTTGGAACCCACCGATCCGCCAATCCAGGTTTGTTCCGCGACAACGGCTGCGGCGCTGCGATCCATGATGCGGGACGTGGTGGAAAAAGGAACGGGAAAAGCCGCCAAGCCGCAAGTTGGCGGCGCCGGCGGGAAAACGGGAACAGCACAAACCGGTTGGATTGGTGAGGATGGCGAAACCATGGTGCAAAATTGGTTTACAGGGTTTTATCCGCTGGATGAGCCACAATACGTGATCACTTTGCTTGCCGAGGACAGTAAACGAACGGGCGAATCCACAGCGCCCGCATTTGCAGATGTTTGCGATGCTTTATACCGCATGGGTTATGTGGAATGAGGTATTGACAAAACAGGGAAAGCGCGTTATACTAATCTCCGTAATCGGCTGTGATGAGAAGAATCGTTAAAATCCGGCATGCAGAGAAACCCGCCACGTCGCAAGACGGGCTGTGAGGTGGGTTTGCGGTATAACGAGGGCCATCTCGGAGCTCCGTCGGAAACGGCGGCGTAATCCTGCGTTAAAGGAATCGAGTGGCGCGGCTTTTTTGGTTGCGCAATTTGGGTGGTACCACGGAAATCTCCGTCCCAAGTTTGGGGCGGAGATATTTTTTTGAAAGGATGTTGTATGTATGAAATGGACCGGACTGAATGATTTACGTGAGATGTATCTGAGCTTTTTTGAAAGCAAGGGTCATCTGCGGTTGCCCAGCTTTTCGCTGGTGCCCAAAAATGACGCTTCGCTTTTGCTTATTAACTCCGGCATGGCTCCGATGAAAAAGTATTTCACGGGGGAAGTGACTCCGCCGCGCAAGCGTGTGACGACTTGCCAAAAATGTATCCGTACTCCGGATATCGAATCGGTCGGTAAAACGGCGCGCCACGGTACGTATTTCGAAATGCTCGGCAACTTCAGCTTTGGCGATTACTTCAAGCATGAAGCGACCGCTTGGGCTTGGGAGTTCTGCACAAAGGTATTGGAGCTGCCGGTTGATCGCATTTGGGTTTCCATTTATGAAAACGACGATCAGGCGTTTGAAATTTGGACCAAAGAGGTCGGTGTATCACCGGATCGCATTGTGCGCTTGGGTAAAGCCGATAACTTCTGGGAGCACGGCTCCGGTCCGTGCGGTCCTTGCTCGGAATTGTATTACGATCGCGGCGAGGAATACGGCTGCGGTTCGCCTACTTGCGGTGTAGGCTGCGATTGCGACCGCTATATGGAATTCTGGAACAACGTGTTCACACAGTTTGATAACGACGGCAACGGCAACTACACGCCGCTCGATCATCCCAATATCGATCCCGGTATGGGCTTGGAGCGCTTGGCGTGCATCATGCAGGGCGTGAATAACCTGTTTGAGGTGGATACCGTCCAAAATATCATGAAACATATCAGCCGCATTGCGGGTGTTACGTATGGGGAAAGCGATTCCACCGACGTTTCGTTGCGTGTGATCACCGACCATATTCGTTCCACCACGTTCATGGTCGGCGATAGCGTCATGCCCTCCAACGAGGGACGTGGTTACGTGCTGCGCCGTTTGCTGCGCCGTGCGGCACGTCACGGTCGTATACTTGGCGTTCATCGTCCGTTCTTGCATGAGGTTTGCGAAACGGTTATCAACGAAAACCTTTCCGCCTATCCGGAACTCAAAGAAAAACAAGATTTCATCACCAAAGTGATTCGCAATGAAGAAGAAGCGTTTGAAAAAACCATCGATAGCGGTCTGTCCATGCTGGAAACCATGCTGGCCGATACCAAGGGTGGCGTGTTGTCCGGTGATGATGCATTCAAGTTGTATGACACGTACGGATTCCCGATTGACCTCACTAAAGATATTTTGGAAGAAAAGGGCATGACGGTTGACGAAGAACGCTTTGCCGAGCGCATGGCGGAACAGCGTGCCCGCGCACGTGCTGCCCGTAAGGATGCGGGCGCCGATGCCTGGAAAGGTGATGCAGCGATTACTGAACAGCTGACGGCGGGTTCTTTTGTCGGATACGATACACTCAGTACCGAAGCCACCATTTCGGCAATTGTTTGCGGCAATGAATTGATTGAAACCTTAAACACCGGCGATCAAGCAACAATTGTGTTGGATGTCACGCCGTTCTACGGCGAAAGTGGCGGCCAAGTCGGTGACGTCGGTGTGATCGAAGCGGACGGCGCGCGCTTTGTTGTGTCGGATACGCAGAAAAACACCGCCGGTGTCATTCTGCACACCGGTACGCTCGTGGAAGGCACGTTGAACGTAGGCAATACTGTGACGGCATCCGTGGATGCGGATACACGCCGTTCGGTGATGCGCAACCACTCGGTAGCACACCTGCTGCAAGCTGCATTGCGCCGCGTTTTGGGTACCCACGTGGAGCAGGCGGGCCAGCTGGTGAATGCGGATCGTATGCGTTTTGACTTCACGCATTTC
>JAZQIV010000063.1:0-20685 GCA_045541305.1 Acutalibacteraceae bacterium | reverse complement strand
CCCCCACCTATTCCACCGCGCACTTCAATCCGGATCACTTGATGCTCCCTGTCAAAAATCGAATCGTCGCAGCGGTGCTCGCCCTGCTTCTCGGCGGCCTCGGCATCCATTGGTTCTATCTGAAAAAACCGGTTTTCGGTGTACTGTCCCTCCTATTCTGTTGGACGTATATTCCCGCAATCGTCAGCGTCGTCAGCGGCATCCTGCTGCTGTTATCCTCCGACGAAAAATTCGCACGGAAATACAAATGCCGCACCTCTTAAAGGAAGTACGCTCGTCATGAAACACTTCTTTTGCAATCGCCTCGTGCGCGGGTCTCTATGGTTACTGGCATCGGCCCTTGTGTTCGCCGTAATCGCGATCTCCATGGTCACCTCCTCCACCTACACGCACTACACCGCGCAGTACAACTCGTGCCTTTCGGAATACGAAAGCCATCTGTCCGCCGCCGGTGCCGCCGCCAACGCCGCCGATCGGGAAACCTATCACGGCTTGGCCAATCACTTCAGCGCCCTCGCGCAAACCTGGCAAGGGCGGGTCGGCGTGCTGCAAACGCGCGCCACCACCTGCGGCATTTGCTCAGGCGCGTGCTTTTTCGGCGCCGTTGTGTTGCTGGTAATCGCTTTGATAAAACAGCGAAGGGCCGTCACCCGCGATGGCTTCACGGATGTCGCCACCGTCACCCTTGACCCCAATAAAAAGTAACAAAAAAGCGAGGGCACGCCCTCGCTTTTTTATTATCCCTTTAAAGACCCATCACGGAATCGATCGGAAGCGACAGCACCAAACCGTTCGCTTCGCTGTGCATACCGCACTTTTCGCTGACTGCACTCATGATCGCAACCTTGTTTTCCACTTCGGCAAGAATCAGCACAACTTCCTTTTCTTCCTGCACACTCAGCCCCCAAAAATTGGTGGCTTCCTCGCTGCCGATGCTGCGGCTGTGTATCACTGTGCCGCCGCCCGCGCCCGCTGCGCGCGCCGCATCCATCACTTCGCTGCTGTAACCGCGGTTCACGATCGCCGCAATCAACGCATGTGTCCGTTGTGTCATGGTGTTCTCACCCTTTCCGCTTTCCTTGGTGGCGCTCTCCTGCGCCGTCGCCTGCATTAGGCGCAACAACAAATTGCCCGCTCCCGTCAACGGGATCGTAAACGCAATGCCGCTGTTCACGGCATCCAACCGCAATTCAGAATGCAACATTCCCAGCATCACGCGCCCGAACGATTCCGATACCGTGCTGATCAAAACGCCTTTATCAATACTGCCAAGCCCCAGCGTATCCATAATCTCGCTGGAAGCCGTCCCTTCGGCACCCAAACGGTACTGAATGGGCAGCGCGCTTTTCAAAAACATTTCCGCCGCCCGATCCGCCAGCTTCGGCGTGGCGATCAACATGAGCAGTTGATAGGTTTCATGCTGCTTCATCACACGACCCCCTCTTCCCAATCGATAATGGCATCGCTGTCGGGCGTAAGTCCGGGATGCATCGCCGCACGTTTTTGCAGCCGATCGGTTTTCACACGGTATACCAGACCCATGATCTGGATCGCAATCAACGGTGTCAGCGCTACCAGCGCCACCACGCCGAACGCGTCGGTCATCAAATCACCGCCGTGCGCCTGACACACACCAATGCTCAGCGGCAGCAGGAACGTAGAAGTCATCGGGCCGCTGGCAACACCGCCCGAGTCAAACGCAATACCCACAAAGATTTTCGGTACAAACAACGATAACCCCAGCGCGATCACATAACCCGGCACCACGATCCAATGAATCGGAATATCGCACAAAATGCGCAGCATCGCAAGCCCGATACTGATTGCCACACCGATCGACATGGAACGGTTCATGGCGCGCACCGAGATCGCTCCGTCGGTCACGTTTTCCACCTGATGATTCAGCACCTGAATCGCCGGCTCCGCTTTCACGATATAATATCCGATCAACATACCGATCGGCACCAAAACCCAGTTATACGAAAGCGACGCCAGCGATTTTCCAAGCGCCGCACCCACCGGCGCAAACCCCACGTTCACGCCGCACAGGAACAACACCAGCCCCACGTACGTGTAGATCAATCCCACCACAATACGCTTGATCTGCCGTTTCGGATACCGATGCGTGATAAACTGGAACAACAAAAACACTAGCACGATCGGCAACAGCGAAACCGAAACCTCTGTGATATAATGCGGGATTTCCGTCAAAAACACCTGCACCACGTCACGTGTAGTAATCACCGTCGCCACCTCGCCCAACGAATAGCTCGCTTCGGTGGGCTTGAAAAAGCAGCCCAACACCAGCACTGCCAAAATCGGGCCAACGCTGGATAACGCCACCAAACCGAAGCTATCGCTTGCGGAATCCTTATCGCCGCGAAGCGAGGCAATTCCCACGCCCATCGCCATGATAAACGGCACGGTCATGGGGCCGGTGGTCACGCCACCCGAATCAAACGCCACCGCCAAAAAATCCTTCGGCACAAAGAACGAAAGACCAATCAGCAGCACGTACAGCACGATCAGCATCCGCGATAAATCAATGCGGAATTTGATACGCACGATCGCCAACGCCAAAAACAAACCGACACCCACCGCCACCGTCAAAATCAACGTCAAGTTCGGAATGGACGGCACTTGCTGCGCCAGCACCTGCAAATCGGGCTCCGAAACGGTGATGATGATTCCCATCACCAAACCGATCAATAACACCGGCGAAAACGTTTTGGTTTTACTGATCTGCACACCGATGCCCTCGCCGATCGGTGTCATGGACATTTCGGCACCCAGCTGGAAAAAGCCCATGCCGAAAATCAGCAGCACCGCACCAACCAAGAACATCACCATCGTGCCCAGCTCCAACGGGATCAGCACAATGCTGATCAACAGCATAATACCGGTGATCGGAAGAACTGCCGAAAGCGATTCCATTGTTTTTTCTCGTAATTTCGGATTCATTCCCGCACCACCTTTCTCCCGCGTTTGCACAATCATAGTCATTATACCGAAAATCCACCGCACCGTCAACCGCGTTTTTTCGTCGAATTCCGCCTATATCGCGCGAAAAGAGAGGGCGATGAACGCCCTCTCTTTTTCATCTCACAACCGATCAAACAGCCCCGCCAGCGACGTGTACGCTTCATCAAACAACGCCTTCATCTCGGCATACTTCCCCTCATTGCGCGAATCAGGCTTCACCTCGGATTGAATCCGAATGAACCGATCCACCACGTCAAAGCTTTCAAACGCACCGATACCGACCCCCGCCGCGATCGCCGCGCCCATGGACGTCGCCTCCTCCAGGTAATCGGGGACAAGCACCGGCGTGCCGAAAATATTGCACAATATCTGCCGCCAGATCACGTTGCGTGCGCCGCCGCCCACCAACACCAGTTCGCGAATATCGTGGCCGTTTTCTGCAAAATTTTTGAGCACCTTATCCAGGTTATACCCCACGCTCTCCATCACGGCACGCAGCATGTCGCCGCGCGCGTGAGAAAGTGTAAGCCCCACAAAGCTGCCCTTGGCGCGGCTGTTCCACCGCGGGCTGCGTTCCCCGATCAAATATGGCAAAAACAACAGATTGTTGGCCCTCACCGGCGATGCCGCAACCTCGCGGCCCACCGTGGCGTATATTTCCGATTTTGACGGGCTGTCATAGCCATCCACCCCGCCGAACAACGTGTTCACCGTCCAATTCAGCGCCCCGCCGCCGGTTTGCATCGTGCCGTTGGGTACCACGTATCCGGGCACCATGTGCGCAAAGTTGAACACGATCATGCGCTCATCCATCACCGGCTGCTTGGAAGCAATGGAAATCCAGGAGGATGTCCCCAAGCTGCAGTTTGCTACGCCCTCCTTCACAACACCCGTGCCCACCGCCGCGCACGCGCAGTCGCCGCCGCCGATCACCACGGGCGTACCCGAAAGCAAACCGGTTTGCGCCGCAGCAGCCTCGGTTACCTTGCCCGCTATATCCACCGAAGAATGAATCTCCGGGAATTTCGCTTTGTCCACGCCGGTCGCTTCAAAAATCTCGTCCGACCACCGAAACGTCCGAATATCCAAAAACCCGGTTGACGATGCATCCGAAGGCTCGGTCACAAAGCGGTTGGTCAGCTTAAAAATGATATAATCCTTGGCGTTCATAATTTTATGAGTTCTCTCATATACCTGCGGCAGATTCTCTTTAAGCCACATCACCTTGAACGCGCTGTACGAAGCGCTGATCCGCTGCCCCGTTGTTTGATAAAACCGATACGTGCCCAACTGCTCGCGCAAAAACTTTTCCTGCTTATCCGCACGCATATCCGCCCAAATAATGGCGTTGTGCAGCGGCTCACCCGCGCTGTCCACACACAAACAGCCCGACATTTGACCGCTGAACGATACCGCTGCCACGTCTGCAGGCGCAATGCCGTTCAACAACTCCTTGGTGGTTTCGCACACGGCCCGCCACCAATCCTCTGCCCGCTGCTCGGCATAGTTACTTTGCTCGGTAATCAACGGATACGCAAACACCGTGCTTTTTATCAACTTGCCTTCCAGTGAAAACAACGTGGCCTTGTTGCCCGATGTTCCCAAATCGTGTGCCAGAATATACATGCGGCATCTCTCCTTTTGATGAAAAAAGTGTATCACACACAGGTGCCATTGTCAAACACCATCCGTCTCGCCTTGCTCTTGAAATTGTACTTGATTATTGCCGCAAAATCCGCTATACTGAATATGGAATAGTAGTATACAAGGAGGTGACCGTCATGCCGCAAATCCTTCGCCGCACGTGGGCCGAGGTGGATCTCGCTGCCGTTCGGCACAATTACCGTTTTGTGCGCAAGCACCTGCACAAAGACTGCCGCTGTATGGCGGTTGTCAAGGCCGATGCGTATGGTCACGGCGCCGTTCCGGTCGCCAAAGCACTGCTGGCCGAAGGCGTCGATTTTCTCGGCGTTTCCAACATAGAAGAAGCGGTGGAACTGCGTGAAAACGCCATTACCGCCCCCATTTTGATTTTTGCCTACACCCCACCGCACGAGGCGGCCCGTTTGGCAAAGTTCGGAATCACCCAAGCGATATTGGACTCCGCCTATGCCGAGCAGCTGGAACGCGAAGCCGCGGCAGCCGGTGTCACCTTGTCGGTTCATATTAAACTCGATACGGGTATGTCCCGCGTGGGTTTCTTTTGTCAGGATGCCTCACCCGTTAAGGAGATTGCCCGCGTTTGTGCGCTCCCGCACCTAAATGCCGAGGGCATCTTCACCCATTTTGCGGTGGCGGATGAGTCGGACGGCGAGGATTTCACCCGCCTGCAGTTTGCACGGTTCACCCAAACAGTGGAGGCCCTGCGCGCATGCGGCATCACTTTTGCCCTGCATCACTGCTGCAACAGCGCGGCCGCCTTGCGTTTTCCCGAAATGCAGCTGGATATGGTCCGTGCCGGCATTGTGCTGTACGGCGTTTCCCCGTGCGGTGACCCCGCCGAGCAAGCTGCGCTGCGCCCCACCATGGCGGTGCGCACTATAGTTTCACAATGCAAAACCGTGCCGTGCGGCACCGGCGTTGGCTATGGGCTCACCGTCCACACCGATCGCCCATGCACTCTCGCCACCCTGCCGATCGGCTATGCCGATGGGCTTCTGCGTTTGGCCGCCTCCACCCATTGCGTGTCGGTCGGCGGCACCAAAGCCCCGCTCGTCGGCCGCGTGTGCATGGATCAATGTGTCATCGATATCACCGATCTGCCGCCCGTCACCGCGGATACCGTTGTCACCGTTTTTGGCGATAGCGCCGTGTCCGTCCGGGATTACGCCGCGGCCTGCCACACCATCCCGTACGAATCCTATTGCCTGATCGGCAAACGTGTCCCTCGCGTGTACCGCGACGATCTTCGCTGAAAGGAGCCTTCCGCCATGTCCACCTATATTCCCACCGTGTTGCGCCGCGAAATCGCGGTCGATTCCATCGTCACCCTGCACTACTTTGAGCACGCCAAGGACTACGTGTTCGAAGGGGAAAAGCACGATTTTTGGGAACTGGTATATGTGGATAAAGGCCGTTTGGAGGTCATTGCCGAGGATCAGGGGTACGAGCTCACACAAGGTCAGATCATCTTCCACAAGCCCAACGAATTTCACAATCTGTATGCCAACGGCACCGTGGCGCCCAACCTCGTGATCCTCACGTTTGTGTGCCATTCGCCCGCCATGGCCTTTTTTGAAAACAAGATCACCTACGTTTCCTCCCGCCAACGGGAGCTGCTCGCCCGCATCATCGAAGAGGGGCGGCAGGCGTTCAGCGGACCGCTCGGTGATCCGTACACGTTGCAGATGCCGCGCGCAAAGGAAGCACCGTTCGGGTGTGAACAGCTCATCAATTTGTATCTGGAAACGTTGCTCATCGATATGATCCGCAACGAATCCCCGCTATGCGAGCGTCCCAAGCCGTCCTCGTCCATCAAAACGCGCTCGGATAACGACCTTGTCAACCGCATCATCCATTACATGGAGGAGCATTTGTGCGACAGCCTGTCGTTTTCCGCTATCTGCCGCTATTCGGCACAAAGCGCCACCAACCTCAAAACCATCTTCAAATCGGTCACGGGCCTGGGCGTCATGGAATACTATCGCAAGCTCAAAATCGATCAAGCGAAAATTCTGCTGCGTGAAAGCAACGGCAACATCACACAAATTGCCGATCGCCTCGGTTACACGTCGGTACAGTATTTTTCGCGGCATTTCAAGCAAGCCACCGGCATGACCCCGCGCGAATACACGCTGTCCGTGCAAGCAAACTAAAGGATATTTCCGATCCCTCCTGCACATACTACCGTGCAGGAGGGATCTCTTTATGTTCCGTATCAACCGCAAGGTCGTGCTGGTGGGCACCGGCATGGTCGGCATGAGCTATGCCTATGCGCTGCTCAATCAAGGCGCCTGCGATGAACTGGTGCTCATCGACTACAACCGCGAACGCGCCATCGGCGAAGCCATGGACTTAAATCACGGCCTCGCCTTTTCGCCCACCGCCATCAAAATTTACGCCGGTAATTACAGCGATTGCGAGGATGCCGCTTTGGTGGTCATCTGCGCGGGTGTCGCCCAAAAGCCGGGCGAATCCCGTCGCGATCTTCTCTGTCGCAACGTCGAAGTGTTTCGCTCTATCATCGAACCCGTCATCCGCTCCGGTTTCAACGGTCTGTTTTTGGTGGCAACCAATCCCGTCGACGTCATGACTCGTGTCGCCTGCGCGCTCTCGGGCTTCAACCCGCGCCGCGTGATCGGCAGCGGCACGGTGCTGGATACCGCCCGCCTGCGTTTTTTACTCGGCGAACTGTTGGAGGTCGACCCGCGCAACGTCCACGCCTACGTCATCGGCGAACACGGCGACAGCGAATTCGTTCCATGGTCCCGCGCCACCATCGCCACCCGCCCGCTCACCGATATTTGCGCCGACCCACCGCACGGGTACTGCACGTTCGATCAGCTCACCCGCATCGAACACGAGGTGCGCGATGCTGCCCAACAGATCATCCGCGCCAAAAACGCCACGTACTACGGCATCGGTATGTCGCTTGTGCGCATCACCAAAGCCATTTTCGGGGACGAAAACAGCGTGCTCACCGTTTCCGCCAACCTGCTGGGGGAATACGGCGAACAGGATGTGTTTGCGGGCGTCCCCTGCGTTGTCAACCGCAACGGTGTGCGCATGATCCACCAAATGCAGTTAAACGAGGAGGAACTCCACCGCTTCCATGCCTCCTGCGACACCTTGCGCGATTGCTACGAGGAAGGCAAGTCCTGCCTGTAGAGGACAGCGCCCAACAAAAAGGCGACAGGATTTTAATCCTGTCGCCTCGTTTCATATCACCGGAAATCCGGCTTTTGCCAACGCTTCGGTCAGCACCGGCACGGTGGTCTGTTCCGGCACAAACGTCACCTGCGCCACCGCGCGGCGACGATCCACCGATACCGTGCGCACACCGTGAATCCGTTTGAGTGTTTGCACTGCTGCCTTTTGCGTGGCGGCATCGTGCACACCCGATAACTGCATCGTGATACTTTCAGCTTTGGGAAACATAGCGCATCCTCCTAAAATTCGGAATACGCCTCACTTGCAAGCACGTCGTCATACCGTGCAAATCGCACACCGTATCCCGTCACCAACAGACACACGATTGTGATCAGCAGCGCCGCACACACCGCGCGCACCGTCCACCGTTTTGCCGGAGTCGTGTCACCGATGCCGATGCTCAACACCACGCACCGTACACAGCACGCCAGCATCCCCGCATCCAGGATCACCATCTGAGCGTTGGCAGCGGCGTATCCAACCTCGTCAAACGGACCGGACAACCCGCCAAAAGCCACAAACATCACGAAAAAGGCGATCAACAATCCGCTGCCAACCAGGGATAAAAGCCACGCATCCGCCAAACACAAACGGCGAACGGAAATCCCGATCCCCAACAGCACGGCTCCCGCGATCATCAAAAATCGTTGCGTCTGAAAATAGGATACATCAATTTGATCGATTTTATGCAGCCCGTTGTAATGTGCGATCAATACGATGAGAAAAATCACCGTCGCCGCCGCATACAACAACGCCTTCAGCCATCGCCGGCTCATGCGCGATGCCATTTCATGCCTTGCGGCGTGTCTTCCACCACAATGCCCATCGCCTTCAGCTCGTCGCGAATACGGTCGGATTCCGCCCAGTTTTTGGCCGCACGAGCTTCCCGCCGCTGCTCGATCATCGCCTCGATCTCAGCATCGTCGCCACCCGTCTGACGGTTGTAAACCAAGCCCAGCACCTCTGTCAGCTCGTTAAACAAACCCAGCATCACTTCGCAGCTGCCTGCCGTCGGCTGACCCTGCGCGATCGCACGGTTGCAATCCTTCACCAGCTCAAACACCGCGGAAATACCGTCGGCGGTGTTCAAATCATCGTCCATCGCTGCAATAAATTGCTCCCGGCGCTTGTCACAGAACACTTTCACGTCGGCGGCCGCGTCGCCTGCAGGCGCATTGGATGCCGCAAATTCCAAACCGTTCAAGCAGTTGTACAAACGCTCCAGCGCCGCTTTCGCCTGCTCAATGCTCTCGTTGTTGTAGTTGATCGGGCTGCGGTAGGAAGACGAAATCAGGAAAAACCGAATCGGCTCATAGCCAAACTTCTCCGCCACGTCGCGCACCGTAAAGAAGTTGCCGAGCGATTTGGACATCTTCTTGTTGTCCACGTTAATATACCCGTTGTGCATCCAATACCGTGCAAACGGCACCCCGTTGCAGCACTCACTCTGTGCCACCTCGTTTTCGTGATGCGGAAAAATCAAATCCTGGCCGCCGCAATGAATATCAATGGATTCACCCAAATACCGCCGCGCCATCGCGGAGCACTCAATGTGCCAGCCGGGACGACCGTCGCTCCACGGCGATTCCCAAAACGGCTCGCCGGGCTTGGCCGCCTTCCACAGCGCAAAATCCAGCGCATCCTCTTTTTCCTCACCGATCCCGATACGCGCACCGGATTCCAGATCATCGATCGGCTGGTGCGACAGTTTGCCGTAGCCCTCGTCCTTGCGGGTGCGGAAATACACGTCGCCGTTTTCCGCCTTGTACGCATACCCTTTTTCCTCCAGGGTGCGCACAATGTCAATGATCTCGCCGATATTCTCGGTCGCGCGCGGGTGGATGGTCGCTTCACGCACGCCCAACCCCTTCGCATCGGTCCAGAACTCGTCGATATACCGCTCGGCGATCACATCGTACGTCACGCCCTCTTCGTTTGCGCGGCGGATGATCTTATCGTCAATGTCGGTAAAGTTCTGTACGAATTTCACCGTGTACCCGCGCCATTCCAAATAACGGCGCAGCACGTCAAACACGCACAGCGGGCGCGCGTTGCCAATGTGAATGTAATTATACACGGTCGGACCGCAGGCATAGATCCGTACCACACCGGGTTCGATGGTCTGCAGCTCCTGCTTTTCCCGTGCCATTGTGTTATAAATTTTCATGTTCGTTCCCTCCGTTTTGTATCAACGCATCAATGCGCGCCTCCAGGCGCTGGATCTCTTGTGCCACCGGATCGGGTACGTGCACCTGATCCAATTCCACCACTTTTTCGCCGTGCCGCCGCACCACGCGTGCCGGCACGCCCACCGCCGTGGAATCCGGCGGAATATCCTGCAGCACCACCGCACCTGCGGCAATGCGCACGTTATCACTGATTTCAATGGGTCCCAGCACCTTCGCACCTGCGCCCACCATTACGTGGTTGCCCAGCGTGGGGTGACGTTTACCCTTGTCCTTACCCGTACCGCCCAGCGTGACCCCCTGGTACAACGTGCAATCGTCACCGATCACCGTCGTTTCACCGATCACCACACCGGTGCCGTGGTCAATAAACAACCGTCGCCCGATGGTTGCCGCCGGGTGGATTTCAATCCCCGTGCGGTGCAGCGCGTGCTGCGAAATCGCCCGCGCAATGAATTTCATGCCGTGACGGTACCACCAGTTGGCACGCCGATGCGCGCGCACCGCCTTCAGCCCGTTATACAGCATCAAAATTTCCAACGTCGATCGCGCGGCAGGATCCTTCTCCCGCACAACGGCAATATCTTCTTTTAACCGTTCAAACATACTGTTCCTCCCACAAGTGAAAAACAAAAACACCTTCGTCGCCAACCTTGGCGACGAAGGTGCAAATCCGCACGGTTCCACTTCGTGTTTCACTCAAATTCCCGATAACGGCGGATAACCCGGACAAGGATACTCAAAGTTCCCCCTGCCTGCTCACAGGTGCATGTTCGCCGCCGCTGTTGTGGGGGATGCTTTCAGCCGGGTGGCATCCTCTCTCTGTCGCAAATTCGTCGGTTACTTTTCCTGCTCAACGCATTTTACACTCATTAGTATAGCAGAAAATTTCAAAATGTCTACTCTTATTTTTCACCTTTGAAAAAATGACGGTTCGCCCACACGTATTCCATGCCGGATGCCACCGTCAGCACCACCGAGATCCAAATAAAGATCCGGCCGATCACAAGCGGAATCGAGAACACCGCCTCCGGCAACGCAAAGCTACCGAGCAGCGTGTGCTGCCACGTGGAAAACTCCAGCGCCGTCAGCGTGTAAATAATGGCAATAAACTGCGCCACCGTTTTGGTCTTGCCCCAAATACTCGCGGCGATCACCGTGCCGTCCTTCGCGGCAAGCAGCCGCACCGACGTCACCATAAATTCGCGGGTGAGCACCAGCATCAGGCCCCACACGTCCATCTGACCGGTCACCAAAAACAGCAAAAACGCCGCCGTTGTCAGCATCTTATCCGCCAGCGGATCCAAAAACTTACCCAAATTGGTAATCAAGCCTCTGGCGCGGGCGATCTTGCCGTCAAACATATCCGTCAGCGCCGCCGCGATAAACACCATCAGCGATGCCGCGTAATGAAACGGAAAATCCCACACGGCCAACAACAAAAACAACGGTGCCAGCACAATGCGCAAAACCGTCAGCTTATTCGGTAAATTCATACTCGTTCCCCCACCAGATCCCAATCCATGTATTCGGTGATCTTCACCTGCACCAGATCACCCGGTGCCACGCGCTCTTTTGTCGTAAAGAACACTTTTCCGTCGATATCCGGCGCATCGGCACAGGTGCGCCCGAACCAGCATTCCGCATAGCGGTCAAACGATTCCACCAGCACCTCCACCGTCTTGCCAACCTGCGCCGCCTGGTAGTCTTCCGCAATACGCGTTTGCAGCTCCATCACGATATCGCGGCGTTTTTGCCGCAGCTTTTGCGGCAGCTGCTTCATGGTGGCCGCCACCGTACCCTCTTCCGCCGAGTACGCAAAGCAACCCAACCGTTCAAACCTTACGTCTTTGATAAATTCACAGAGCTCCTCAAAATCCGCCTCGGTTTCGGCAGGGAAGCCCGTCATCACCGTGGTGCGCAGCACCACACCCGGCACACGCTCGCGGATATGCGCGATCAGCGCTGTCAAGCTCTCGCGATCGCCCGGTCGGTTCATCGCCTTAAGCACCGAACCACTGGCATGCTGAATCGGAACATCCAGGTATTTCACGATCTTCTCTTCCCGTGCCATCACGTCCAGCAAATCTTCGGTGATGTGCTCGGGGTAGCAATACAATAACCGAATCCAGCGCAGCCCGTCGATCTCGCACAAGCGCGAAAGCAGCTGCGGCAGCTTGGAAACACCGTCGGCCTCGGCACCGTACAATGTGGTATCCTGCGCCACCAGCACCAGTTCCTTCACACCGTTTTGCACCAGCGTTTCAGCCTCGGCCACCACCGCATCCATATCGCGGCTGCGCAGCCGCCCGCGAATGTGCGGAATCGCACAGTAGGTACAGCAATTGTTGCAGCCGTCACCCACCCGCAGGTAGGCAAAGAAATCGGGCGTGGTCTGCAGTCGATCGCCATCCAGCTTCCAGCACGACAAATCGGGGAATCGCTCCACCTTCCGATCGGCCAGCACCTCCCGCACAACCGATACGATCTCGTCGTTCGCGCCAAGGCCCAGCACCGCATCGCACTCCGGCAGCTCACGGCACAATTCCTCCTTGTACCGCTGCGCCAGGCAGCCCGTTACAATGATCTTTTTAATACGCCCCTCTTTTTTCAGCTGGGCAAATTCCAAAATATTTTCAATCGCTTCTTGCTTGGCATCCTCAATAAACCCGCAGGTGTTGACGATCACCACGTCCGCAAGCCCGCTTTCCGATGTCAGGGAAAACCCCGCATCGCGCAGCTTAGCCAGCATCATTTCGGCATCCATCTGATTCTTCGGGCACCCCAGCGATACCATTCCCACTTTACTCATGCGTTCTCCTCCATCCACCGGCGCATCGCGCGGCGGATATCCTCCCCGCCGAACCCATACCGCGCCAAGGCAGCGGCAATGCGATCGGCTTCGTGTTGTTCATTGGGAACAGTATACCGCTTTCTCCGTAAAAATTCAAGTGCAAGATCGGCATCCTCCGTTTCCACCGTCGCCACCGCTTCCTCAGCGATCGCGCGGGCAATGCCTTTCTCCTGCAGCTTTTGCAAAATCCGCCGCTTGGGGTATAACCGCTCGGCGCTGTACCGCTCGGCAAGCCGTGCGGCGTACGCCGCATCGTTTACGTAGCCCAGTTCCTCCATATACGCGGCTGTTTGCTGTGCCACCTCTTTCTTTTCCGCCACGTACCGTCCTTTTTCGCGGCACAGCTTTTGCTCCAGCTCGCGGCGCGAAAGGTCGCGTTTGGACAACAAATACACCGCCCTGCTCTGCGCACGGCGGTGATCCGATTCGGTGAGCAATGCTTCCAGCTGCTCAGCCGACAAAGAGGAATCCACCCGATAGGGGGATTCCTCCCATGTTTTTTTGTCAATTGTAAACTCTTCGCCCGTATCCATGCGCACGGTAATATGGCTTTGGCGGGCGGGGCGCACTCCGACGACGATCATTCGTCGTCCACCGAAATGTCAATGGCGGAACGCGCGCTGTTGGCAGTATATTGCGCGGCAGCCTGGATCGGGATCTCCACCATCGGCGCTGCAGGCACCGGTTCGGCGGCAACCTCGGCATCGCCGCTGTGGATCGCCTCCATCACCTTCTGCTCGATCTCGGCACTTAAGTTCGGATTGGCAACCAGCAGATCCTTCACGTTATCGCGGCCTTGACCCAACCGCTCCTCTTTGTACGAGAACCACGAACCGGATTTCTGAATGATCTCCAGCTTGATCGCGAGATCCAGCAATTCGCCCATGCGCGAAATGCCTTTGCCGTACATCACGTCAAACTCCGCCTCTTTGAACGGGGGAGCCACTTTGTTTTTTACCACACGCACACGGGTGTGCGAACCAATCGGCTCGCCGCCCGCCTTCAGTGTTTCGGTGCGGCGCACGTCCAAGCGCACCGAGGCATAATATTTCAGCGCGTTACCGCCGGCCGTGACTTCGGGGTTGCCGTACATCACGCCAACCTTCATGCGCAGCTGGTTAATGAAGATCGCCACGCAGCCCGCTTTGCCCACCGCAGCTGCGAGCTTGCGCATCGCTTGCGACATCAGGCGCGCCTGCAAACCAACATGCGCATCGCCCATTTCGCCCTCGATCTCCTGGCGCGGCACCAGCGCCGCCACCGAGTCGATCACCACCATGTCAATCGCGCCCGAACGAATCAGCGCTTCGGCAATTTCCAGCGCCTGCTCACCGGTATCCGGCTGCGAAACCAAAAGCGAATCCACGTCCACGCCAAGCGCTTTGGCGTACACCGGATCCAGGGCATGCTCCACGTCGATATACGCCGCTTCACCGCCCTGCATTTGCGCCTGCGCCACCGCATGCAGCGCCAGCGTGGTTTTACCGGAAGCCTCCGGCCCATAGATCTCCACAATACGGCCGCGCGGCAAGCCGCCCACACCGAGCGCCAAATCCAATGTCAGCGATCCTGTGGGAATCACTTCCACGTTCATGTTGGCGTTTTCGCCGAGCCGCATGACAGCGCCCTTTCCGTATGCCTTTTCAATCTGCGACAATGCCGCTTCCAATGCTTTTTGCTTATTCACGTTCGGCGCGGCTGCTTTATCCGCTGCCTTCTTTTTCACGTCTGCCATGCTGATTCCTCGTTTCCGCCGTTTTTCACGGCATATCTTTCACTATACACACATTATAATATACCTTTTTAAAAAAATCAAGAGAAAAATCGAACAAATGTTTCTTTTTTCATCCAATCAGTTTTTCCCGCAGCTGCCGCAGGATCGCACGTTCGCGACGGGATACCTGCACCTGCGTCATTCCCAGCGTTTCGGCGGTTTTCTGCTGCGTTTGCCGTTTGAAATATCGATATACGATCAACGACCGATCGTGTTCAGGCAATTCGTTCAACAGCTGGCGCAGCGCCAGGCGATCGGTAATGGCCTCCTCCGGCGATTCCACGGGGATCTCCACCTCATCGCCGTTCTCCTCCTCGCCGCTTCGCGTAAGAGACAGCGGCGGCAGCGCAGCACCGAGCGCCTCGGCCGCCTGCTCGCGCTCGATCCCCAACCGCTCGGCCAATTCGGTCACGGTCGGCTCGCGCCCTTCGCGCAAGCAAAACGCATCCCGCTCATGCGAAACACGCAATGACAATTCTTTCAGCGAGCGGCTCACCTTCACCGTACCGCCATCGCGGAACAATCGTCGAATCTCGCCCAAAATCACCGGCACGGCATAGGTGGAAAATTTAAGACCGCGGCCGGTATCAAATCCATCCACCGCCTTCACAAGCCCCATGCTGCCCGCCTGCACCAAATCGTCGTACTCGATCCCGCGCCCCATAAACCGCCGCGCGCAGGTGTGCACCAGCCCCATGTTCCCGTATATCGCTTGTTCGCGCTCGTTCACATTAATTTCCCTGCCGTTCCTTCACCACTATGTATTTTTCCATCGTCACTACCGTGCCGTGCCCCGGCTTGGACGACACGCGCAACCGATCGGTAAAGCTCTCCATCACCGAAAAACCAAGCCCCGACCGTTCCTCGCCGCCCGTGGTAAACAACGGCTCCATCGCCTGCCCCACGTCCGCAATGCCGCACCCACGATCGCGGATTTTGATCACCGTGCGCCCATCGGCAAAAATCCGCATCTGCACCGTAATCATACCGATGGTGTCGCGATAAGCGTGCACAATGCAGTTGGTCACCGCCTCGGACACCGCCGTGCGCAGATCCGCCAACTCGTCCACCGCGGGATCCAGCTGCGATAAAAACGACGCCACCGCCGATCGCGCAAACCCCTCGTTCGCCGAACGGCTGGGAAAGGTCAATTTCATTTCATTCATGGGTTTTTTCATACTTTACGCACCTCTTTCCGTTTACTGTCGACCGTCGGCGTATCCCACACCGGCAACCGTTCCAGTCCCGCGAGCTTCATCACCCGCAACAACCGATCCGACGCGCCCACTACACGCAGCGCGCCGCCATAGCCGCTCACCAACCGATACCGTCCCATGACAAGCCCGATCCCCGAGCTGTCCATAAACCCCACACCCGAAAAATCCAACCGCACTACACGCGGTTTGGTTCTGCCGATTGCCGTGTCGATCCGCTCGCGCAGCACGCGCGCCGTATGATGATCGATCTCACCCGACAACCACGCCGTCATGCCGTCCGCCGTCGGTTCTATTCGTACCGCCATTCTCCTGCCTCCTTTTTCTTTCTTATTATAAAGGCTTGTCCCGCTCACAATTGCGGGAATCCCGCCGTCAAACAGGCGCTTGTTTTGTCATATTTTCCGCTGTTTTCCGCGGTTTGCACCACAAATTATGCCAACGCTACCCAAGATATTCCAAAAAAAGCACAAGATATTGTGTTTTTTGTATTGACAAGCGCAACCACATATAGTATGATGGGAAAGCACGACTAAAGGAGGTGGCAATATGGTCATTGCGGGACTGCAAAAAATGACACTTTTGGATTATCCGGGCAAGGTTGCCTGCACGGTGTTTTTGCAGGGCTGCAACTTCCGTTGCCCGTTCTGCCACAACAGCGATCTGCTGGGTGGCGCCGCCGCCGATACCCTTTCGGTCGATGACCTGCTCGCCTTTTTGCAAAAACGCAAAGGCCTGTTGGATGCGGTGTGCATCACCGGCGGCGAGCCTACCCTGCAGCCGGATCTGCCTGCCCTCATCCGCGCGATCAAAAATCTCGGTTATGCGGTGAAGCTGGATACCAACGGCAGCCGTCCTGCGGTACTCAAAGCCCTGGTTGAGGATCAGCTGCTGGACTACGTGGCAATGGACGTCAAAAATGCCCCCGCCCGGTATGCCGAAACCGTGGGTGTCCCCACCTTTGATGCCACATCGGTGGAGGAAAGCCTTATCTTTTTGCTGGCCGGCAACGTGCCGTACGAGCTGCGCACCACCGTGGTGGAGGAGCTGCACACCGAAACGGATTTGGAAGAGATCGGCCACTGGCTTACCCGCCTGGACCCCACACACAAGGCCGCTCACTTTTTCCTGCAAGCCTTTGTGGACCGGGATTCGGTGCTGCAAAGCGGCCTGCACGCCCCATCGGAGGCTCAGCTGCAGGCGCTGCGCGATCGCATCGCCCCGTTTGTGGAAAACGCCGCCATTCGCGGATCATAACCGGAACACAATATCTTGTGGTTTTATAAAAATATTTTGCCCAATATATTGACATTCGCCACAAGATGTGGTATAGTAGGGATGCTCGCCCTTTCGGGCTACATATCAATAAAAATAAAGTTTATATAAAGAGGAGGATTCGGTATGTATCAGGTATTAAAACGTGACGGCGGAACCGTGGATTTCGACATTGCGAAGATCAGTTCCGCCATGACCAAAGCCTTTGATGCGCTGGAAAAGAACTATCACCCCACCGTCATCAACATGCTGGCTTTGCAGGTGACCTCGGCATTTGAACCCAAAATTAAAGACGGTGTAATCACGGTGGAGGACATTCAGGACTGCGTGGAGCAGGTGCTGTCCGATGCCGGTTACGCCGATGTGGCAAAAGCCTATATCTTGTACCGTAAACAGCGTGAGAAGATCCGCAACGTCAACTCGGCCTTACTCAACTACAAGGATCTGGTGGACAACTATTTGAAGATCAACGACTGGCGCGTGAAGGAAAACTCCACCGTCACGTATTCGGTCGGCGGCTTGATCCTGTCCAACTCGGGCGCGATCACCGCGAACTACTGGCTGTCCGAAATTTACGACGAGGAGATCGCGGAAGCACATCGCAGCGCAGCGATCCACCTGCACGATCTGTCCATGCCCACCGGTTATTGCGCCGGCTGGAGCTTGAAGCAGCTCATTCAGGAAGGCCTCGGCGGCGTGCCGGGCAAGATCACCTCGTCCCCCGCGAGCCACTTGTCCACGCTGTGCAACCAGATGGTCAACTTCCTGGGCATCATGCAAAACGAATGGGCGGGCGCACAGGCGTTCTCCTCGTTCGATACGTATTTGGCGCCGTTCGTGAAGGTGGATAACCTTTCGCAAAAGGAAGTCAAGCAGTGCATCCAATCCTTCGTGTACGGTGTGAACACCCCGTCGCGTTGGGGCACGCAGGCACCCTTCTCCAACATCACGCTCGACTGGACCGTGCCGGCGGACTTGAAAGATCTGCCCGCGATCGTCGGCGGCAAGGAGATGGATTTCACCTATGGCGATTGCAAAAAGGAAATGGATATGGTGAACAAAGCGTTCATCGAGATCATGATCGAAGGCGATGCCAACGGCCGTGGCTTCCAGTATCCCATCCCGACGTATTCCATCACCCGCGATTTCGACTGGAGCGAAACCGAGAACAACAAGCTGTTGTTTGAAATGACCGCGAAATACGGTACGCCCTACTTCTCCAACTACATCAACTCCGATATGGAGCCGTCTGACGTGCGCAGCATGTGCTGCCGTCTGCGTCTGGATCTGCGCGAGCTGCGCAAGAAATCCGGCGGTTTCTTCGGCTCCGGCGAATCCACCGGTTCCATCGGCGTTGTCACCATCAACCTGCCGCGCATTGCGTACCTGGCATCCGACGAAGCAGATTTCTACGCCCGCTTGGATAAATTGATGGATATCTCCGCCCGTTCTCTCAAAACCAAACGTACCGTTATCACCCAGCTCATGGAAAACGGCCTGTATCCGTACACCAAGCGCTACCTCGGCACGTTTGCAAACCACTTCTCCACCATCGGCTTGATCGGTATGAACGAAGTGGGCCTCAACGCGAAATGGCTGCGCGCAGACCTCACCGATGCGAAAGTTCAGAATTTCGCCAAAGAAGTTCTCGACCACATGCGTGAGCGTCTGTCCGACTACCAGGAAGCTTACGGCGACCTGTACAACCTGGAAGCCACTCCGGCGGAATCCACCACCTATCGTTTTGCGAAGCATGATAAGAGCAAATACCCGGATATCATCACCGCCAACGAGAACGGTACCCCGTACTACACCAACTCGTCCCACCTGCCCGTCGGCTACACCGAGGACATCTTCTCCGCCTTGGAGATTCAGGACGAATTGCAGACCCGCTACACCTCCGGCACGGTGTCCCACGCCTTCCTGGGCGAAAAATTGCCGGATTGGAAAGCGGCCGCCGATCTGGTTCGCAAGATCGCGGAAAACCACAAGCTGCCGTACTACACCATGTCCCCGACCTATTCGGTCTGCGCGGATCACGGTTATCTGAGCGGTGAACTGTACAAATGCCCGTTGTGCGGCAAGGAAACCGAAGTGTACAGCCGTATCACCGGTTACTATCGCCCGGTCAAAAACTGGAACGACGGTAAGGCGCAGGAGTACAAGGATCGCAAGGTGTACAACATCGAGAACTCGGTTTTGCGCGAGAAAGCGCCCACCGAAGCTTGCGACTGTGCTTGCGAGGAGGCTCCCGCCGTGGAAGCTGCCAACGCCAAAGCCATTCTCGTTTCCCGCGTGACCTGCCCCAACTGCAAGGTTGCCGAGCAGCTGCTCCAAAAAGCAGGTGTCGCGTATGAGAAGATCATTGCGGAAGAGCACGTGGATGTGTGCCGTCAGTACAATATCAAAGGTGCTCCCACGCTGGTCATCACCGACGGCGACAATTTCAAGACCTATTACAGCGTCCCCGAGATCAAACAATATCTCGCCACTCTGTAATCACTTGCAAAAAACCGAAAGGGTCGGGCAACGCCCGACCCTTTCTTCACGAAGGATGTGCCAATATGTATGATATTATCGTAGTCGGCGGCGGCCCCGCCGGACTCACCGCCGCCATCTACGCCCTGCGCGCCGGCAAAACCGTGCTGGTGATCGAAAAAGGCGGCTTCGGCGGTCAGATCGCGTTTTCTCCCAAAGTGGAAAACATCCCCGGCTTTTCGGTGATCGGCGGCAGCGAATTCGCTGAAAAGCTTACCGATCAAGCCTTGTCGCTGGGTGCGGATGCCGAGATCGAAACCGTTGTCGGTGTGCAAAAGCAGGATGGCGTGTTCACCGTCACCACCGAAGAGGGCGGCGCATATCAAAGCAAAGCCGTCATTTTTGCGGTAGGTGTCAAGCACCGCATGTTAGGGCTTCCCGGCGAACAAGATCTCATTGGCAACGGTATTTCGTTTTGTGCCGTGTGCGACGGCGCGTTTTACGCCGGTCAGGATACCGCCATGATCGGTGGCGGCAACTCCGCATTGCAGGAAGCGCTTTTGTTGTCCGAAGTGTGCCGCAAGGTCACGGTGGTGCAAAACCTGCCCACTTTCACGGGCGAAGCAAAACTCGCCGAAGCGCTGCTCAAAAAGGAAAACGTCGAGGTGCTGTTCAGCACGCTCGTCACCGGCTACGTGCAGGAAAACGGCACGCTCACCGGCCTTACCGTCAAAAGTGAGGAAACCGGCGAAGCCAAAACCATCCCTGTGGACGGTGCCTTTTTGGCCGTCGGTCTGGTGCCCGAAAACGGTGCGTTCGCCGATCTCGCCGCCCTGGATGAGCGTGGCTATTTTGCTGCCGACGACCGTTGCCTCGGCGACGTGGACGGCGTGTTCGTAGCGGGTGATTGCCGCCAAAAAAACATCCGCCAAGTCGTCACCGCCGCATCGGACGGCGCCATTGCCGCCATGGCCGCCTGCCGTTATCTTGACTGATCTATCCGTAAAAGAGTCGCGCACCCCCCGTGGGGGGGGCGTTTTTTTATAAAGGGAC
>JAZQIV010000062.1:0-6792 GCA_045541305.1 Acutalibacteraceae bacterium | reverse complement strand
ACGTTGGCGTTATCTTCTTCGAAGTCTACGAGGACCGTGCCGTCCAGCGGGAACGGTTTGGGCTGTGCGATCAGATCTGCCGTGCTGTAGAACACGGAATCCAGATACATAGAGCCGTACGTGCCGCCGATGGGGTTCAGAAAGAATTGCAGGAAGTTCGGATACTGTGCCGAGAATTTATCGGCGTGGGTACCCTCGGTCGTGCGGTTTTGTTTGAAGTTGTTGATGTCAAACAACACGTAACCGCTGAATTCGCCCGGAACCACCACACCGGAGCCCTGCATGGTGCCTTCGGTCCAGGTGCTGGCGCCGTCCGCCATCATCCAGTACTTCGCGTTGTTCACGTGCTGCCACCAGTTCTGACCCGAGATCTCCAGATCCTGGATGAGAACCGTGTTTTCGCCGCCGGCCGTGCCGCCTTTGGGCGCTTTGACGTGGAAACCGACGTACTTCGTATTGAGTACGGCGGAGCCCGCAGCGCCAAGGCCGGTACCGAGCGTGAATTTCACGCGGGAATACTGAAGTGCGCTATCTGCCGAGATCTGCACACTCTTGGAACCGGTCGAAGCGTTATCGGTGGACAAGGTGAAGGTTTTGCTTTCGCCTTCCATGTTGGCTGTGTCGTTTTCGAAATCCACAAGAACCGTACCGTGCGGGAAGTTCGAAGCTGCTGAACCGATCATGCCCGTGAAGCACGGCAGCATGAGTGTCAGCACAAGCACCAGCGACAAGGAAAGTGTCAATAAACGCTTTGCTTTCATGGTTTACCCTCCAATTTATTTATTTAACAGCATCCGCTGTTTGGTGACTCAACCGTTGCCCAGGGTGTTGATCATTGCTTGGAACTCACCCTTGAACTTGTCGTTTGCCGCCTGCACGGACAAGCCGTCCAGGATCATGCTGGCCCAGTAGCCCCAGTCATCGGAGTACCAGTTGCCGACACCGTACACGAAGGTGTTGATCGACGGATGGTTCTTCACGTAATCCTGCGTAAATTTGTACTGCTCATCCGTGTAGGTCAAACGGCGGTTGGCAACGATATCCGCATCGTTGGCGTGGCTCTTTTGATACTCAACACCGAAATAGTACCACGCACAGGCACCCAGCGGGTTTTGCGCTTTGGTGGGAACGCCGTTGGCGTTCATGATGTTGATCGAATACTCCTTCTTCGCATCGGGACCTTTCGGCAGCGGTGCGATTTCGATCTCGGCGTTTTTCAGCGTGGTGTTGCGCAGGTCAAACTGACCGATGATGTTCCACGGGCGTTCCAGCACCATGGCTAACTGCGCATTGCCGAACAGATCAAACGGTGCTTCAAACGTAGCGTAGCCGCCGCGTTTGAGGTCCACCAGCAGTTCGGTGGCGGTGATGGCGGATTTTTCGGTCAACGCATTGGTAACAACACCTTTCGCGTTATCCACGTTAACCGCCGTGTTGCCGTTGCACAGGTGCAACAGGTAACGCCAACTGACCGATGCGCCGACCACGTCGCCGTAGGTCATGGCGATCGCCGTCTTTTTGAAGGTATCGAAGTTCCAGTTGCCTTCTTTGTAATATTCCATCGGTGTTTTGACACCCTTGGCTTTGAAGAGCGATGCGTTGTAAATGCAGAACATGGGCGTGACGCCGTTTCCGCCGCCGATACCGTAGTGCTTGCCTTTCCAGGAGAACGCATCCCAAATCTCTTTCGACCAAACCGGATCGCTGATGTTCACATAATCATCCACGGGCTGCAGCAGGCCTTTGGTGACCCATTTCAGATAGGTTTCGTCCGGGATACCCACAGTATCCGGCACGGTGCCCGCCGCCACCATTGCGAGGAACTGGTTTTTGAAGTCGTTCCACGCCATCACGCTGGTTTCGACTTTGCAACCGTATCCCAGCTCAAAGGCTTTGATCTTTTTCTTTTCGATCGCGGTGACTTCGCCGGCGTATTGGACCTTCACCGTGGTACCGCGCACAGCCTTGTACAGCTCTTTGCTGGACAGGTTCTGTTTGCCGGCGGTAGTGGTGGTGTTCTTGCCGGTCGTCACCGTGGTGTTTTTGCCTCCCGCGGTCGTGCCGTTGCCGGAGCTCGGCTTGGTGGTCGTGTTTTGCGGAACCACCGGTTTTACCGCCTCGCTGTCGCCGGAACCGTCGTAATAGCTGCGGTTGCCTTCGGCATCGGTGTAACCGTCGGGTGTGCCGTCCTCATTTTCATCGAAGAAGTAGAAGACGTTGCCCTCGGCATCCTTAAAGCCATCCCAGACATAGTCGCTGTCTTCATCGAAATAGGGGTAGTAGTTGCCGTCCGCATCGTAGAATCCGTATTGCGTCGGATCCGCCGTTGTCGTGGTTGTGGTGGTCGTGGCGTCATCGCCGTCGGCAGGTTTACTGCAACCCGCAAAGCCGCACAACAGCACGCACAAGACCAGTGTCAACCCCAGCAGCTGTAACCATTTGCTTCTCATTTTGTGTATTCCTCCTTATTTCGTCGTCGTTGTTGAATGCCATCACATAAAGCCGAACCGTCTATCCCCTCCCGTGTATTTCTCTTTTTTGTTCCTTTTTATATACGGTTACCATCCCATGATGGAACGTAATTGCGGTTGCAAGGTTTTGGCCAGGCGCGCGTGTGCATCGTCGCTCGGGTGATCCATGGAACCGATCTCCGCGCTGCCTTTAGCAATCGCGGCAGGCAGGAAATGCACCGCGGGATCGGTTTTTGCAAACGCTTCCACCTCGGCTTGTATATCCTGCGAAAAATCATCCCGCATCAGGCCGTATACCCACACGATGGTCGCCGACGGGTGTGCCGCGCGCAGCTGTGTGAGGAAAGAACGCACGCCGCCGCGCAGCGTGGCGGCATCGGTGCCGCCGTATACGTCGTTGGTGCCGAGGTTTACAACGATCAAGTCCGGTTGGTACTTCTCGTGATCCCATTTGGCGGTGTTTTGCAAGCCGATTTGCGGATAGATTTTGGGGATCAAGCCATCGGTGGTGCTGCCCGTGTTCGCGGTGGCGACACCGTACCCGCTCACCGAAACGATGTGACGCTGGGCGCCAAACGCATCCGACAGCAACCAGCCGTACGTTAACGTGACGTCCTGTGTGCGGGTGCTGAACGGTTCGGTGGATTTTTTGCCCAACACACCGAAACCGCAGGTGATGGAATCACCGATCCACAAAATCCGTCTATCCGGCAAGGTGGGCTTGAGCAGCTCGCCGCTGACCTTGATTCCCTGCAGCACAGCCTGTCCCCAGCTTGCCTCGCTGAGTTTTACCACACGGATCGTGGTGACTTTATCGGTTGGCAGATTCGCCGCCAACGTGTACCATTCTTCCACGCCTTCTTTTAAGGCGATCTTTTGTGTGCGTTTACCGTCCACGTACACCGCCATCCATACCGCGGCATCGCGGTTGGTGGTGGGGCCCGACAAATTTGCCTTGACCGTGCCGCCGCGCACCGCCAGTTCAAATCCCGAACCCGACCACTCCAATATGGTGGAATGAATCAGCGGGTTCGCACGGCTCAGATACGCCACGCGGGCATCGTTCGCCGCAATGGATTGGAAGCTTTCGGCAGGCGCCGTGCCGGTCGTCCCCGCGGTTGTTCCCTGCGAAGCGGTTGAGGAGGCAACGGTTGTCGTTGCGGTTGTGGTTGTGATGCTCTCCGTCTTGCTCACCGATTGCCCCTCCGTCGTTGTAATCGTTGTGGTTGCGGTGGTTGTTGTCGTGCTCTCGGCCGGCGGTGGCTCGGGTGAGGTGCATCCGGTCAAACACACCGCTGCCGCAGTGGCTGCCAACAGACATCGCAAGCTGTTCTTAGCATCCATTACACGCCCTCCTTCGCACGGCAAGTTCGCCGCGCACTAATTTATCAAGACTTGATAATTATCTGTAAAAAAACAGGCGCAAAAAAGCTATCCTCTCAAAAAAAGAGAGAATTACCATTTCTAAACGCTCGTTATCAATCGCTTTTATTATACGGAAACGCATTGGAAAAGTCAACACAAAAAGTGAAATTTTTCAAATTCTTTTTGGTGAGTTTGTGAAAAACGCACAAGAAAAACCACCCCCCCGGCCCGCCGTTACTCCTCGGTGGTTTTTTCAGGTGCGGACGAAATGGATCAGGTGGGCGATGCCGGGGATGGATTCGCCCTGCTGCGAGGAGGTGGGCGACATCATGGCGCCGGTGGCGATGAACAACACGTTGTGCCATGCGCCACGTTCCAGCTTGCCCAAAATGTGCGAGCACAGCACCGATGCCGAGCAGCCGCAGCCGCTGCCGCCGGCGTGCACGTCCTGCTTTTGGCGGTCGTACAGCAGCAACCCGCAATCGGTGTATTCTTCGCCAAGGCGCACACCCTCGCGGGCGGTCAGGGTTTTGCACAGGGCACTCCCCTCCGCCCCTAAATCACCTGTGGCGATGCAATCGTAATCCGAGGGGGCGGTATCGGTATCGGCAAAAAAACGCAGCAGGGTATCCGCTGCGGCGGGTGCCATGGCGGCACCCATGTTGTTCATATCCATAATGCCCATATCCACAATGCGGCCGAGGCACACGTCGGCAATGTGCACCCGTCCCCCGCCGAGCCCCACTACCACGGCACCTGCCGCGGTGGCGGTCCATTGCGAGGTGGAGGGGCGTTGCCCGCCGTATTCCAGCGGAAACCGAAACTGTCGTTCCGCGGTGCAAAAATGCGAGGAGGTGACTGCCGCCGCCACGTCGGCGGCGCCGCTGTCCACAAAAATGGACGCCATGGCGAGCGTTTGCGCCATGGTGGAGCAGGCGCCGAACTGGTTAACAAGCGGGATCTGCGAATCGCGCAGGCCGAACGTGGAGGCGATGTTTTGATTCAGCAGATCGCCCGAAAACAGCACGTCCACCTGCGACGGCGAAAAGCCCGCTTTATCCAACGCCTTGCCCAGCGCTTCGCGTTGCAGGCGGCTTTCGGCCTTTTCCCAGGTTTTTTCGCCCAGCTTGGTATCGGTAAACACCAAATCAAATCCCGCACCCAGCGGTCCTTCTCCCTCTTTTTTGCCAACCGCCGCTGCATAGCCCTGCACCGTCGGCCGTCCCGACAACCCGATGGTATACTGTCCTTTCCGTTCCGGCATAGCGCATCCTCCTCTTGTTTTTCGTGTTTGGTATGCGCAAAAAGCGAACGTTTATACAGTTGCTAATACGTCAAAGACATGATACAATGTAAAAAATGCCACGTGGAGGGATGCAGGCATGCGCTTTTGTGAACAAGACAAGAAAAAAGCCGTCACGTTCAGTTACGATGACGGCACCACGCAGGATATTCGGTTGATCGAGCTGATGAACCGATACGGGCTCAAATGCACGTTCAATCTCAATTCGGGGCTACTCGGCAATCGCGGCATTTTGCGGCGGCCGCAGGGCACCATTGCGCATTACAAGCTGCACCCCTCGGACGTGAAAGCGGTGTATGAGGGGCACGAGGTCGCGGTGCATTCGCTCACCCACCCCACCTTAACGGAGTTGCCCGATACGGAAGTGATCCGTCAGGTGGAAGAGGATCGCTTGGCGTTATCGGAGCTGTGCGGGTATGAGGTGATCGGCATGGCGTATCCGAACGGCCCCAACGATGCGCGCGTGGCCTCGCTGCTGCGCGAGCGCACGGGGGTGCAGTACAGCCGCACCGTTGCGTGTACGGGCACGTTTGATAAGCAGGAGAATTTGTATCAGTTCAACCCCACCGTGTTTCATCTGCATTTTGATGAGATGATGGCGCTGGGGGAGAATTTTTTGGCAATGCAGCCCGACACCCCGCAGATTTTCTACGTGTGGGGGCACGCGTTCGAAATGGATTATGCGTCTGAAAACTGGGTGCGGCTGGAGGAATTTTTCAAGCTCATCAGCGGCCACGACGATATTTTTTACGGCACCAACGCCGAAGTGTTGTTATAAAGCGATCAAGAACGGCTTGACCGAATGGTCAAGCCTTTTCTCGTAGGGGACGGGTTTCCCGTCCCGCGGGAGGCGAAACGCCTCCCCTACAATTAAAACAACATTGCGATCCAATAAATAAACCCATATACCACACTCGCCACCGTGCCGTATACAATTACAGGGCCGGCGATGGAAAACATTTTCGCCGCCATGCCAAGGACAAAGCCCTCTGCTGCTGTCAATATAGGACACAGTCATTTTGCAATAATATTTACAATAAAACGTCGGTGTGGTATAATTAAATGAAATGAGGTGTGGCATATGAAATATACTTCAACAAATATCTTTTCGGATTTCGAATTTCACGATACTTGTTTTAAGTTGGAAAGCATCAAAGACAATACATTAACTATTTCTGTTCGATACTTGAATATCCATAAAGGCACTGAACAAAACCCCTATAATACCGATATGGAAATAGAGATTGCACAAATCACTTTTAGCAATTTTAAAATTATTTCATTTGAACCCGGCAGAGGCGGATGGAAGCAAGACGAAAATGGTAATTACTACACCAATAAACCTCAGGTTATTTTCGAGGGAGAAACAGCAAAAGAAAAAGCAATAAATGAATTACTACATGGTGCAACAATCTTTGAGTTTGGAACCCTTGAAAACGGAAATCATTATTTTGACGGTGCGGGCGATGAGCCATGGTTTCAAGTGCAATTCTTATTTGATTCTTCCACAATTGAGTGGGACGAGTTTAGAAAACCCGCTTGGTATGAAGAAAGATCATTTAATAAATAGCAAAATGCGGCACTAAATTAGTGCCGCATTTTTATATTAGAACAATGTTGTAACCCAATAAATTATTCCATACACCACACTCG
>JAZQIV010000061.1:0-4389 GCA_045541305.1 Acutalibacteraceae bacterium | reverse complement strand
ACATGGCTACGATCCGACTTGTGATTTTCAAAGCCGTAAAAGCAGCACCGTCCTGGGTGATGTGCAGCCGTCCTATCGCCCCGGTGTCACGCTGTGCGATCTGCGCGCATGCCTGCCGTCGTTCGTCACGGATTCGCTGCGTGCAGCCCTGCCGCGCTTTGGACGGCAGATTGCGGGCTTCGACCGCGCCGATGCCGTGCTCACGGGCGTGGAAGCCCGCAGCTCTTCTCCCGTGCGGATCCTGCGCGGCGATTCCTGCGAAGGCTCGGTCGGCGGTCTGTTCCCGTGCGGCGAGGGTGCCGGCTACGCGGGCGGCATCACCTCCGCAGCGGTGGACGGTATCCGCTGCGCCGAAGCCCTGCTTCGAACCCTCCATCCGTAACACCACAAAAGCCACCGCATCGCGGTGGCTTTTTCCTGTGATAAGGGCGAAAAAGTGTTGCGGTCTTTTTGCTCGTATGGTATACTCAAACTATACCTATCACAGCAGGAGGGGATTTTGTGTTAGAAGTCAAAAACCTAAAAAAAGTCTACAAAAGCAAAAACAGCACCGACGTAAACGCACTGGACGGCGTTTCGTTGCGGTTTCCCGAAACCGGCATGATCTTTCTGCTGGGTAAATCGGGCAGCGGTAAATCCACCCTGCTGAATGTATGCGGCGGCCTGGATTCACCCAGCGAGGGTGAGATCATCGTCAAAGGGCGCAGCAGCAAGGATTTCACACAAAGCGATTTCGACAGCTATCGCAACACCTTCATCGGCTTCATTTTCCAAGAATACAACATTCTCAACGAATTTTCGGTGGAGGATAACATCGCGCTCGCGCTGGAATTGCAGGGCAAGCCGAAGGATAAAACGGCCATCCACGCCCTGCTGGAGGAGGTGGAGCTGCAAAGCTTTGCCAAGCGCAAGCCCAACACGCTGTCGGGCGGTCAAAAGCAGCGCGTCGCCATTGCCCGTGCGCTGGTGAAATCTCCCGAGATCATCATGGCGGATGAGCCCACGGGTGCGCTGGATTCCAACACCGGCAAGCAGGTGTTGGACACCTTAAAAAAATTATCGCGCGATAAATTGGTGATCGTGGTATCGCACGATCGCGATTTTGCCGAGCAATACGCCGACCGTATCATTGAACTCAAAGACGGCAAGGTCATTTCCGACGTCAGCAAAACCAAAGAAGAGCAGCGGCAGATCACCGCCAACGTAAACACGGTGGGGGATGTGCTGTGCATCAAGCGCGGCCGCGATTTGACCGAAGCGGATTTCGAGGAGATCAAAGCATTTTTAAAGCAATCGGATGATAACGTCATCATCGCGAGCAACGAGCAGGACGTGCGCAATTTTAAAACCGTCAACCGCATCGGCGAGGACGGCTCCAAGGAAGTGTTCTGTGCCACTGCCGAGCCGACGCTCAAGCAGTACGGCGAGCAGGACAACCGCTTTATTCGCTCCAAGCTCCCGCTCAAGCATGCCATCAAAATCGGTGTATCCGGCTTGCGCAGCAAACCGATTCGCTTGTGCTTCACGGTGCTGCTGTGCACCATCGCATTCACGCTGTTCGGCCTGCTTTCCACCTTGAATTTCTACGATAGCCACGCCACGTTCGTGCAAACCATGCAGGACACCGAAACCTCCGTGATGCAGCTCGAAAAAGACTACAAAACGCTCACCATCGGCTACCAAAACGGCAAAAAGGAATACGAATACGAGGGCTATTATTCGGCACGCTTCAACAACGCCGAAATTCAAAACTTCGCCTCCACGCTCAGCCCGGATGCCTTTGGCGCGTTGCAGCTGACAAGCGCGTTCAACCTGCGTCAGGCGGATTCCCCGTATTGGGTGAACACGGTTGCGGGCTTTGCGGTGCTGCCGGAAAGCAACACCCTGCGCAGCAAGATCAACGGTGCCTATCCCACCCAAAACGATGAGATCGTGCTCTCGTCGTATGCTGCGGATATGCTGCACGCCTGCAAGGCCTACGACAGCACCGGCAGCCTGCTGGAGCTCAGCGAACCGCAGGCCATCATCGGTAAAAAGCTGCAGATCAACGGCTTTGCATACAAGGTCACCGGTATTCTCGATTGCGGTGCCATCCCGCCTCAATTTGACATCCTCAAGGAGGGAACCGAGGAACCCAACGTATCCCTGCTCAGCGAATACCAGTCGTTTTTGGGCGACGGCTTGTATTTCCTTACGTTTGTTACGGAAGATCGTTTGGCAAAGCTCGCCTCGGAATACGAAGAATATGTGGACGGAATTGAAAACTACACCAACGTTTGCGCCGCCCTCAAAATCAAAGGGGAGTATGCGTTCCCCGAATGGAGCAACGCGCGGTATCTCAAATGGTCGTCGCTCGCTGCGGAGCACACCTTGATACCGATTACCGCGGGCAAAACTACCCCCACCGATAACGAGGTCATCTTGTCCTCCGCGGCGTTTGCCGATGCGGTATCCTCCGCCTATTATGCCAAAGCGGAATCGGTCGGTGAAGACTATACGGCGGCGGAAAAATACTATGCGTCTGCCGAGCTTGCCAATCGGGTGCGCCAGGGCGGCGTGTACCGGCACAACGAAGAAACCAAAGAGGACGAATTTATCGCCTATACGGCAAAAGAAATGCAGGATGCGATCACCCAGCTGATTACCGCTGTCAAGCGCGACGGTATCTCGCTTCAATACGGCGTCAAGCTGTTCGATCCGTATAACAACACCGCGTTCGGTGATCTGCAGGAACTGTCCGTTGTCGGTGTGTATGCACAAACCGGCAACACGGGATACTCTGAACTCGGTCTGTCGGATGCCACCTTCGACCGTTTGTGGGAAGAACAGCGCGTCACGGTGGATTATTACAGCGTCACCGAAACCGACTATCAGCAAAGTGCCGATGCGATCTATTCCAAGGTATACCTGCCGTTTGCATATTCCGAAGAAACCGTCAATACCTATTGGGAGATCTACGACGATGCCGACTGGCGCGAAGACGCCAGCCGCGTGCGCCTGAGCGGCAACTTCGTCAACAACCTGCGCATGGTGGACGAAATGGTCAAGCAGCTGTCTAACGTTTTCTTGTACGTGGCGCTGGTTATGGCTGTGTTTGCCATCCTGCTGTTCTCCAACTTCATCACGGTTTCCATCAGCCAAAAGAAGAAAGAGATCGGTATCCTGCGCGCCGTCGGTGCCCGCAGTGCCGACGTGTTCAAGATCTTCTTCTCGGAATCCATGGTCATCGCCATTCTGTGCGTGGCGCTGTCCACCGTTGCCAGCGTGTTGGTGTGCAGCCTGCTCAACACGTGGCTCGCCGCCGAGCTCGGCGCGTCGCTGTTTGTGTTTGGCGCGCTGTCGTTTGCCGTGCTGATCGCGGCTGCGCTGCTCACCGTTCTCGCCGCCACCTTCTTGCCGGTGCACAACGCCGCCAAGAAAAAACCGGTGGAATCTATCCGCGCGCTGTAACACATTTCACCGCAGCGCCGCAGGGCACAATAAAAAAATACGTATAAAAACTGCTACCGAGTAGTAGAATGTTCAAAAAAGCATTCGTTTGCACGTCGTTAGGTCTTAGAAGACGTGCATGCGGATGCTTTTTTGCAAGAGGAGGTATTGCGTTGAAACAACGGTATTTTTCAGCGACAGAGATCGCGCTGTGGAGCGGGTCGGTTGTGCTCGTTTTGTTGTCTTTTCTTTTATTTGACCGCGCACATTACCTCACGCTGACGGCATCCTTGGTGGGGGTCACCTCGCTGATCTTTAACGCCAAAGGCAACCCGTTTGGCCAGCTTTTGATGATCGTTTTCAGCTTGCTGTATGGCATCATTTCCTTTTCCTTTGCTTATTATGGGGAAATGATCACCTACCTCGGCATGACCATGCCGATGGCGGTGTTCGCGCTGGTTTCCTGGCTGCGCCACCCGTATAACGGGAACCGCGCCGAGGTACAGGTCAATACCATTCGCACAACCGAATGGGTGTACCTGATGCTTGCAACCGCTGCGGTCACCGTTGTGTTTTACCATATTTTGGCGTATTATCACACGGCCAATCTTCTCCCCGGCACGGTGTCCGTTACCACCAGCTTTGCGGCGGCGTATCTCACGTTTCGCCGCAGCCCGTATTTCGCGTTGGCATACGCTGCCAACGACGTGGTGCTGATCGTGTTGTGGGTGCTGGCAAGCCTTACCGATGCGCGCTACGTATCGGTGGTGGTGTGCTTCGCGGCATTTTTGGCAAACGATCTGTACGGCTTTTTCAGCTGGCAGAGCATAAAGCGAAAACAAAACAATACGTAAAAAAGCGCGGTGGGCAAATGCACACCGCGCTTTTTGTTGTAGGAAAAAAAGTACTGTAGTAATTAGTATTTTGTTCTCTATCTTCCAATATACTAAGGTTGTGTTC
>JAZQIV010000060.1:0-20633 GCA_045541305.1 Acutalibacteraceae bacterium | reverse complement strand
ACCGCTTGGCCTCCGACTTAAGACGGCGGGCGCTTGTGTTATAATTTTTTATTTTACCACTTTCACTTTGAAGCCGTTGCCGATACCGGCGGCATTCGCATCATCGGTATCCACGTGCATTTCCAAGCGAAACGCTTTGTTGACGCGCACCTGCACGTCATAAAATGTGGTGCGGCGTTCGCCATCCACGTTTACGGTGACGTACTCGCCGTCCTTTACGCCGAAGGCTCTGCCGTCCTCTTCACTCATGTGAATGTGACGGTTGGCGATGATGCAGCCTTCCTTCAGCGTAACAACACCTTTCGGGCCAATGATGGTAACGGGTGCCGATCCGGCAATATCTCCCGATTCACGCACCGGCGGCTTGACCTTCAGCACAAACGAATCGGTGCGGGAAATTTCCACCTGCGACGCTTTGCGCACGGGACCCAGCACACGCACGTTTTCGATCGGACGCATGGCGGGCCCTACAATGGTGAGAACCTCTTTGCACGCGTATTGACCGGGCTGCGACAGATCCTTCAACGGGGTCAGCTCGTAACCTTGACCGAACAAGATCTCCACGTGTTCTTTGGAAAGATGAATGTGACGGTTGGATACGCCAACCGGCACGGTATTATCCGCTTTAGGCGCTGTGCCGACCTCCGCGATCACGCGGCTGACAATCTCGGAAACCAACGATGCATCGTATGCCATAGTAACGACTCCTTTTTAGATAATGCGGAAGCTGTCTGCCATCACGCAGCGGCGCTGACGCGTAAAGCTGCGTGCCGAGGTGATACCCTCGCCGGTGGGACCGGCAATGGTGAAGGTAGTATGTCCCTCGCCGCCAAAACCGATACCGGCGTACGACGGCGCATTTTTCACAAAAATGGTGGTTTCCACCGCTTTGGCGAAACGGGACAGATGATCGATATTTTTGGAATGCATGTGAGCGGTGTGGCGATTGCCATGCTCCGCTTTGCAGGCGAGCTCGATTGCTTCGTCGATGTTGTCCACCCGCACGATGGGTAGAATGGGCATCATCAGCTCGTGCTGCACGAAAGGATGATCGAAATCGGCTTCGCAGATGATGCAACGAATATCCTTGCTCACGTTAATGCCGATCTTGGCCAGCAGCACGTCGGCATCGCGGCCCACGCAGTCGCGGTTGACAATGGTTTTCGTCTTGCCGTTCTTATCGGTCTTGTTCACCAGCACAATGTCTGCCAGCTGCTTCGCCTGGTTGGCGTTGATCTGATACGCACCGTTGCGCAGCATGACCGAAATCAGCTCATCCGCAATGTTGCGGAACGCGAACACTTCTTTTTCGGCAATGCAGGGCAGGTTGTTGTCAAACGTGCAACCGTCGATGATGTCCTTGCCGGCTTTCGCAATATCAGCGGTATCGTCCACGATAACGGGCGGGTTACCCGCACCGGCGCCGATCGCTTTTTTGCCGGACGACAGCACCGCACGCACCACACCGGGACCGCCGGTGCAAACCAGCAAGCGGATCGAAGGATGCGATTGCATCACCGCAGCGGATTCCATGGTGGGTTTTACCATGGAGCACACGAGCACGTCGGGGCCGCCAGCCGCTTTGCAGGCGCGGTTGATAAGGTCCACCGCATAGTTGGAGGTGGCAATGGCGTTGGGGTGGGGGTTGAACACCACACCGTTGCCTGCCGCGATCATGCCAATGCTGTTGCAGATCACCGTTTCGCTGGGGTTGGTGCTGGGGGTGATCGCACCCACCACACCAAACGGTGCCATCTCGATGAGCGTCAGACCGTTATCGCCGGTCTTCGCGTTGGACACGATATCTTCGGTGCCGGGGGTCTTATCCGCCACCAGCAAGTGCTTGGCGCGTTTGTGATCCACACGGCCCATACCGGTTTCCGCCACACCGAGCTCTGCCATGATGCCGGCTTCTTCGCGGGTGCGTTTGCGGATCTCGGTGATGATCTTTTCGCGCTCCTCCACGCTCATGGCGCGGATTGCGCGGTAACCGGCCTCCGCCGCTTTGATGGCATCGTTCATATCCTCGTAAATGCCGATCAATTTACGACCGCCGTATTGGGTGGAATCCCACGAGGTCGCGGGTGTGGTTTGCATGCGGTTTAAAACCTGACTGACAACCTGGCGGATCTCAGCTTCCGAAATTGTTGTTGCCATCTTATATCACTCCTTGCAGAATTTCATCGTGTCTTTCGCGATCATGTATTCTTCATCCGTCGGAATGACTAACACACGCACGCGGGATCCCTCGGCAGAAATATCCACCGGTTGACCTTTTTTGAGGTTCGCGTTCTTTTCTTCGTCGATCGCAATGCCGAAGCAGGTCATGTTTTCGCAAACTAAGCGACGCATGTTGTCATCGTTCTCGCCGATACCGGCGGTGAAGACCAGCACATCGATGCCGTTCATTTCGGCGATGTAGCTGCCAACGTATTTTTTAATGCTGTTTGCCAACATGCGAATGGCAAGTCCGGCGCGATAGTTGCCCGCAGCCGCTGCCTCGGACACATTGCGGCAATCGTTGGAAAGACCGCTGACACCCAACAGACCGGATTGCTTATTCAGCAGCGTTTCCACTTCGTCGGCCGTCATGTTTTTCAGCTTCATGATATACGGCACAACGGTGGGATCAATGGTGCCGCTGCGGGTGCCCATCGGGACGCCTTCCTGCGGGGTGAAGCCCATCGAGGTATCAATGGCAACACCGCCGTCCACCGCGGTGATGGAAGAACCGTTACCCAGGTGACACGTGACGATCTTGAGTTCTTCGATCGGCTTGCCCACCACTTCGGCTGCCTTACCCGATACATAACGGTGCGAGGTGCCGTGGAAACCGTAGCGGCGAATCTTGTGCTCGGTGTACAGCTCGTACGGAATGGGATAGATGATGCGGAAATCTTCGATATTCGCATAAAATGAAGTGTCAAACACACCAACCTGCGGCGTATTCGGCATCAACCGACGGCAGGCCTTCATGCCGGTGATCGCGGGAGGCCCGTGCAGCGGGTTGATCGGCACAATGGTTTCGAGGTACGCGATCACCTCGTCGTCGATCGGGGTGGATTGCTTATATTGCTCACCGCCGTGTGCCACGCGATGACCCACCGCATCGATCTCGTCGATACTGCCGATCACGCCGTATTCGGCGTCGGTCAGCATTTTGAGCACCAATGCCAACGCTTCTTCGTGCGTGGGCAGAACGGGGGTATCTTTGTAATCCTCTTTGCCGGGGCGTTTGTGGGTGATGACACCGGTGGTATCGCCGATACGCTCACAGTTACCTTTAGCCAGCACAGCACCGTTATCCATGTCGAATAACTGATATTTGAGCGAGGAACTACCGGCGTTGATAACAAGAATTTTCATAGCAGATCCAATCCTTTCCGTTAATAAACCAATTCAACATCCTTATTTTTCAAGTATTCCGCCCAACGATCCGACGGCTTTTCGTCGGTGACGATGGTGTCAACCTCGTTGATATCGCATACTTTCACAAAGGAGATTTTATCAAACTTGGTGGCGTCGATCGCCAGTACCTTGCGGTTGGCGGCGGCGAAAATGGCTTGTTTGATCTGGGAGTCTTTTTCATTGGAATCGGTGACGCCCATCGTCATATCCAAGCCTTTGGAGGAGCACACTGCCAAGTCCACGTGGAAACCGCGGATCATTTTTTCGGCGGTGGTGCCCACCATGGCAAGCGCGCCCTCTTTGAGTGCGCCGCCCGTGCATAAGACGTTCCAGCCCTCTTTATCGGCGAGCTCCAGCAGGATTTCCACCGAGTTGGTGATGAGGGTGATGTTTTTGCGGGATTTAATATATTTGGTAACGAAGATCGCGGTGGAACTGGCATCCAGCATAATGTAATCGCCGTCGTGGATCATTTCACCGATCTTTTGGGCGATCCGCTGCTTGCGATCCACGTTGGCACGTTTGCGCACGCTGAACGGCAGATCGGTTTTCATGGTCTGCGTTGCCACAGCACCGCCGTGTGTTTTCTTTGCCAGACCTTCTTTGTCCAGCTTTTCCAGGTCGCGACGAATGGTTTCCTCTGTTACACCGAAGTCACGGCTCAAATCCGCAACAATGACTTTTCCGTTTTGTGACAACTGCGCGAGGATTGCATTTCGCCGTTCAATTGCGAGCATCGCCATGACCTCCTTTACTTAGGATTCATCCTGTATGTTACAGAATGCTGCGCCACATTTTCTCGTCGGGATGGGGAATGATCGCGCTGTCAAGATACATACCGTTTTCGCCGGCCCCCGCTTGTGCGCGGTCAATTGCAGCTTGTACCGCTGCGATCTCACCGGTGAGCAGCAAATACGATTTGCCGCACATGCCTCGTGCGAGCCGCAGCTCCACCAGATCAACCTGAGCGGTTTTGGCGGCCACGTCCGCCGCCACGATTGCCGCAGCAGCCGTAAAGGTCTCCAAAACGCCGAGCGCGTTCGGCGCGCCGATATCCGTGGAGCCGTACAACGCACTGAAAATGCTTTCATGGGGGTTACCCAGCACAAAGCTGTCGATCAGAGCATCGGGATAATGCGTGGCAGCAGCATCCACCGCTGCACGCACGGCAGAAAGCTCGCCGCTGATGAGCACCATGTACTTGCCGGGGCAGACAGTGCTGGCTTCCAGCACCTCCACTTCCGCGGTCTTGACCATCCGATCGGTGGCCATCATACCGGAGGAAACCGTTTTATATTCGATCATACCGATCGCTTTTTTCATATCGCATCCTCCTTCGTCAGTGTGATGACCGTATCGCTCACCGCGCGAACGGTGGCGTTGATCGGTGAATGAATGTTAACGCTGAGTGCATTTTCCGCCGCTTCGGCGATCACCTGACCGGCAACGACCTTGTCGCCCACGGCAACGACCGTCTTGGCGGGGGCACCAATATGTTGGGAAAGCAAGATCCGCAATTCCTTTTGTGCGGGAACCGCATCGGAAAGCGGCGCATCCACGTTGTATTTCGTGAGCTTAAGCCGCGCCATCAACCGATCCATCGGGACTTTGCGGTAATTGCGGGCCGGGTTGACCGGCGCGGTGACGGGCACAGGCGGCTTCACGCCGTTTTTGCGCAACCCGTTTTTGCACTCGGCAAGCAAGGTGCGGGGAGCCAGTCCCTGGCCGCAGGAATACAGCTCGCACAATCCACAGCTAACGCAATAAAACGAATTCAAATACGGTGTGGCATCGTTCGTGATGCCGTTGGATGCGTACAGCATAAATTTGTGCGGCTCGATCGGATGACCCAGCATGTGGCGGGGGCACAGATCGGTGCAGTAGTTGCATTGGCAACAGGCTGCCATTGCCCGTTTCATATCCACAAAGGGTTTGGCTTGCTTTTTCTCGATCAGCAGATGATCGTCCGGCAACACAAGCACCGCATTGGTGGTCTTGGTAACCGGTTCCAAGCTGCTGCCGATGCGCCCCATCATCGGGCCGCCCATCAGATATGCAGGACGAGGAGTGGTAGTGCCACCGGCCAACGTGATGAGTTCGCTGATAGAGGTGCCGATCGGCACCTTGAAGGTGGCGGGAGCCGCCACTTCACCTGCCACCGTCACGTACTTGTGCGTGACCGGCTGACCGCTCAGTAATCCGGCAACGTTGAGGATGGTTTCCACGTTAAAAACGGTCACGCCCACCGCGATGGGAATGCCGCCGGGCGGCACGACCCGTCCCGTTGCCTCGTAGATCAAGACCACCTCGTCACCGGCGGGATACACCGCGGGCAACCGGCAGATCGACATATTTTCAAAGGAGCGCATGTGGTGTTCCACGGCTTCAATGGTCCGTTTGTAGTGACCCTTGATACCGATAATCACCGAAGAGGCTCCGATTATTTTCGCAATCATATCAAATGCGCTGAGGATTTCCTCCGCATGCCGTTCCAGCAGTTGCTGGTGCAGCTTGAGCAAGGGTTCGCATTCTGCGCAATTGAGAATCAGGGTGTCGGCGCGTTCGTCCAGTTTCGCATAGGAGGGGAAACCGGCGCCGCCTGCGCCGACAACACCGCCTTCACGCAGAAGGGCTTTGAGTTCATTGATGTTCATGATTCTTCAGTCCAATACCGCTGTCCACGATGCCGACGATGGCGGCATCCACGGGCGCATGTTCCATATTGCAGCCGATGCGGGCTGCGCTGCCGGTCGCTACCAATACCAATTCACCGATACCGGCGCCGACGTTATCGATCGCAACGATGCCGGAAGAGCTGCCGCCCATATCGGCGAGAGGCTCAACCACCATAAATTTGCTGCCGATTAAGTTGTCGTTTTTACGTGTGGAAACGATGCTTCCCACAACTTTTCCGACGATCATGTGACTCACCTTTTCATTTGTTAGTAATTGGATGGGGAGAATGCGGAGAGAGCGGATGCTCTCTCCGCATGAACCATACAAACACTCTTATTTGAGTACGGGCAGGATCTTCTCCACATCGCCATGGGGTCTCGGGATGACATGCGTAGCAACGACTTCGCCCAGACGCGCAGCAGAAGACGAACCGGCTTCCACAGCGGACTTAACAGCGCCGACATCGCCGCGAACCATGACGGACACGAGTCCGGAACCGATTTTCTCGGTACCGATCAGGACGACGTTCGCAGCTTTGACCATTGCGTCAGCAGCTTCGATAGCGGCGACCAAACCTCTGGTTTCGACCATACCTAATGCTTCCAGTGCCATTGTTGTTTCCTCCTTGTTTTTTTGTTGGGTAGACTTATTTCAGCGTCGGCAAGATTTTCTCGACGTCGCTGTGGGGTCTCGGGATTACATGGGTCGCAACCAACTCGCCCAGCGTAGACGCGGACGTCGAACCGGCTTCGACAGCAGCTTTGACAGCGCCGACATCGCCGCGAACCATAACGGACACAAGGCCGGATCCGATTTTCTCGGTACCGATCAAGGTCACATTCGCAGCTTTGACCATTGCGTCAGCAGCTTCGATGGCGGCCACCAAACCTCTGGTTTCGACCATGCCCAATGCTTCCAGTGCCATTCTCTTTACCTCCTTTACCGGTTCTGCTTCGGGCGCCTTCTCGGGCACCTCGGTGGGGACCAATTTTTCTTTTTCTGCCATTTTTCAGTTACCTGCCTTCTTTTGAATTCGAGCAGCGCTCAGGTTGACCATCCGCACGGTTTCCTCATGGGGGCTGGCAATGACAGCGTGAGCACAGGGTTTAATGATTGCGTTCGCAACGGCGTTTTCCACCGCTGCGGCAACAGCGGAGATGTCACCCTGCACGATAATCGTCACAAGACGTCCGCCGAGCTTGCGCTCCCATGTGACAAATTCCACGTTGGCGGATTTGCACATGATGTCCAGGCAATCGACTCCGGCGGTAACGCTGGAGACTTCAACCAGTCCTAAAGACTTCATTTCGGAATCTCTCCTTAAAGCTTCGGAAGGATCTTCTCAACGTCTGTGTGGGGACGCGGAATGACGTGCACGGCAACCAGCTCGCCCAATTGCGAGGCGGAAGCAGAGCCTGCTTCTACGGCGGCTTTTACAGCGCCGACGTCGCCGCGTACCATAACGGATACCAAACCGGAACCGATTTTCTCGGTGCCGATCAGGGCGACCTCTGCTGCCTTAACCATCGCATCGGCAGCTTCGATGGCGGCGGTGAGGCCGCGGGTTTCTACCATACCAAGTGCTTCGTTAGACATCTCGTATATCCTCCTTCATTAGTTTTTATCAAAAGCATTTAGCTTAAGCATCGGTTCGGTGTCGGGTTCGGTACTGCTCATGATATGAGTCGTAACTACACCGGACACGCCTTTCGCAGCTTCAGCGGCGGCCTCCACCGCGGCGGTGACGTTGTCCACCGTTCCGCGGAACTTGACGGCCACAATCAGCGGAACCGTCAGTTTATCGGGATTGCCGGGCTTGTTCTTGTCGAAATGCTCCACGGTGACGTCTGCTGCCTTGCAGCCGGCGTCACACGCGACGAACGCGGCGACTAAGCCATACACTTCAATAATACCGGTGGCGTTTCCCATAGTTTACGCTCCTGTCACATCACTTGTTGACGATGGCGATCTTCAAACCTTCCATTTTGAGGTTCGTGACCAACGCTTCGTTGATTTGCTCCAACGGGAACTTGTGCGTGATGAGTTTTTCCATCGGCAGGCCGATTCCCTTGGCACGTTTGAGGAAATCAAACGTGGTAGCATAATCGCGCAGGGTGTAAACCCAGGAACCCACGGTGGTGATCTCCTTCGAGCAGATGTCGAAGTGCGGGTTGATAGTGGCGTCGCCACCGTTGATGAAGAAGCCAAGCTCGCACAAGCCGCCGCCGTTGCGGATGAACTTGTAAATGTTGGCGTGGGCAACAGGGGAGCCGGTGCATTGGAAGGCGAAGTCGGCCAGATAACCGCCAAACGCGTCTTTCACGCCGCCTGCCAGGGCTTCAATACCTTGGAAATCTTTGAAGTTGACCGTCGCGGTGGCACCCATCTCGCGCGCAAAGTTCAAACGCTTTTGCTCGCCGTCCACAGCCACAATGTTTTCCACACCCATGGTGCGCAGCACCGCAATGCAGATCAGACCGATCGGTCCGCAGCCCTGCACCACCACGCGGCTGTTAAAGCGCAAAATGTTGGTGGTTTTGGCGCGTTCCACGGCGTGCACCAACACAGCGCAGGGCTCGATCAGGATACGGGAATCCAGATCCAGGTCGCTGACGTTGAATACGGACGAACCGCCGCGCACGATAATGTAATCGGCAAACCAGCCGTTAAAGTGTACCTGGTCGTCGGGGAGCAAGCCGTACACGTCGGCAGCGCCGACGTTTTGCTTGTTCATGTCAAACATGGTGATATCGGGATCGTCGTGCAGGGTCACGCAGGTAACTACCTTGTCACCGATGTTCAGCGGCTTACCGGCGCTGTCCACCTTCACGTTTTTACCCATTTTGACGATCTCACCGGTACCCTCGTGACCGAGTGCGACCGGAATGAGTCCAAAGGGATCGCGTTTGAATTCGTGAGCGTCCGTTCCGCAAACACCGCAGCCCTCAACCTTGACGAGCATGTCGTCATCGCCGAGCTCGGGGATGTTGTACTCTTTCAGTTCAAATTTTTCCAGCTGAGTCAGCATCGCCACGCGGGCAGCTTTCGGGACATCGCGTCCGGCAGCGGGTGCAGCGGGGGATGGCGCAGCGCCGCCTTTCATGCTGTCCAGTACCTGACGGACAATTTCTTCAATGTTGGAAGAATTGACATCCATGTTTATTGGCCTCCGTTTCTCTCAAAAAGTTCTTTACCGTAAGCAGCCAGGGCGGTGTCCTGTTCTTCGGATCCGCCGCTGACACCAAGTCCACCGATGATCTCGCCGTTTTTGTTTTGCAGCGGTTCTCCGCCACCGAAAATGACGATATGACCTTCGTTGGTGAACTGGATACCGTACAGCGGGCCGCCCGGCTGTGCTAAGGGTTTCAGGGTAGCTGTGGACATTTTCAGGGATACGACCGTAAACGCTTTTTGCAATGCGACGTCATAGCTTGCAATGTACGAGTCGTCGGCGCACTCTACCAACACGGGCCGCGCCGCTTTGTTGGAGATCGCCACAACCGCTTTGACACCCATTTCGGCAGCCTTGGCGATTACCTTTTCGGCAAGCGGCAAAGCGGCGGAAAGCGTCATGTTGGTCATACCGCCTTCGATTTGGCGAACGACGTTGTCCACAACGGTACGCAATACCTGTTCGTCCATATCGATTCCTTCTTTACTTCGCAAGTTGCTCAATCACGCGTTTGGTGATCTCGGCAACGATGTCACTTTCGCTCTGGTTGCTGTGGCAGGAACCGTCACAGTTGCCGCCGCAGCCATGGCAGCTGGGCAGACCCGCTTTTTGGTTGGGACACAGATCGGCGGGATGTTTACCTTTGAGACCGAACTGACGGCGGATCTCATACAAGCGCTGCACTTGCTTGTCATTAAGCTCTTTCGGACCGCCGAGCTGCTTGGAGATGTACAGCAGGTGAGCATAGAACTCAACCGATTCCATCTTATGATACGCATTCAGCAACGAATCCGAGAACGCGAGCGCGCCGTGATTTTCCAGCAGCACCGCATCGAAAGATTGCAGATATTTGGAAACCGCATCCGGAATCTCCTCGGTGGAGGGGGTGCCGTACTCCGCGATCGGCACGCAGCCAAGCGCGATAACAGCTTCCGGCATGATCGGCTGCGTCAGCGGAATGCCCGCAATCGCAAACCCGGTCGCGTACATCGGGTGAGCGTGCACCACAGCGTTCACGTCGGGACGCTCCTTGTATACGCGCATATGCATTTTGATTTCGGAGGAGGGCTTGAAGCCGGCGTTTGCCTGCAGCACCTTACCGTCCTTGTCAACCTTGCAGATGTACTCGGGGGTCATGAAGCCCTTGCTGACACCCGTGGGGGTGCACAAGAACTCGTTGTCGTTCAGCTTAACGGAAATGTTACCGTCGTTCGCTGCGACCATGCCACGATCGTAAATACGCTTACCGATCGCGCAAATCTGCTTTTTGATTTCATACTCGTTTACCATTGCCATGTGAATTACTCCTTTTCATGTGGATTTTTCTTTGTTTCGCTACTTCTGTGAGTACATATTAACACCATAACAACAAAAAGTCAACAATAAAAATTGGTTTTTCTTTGTTTTTGTGGTTTTAAATGTTGTTTTTATTGGTTTCTAGGTGGGCGAGCAGCTCCGGGATGCCTTCGCCGGTGAGCGAGTTTATGTGAAAAACCGTTTCACAACCGGAAAGGCGGAGCCAGTTTTCTGCCCGTGTGGGGTCGGCTTTGTCGATCTTGGTGACGATGCCGACCACCTCGCGATTAACCAGACAGGTGATACACGGGGGAAAGAGGGAAAAATCTTCGTTGGCGGCGATCAGCAGTCCGACCACGTCCGCTTCGTATGCGTACAAGCAAAGGGCGGCGCCCAACTCGTGGTTTTCCATGTATTCCCCGGGCGTATCGATCAGGAAATCGTCGTAAGCGATGGATTGGGTTTTGGCGTATTCCACGGTTTGGCCGCGCAGGGCTTGTGTCAGCGTGGTTTTGCCGCTACCGCTGCGCCCCATGAGAATCAGTTTTTTTCTCATGTCCGTGTCAGCTCGCAAACGGAGAAGCCCAGCTTTTCGATCGCATATTCGCGGATCGCGGTGAGTGCGGCCTCCACCTGTGATACCGTGCCGGTCACGATCACGGTGCCGCTGAAGCGATCCACAAAGCCGAGCTCCACGCCGGAGGATTTCAGTGCAATATCACCGGCGATGATTGCCGTTTCGCTGGGGCTCAAGGTGAGGATCCCAATCGCACCGGCGTGATCCACCGCAGGATCCAAGCCAAGCTTGCGGTACAAGATATCCTCGGGATGCGCGATGGTGTGTGCCAGCGTGATTTGCTTACCGGGGACGAGCTCCTGTATGATACGGGTTTTGGTTTCGTTTTGATTCAGCACGTCAAGATTCATGGACATCAACCTCCTATCAGTGCTTTTAAGCCGTAGGATTCTGCTTTTTTGCGAAGGATCTCCATGTGCTCCGGTGTTGGCGGAAGAATGTGATCCATCGTGTATTCCCGGCCCAGCCCGATGTATTTATCTTTTCCCATACGGTGGTAGGGGAGCAGATGAATCTCGGTCACGTTCGGGAGCGAAGCGGCGAAGGAGGCGATGGCGCCGATTTCGGCTTCGGTATCGTTGAACGTGGGGATGACCGGCACGCGAATAATCAGCCGTTTGGCTTTTTCGGCGATCAAACGCGCATTTTGCAGAATACGTTCATTGGGCTGTGAGGTAAATTCTTGGTGTTTTTGGCTGTCCATGTGCTTAATATCCATCAGCACACAGTCCAGAACCGGTAAGAATCGTTCCACAACTTCGGGTGGTGCAAAGCCGGTGGTTTCGATGGCGGTGTGCACCCCGTTTTCCTGGCATGCGGTCAAGAGGGCAACGGCGAAATCGGGTTGTGCCAGCGATTCGCCGCCCGAAAGCGTGATGCCGCCGCCGGAACGGCGGTAATACATGCGGTCGCGCAGGACCTCTTTGAGCACGTCTCCCACGGTGACGTCACGGCCGATGGTTTTGACCGTTTCGCCAACCCTCATCGTTTGGATGTCATACGATTGGGATTCCGGGTTGCAGCACCAGCGACACCGCAGGTAACAACCTTTGAGAAACACCAGCGTGCGGATACCGGAGCCGTCGTGCGTGGAAAATCGTTGAATATCGAAGATTCTGCCGGTCACCGATAACAACGAGGTGTCCATCAGAAACCTCCTTGCTCGGTACGATTGATAATGTCGTCCTGCAGCGAGCGGGACAAGGTGGTAAACAAGGCGCTGTAGCCGGCCACCCGCACCACCAGCGAGCGGTAGTTTTCCGGATGCTTCTGCGCATCCCGCAGCGTTTCGCGGCTGACCACGTTAAACTGTACGTGGCTGCCTTTCTGGTCAAAATAGCCGCGTACCAGCGCTACAAAGCTTTCCAGACCGCTGCGGCCTGCCAAAGCGCTGGGATGGAATTTCATGTTAAACAGTGTACCGTTGGAAGCGATGTAGTGATCCAGCCGTGCCACGGAGTTTGCCGCTGCCGTGGGGCCGTTTACGTCGCGGCCTGCTGCGGGGGAAACACCGTCTGCCACCGGGGTGTAGGCCAAGCGGCCGTCTGGGGTGGCACCTGTTTGCGCGCCCAGCGGAACGTTGGCGGAAACCGGGTACAAGCCGGCTTGATACAAGCCGCCGCGCGGGTTGCGGTATTGCTCAACGGGACGGGTGTAGGTGTAGGCAACGTCACGGGCGAAATCGTCAGTCACGCGGTCGTCGTTGCCAAATTTCGGTAGCGCCTGGATGCGGTCAAGCAGCTGCTGGTATTTGGCCTTCTTCTCATCGGAGCAGGGGTTTTGCGCCACGGTGAGGTAGATCGCTTTGATATCGTCCGGCGTTAACGTGCGGCCGCTTTCCACCATGCTCTTAACCACTTGCTTGGTTAATTTCTCGGCTTGCTTTGCATCCATATCCTTACCGTAGTTGTTGTCCAGTGCTTCGCGGAACTCGGTAAGCGAGAGATATTTTTCGTTGAACACCAGGTCGCGCACCGCAATCAGCGCGTCGGTGACGTTGGCAATGCCAAAGCCCTGTGGACCGGTGAAATTGTACACGCAACCGCCTTCCTGGGCACTCTTGCCGCGGCCGATGCAATCCTCCAGCATGGAGGAAAGGAACGGAAGCGGGCAGCGCTCCATGTGTGCCTGGTCAATGGCGTTGTCTGCGTTGACCATCAGTTCAATGAAATACTGCATCTGCTTTTTGTAAGCGTCGTAGAACTCATCAAACGTTTTTATGGAAGCAATCTCGCCGGTTTGCGGGCCGATCTGCACGCCGTTGTCCAAGCCGTTGGAGAACGTAAGCTCCAGCGGGCGGCACATGTTGAAGAATGCGGCATCGTGCCAGCCATCGGTTTTGCCGGATTTTTGCGGTTCCACACAACCAATGATGTTGTAATCGCGCGCATCCTGCAGGGTTAAACCGCGGTTTTGCAGCGCCGGCACGATCACCTCGTCGTTGTAGTAAGCGGGAAGGCCGATACCGGTGCGGGTGATTTCGGCGGCACGGATCATGAATTCGTGCGGGGTGCCGTTCCAAACACGCACCGAGAACGAGGGCTGCGGCAGCAGCACGTGCAGGGTGGCATTGATGCACATATACGACATATCGTTCGTGGCATCCTTGCCGTCCTTATCCTGACCGCCGGCGCACAGGTTTTGGAACATGCTATAACCGGCGAAACCTTCGGCGGAAGCCAAGTCGCGCACCTTTCCCAGGTCGTTTAACTTGACCCAGATACAATCGACATATTCCTGCGCTTGCTCACGGGTGATTACACCCTTTTCGAGGTCTGCTTTAAAATAAGGATACATATACTGATCAAAACGGCCGGGGGAGATCGAGTGGCCGCTGGATTCGATCTGAATCAGCATCTGCACGAACCAGAACGACTGGCAAGCCTCGTAAAACGAGGTAGCACCGCGTGCCGGCACGCGTGAGCAGTTTTCGGCGATTTGCAACAGTTCGGCCTTGCGCGTTTCATCGACACATTCTGCCGCCATCTTGCGGGCAAGTTCCGCATACCGATTGGCATACATTTCCACCGCATCACACGTGATGAGCACGGCGTTTAAGAAATGATGACGTTTGGCGTAGTCGGCATCCGTCACTTTCAGTTTGGCAAGTGCTTGACGTGCTTCTTCGGCGATACCGCGGTAACCGATTTTCAACACCTTTGCGTAGTTGACGGTCACGTGGCCGACACCGTTGTAAAAATAGTTGCCGGGGGTAAAGATGTTGTGATCGATCGCTGCGATGGTTTCGGGCACCATGTACGAGGTTGCCAACTCGCTGGAGGTTTTTCCTTTCCAGTAGGGGAACACCTTGCGCAACGCGTTTTTGGTTTCTTCCGAAATCAAAAACGGGTCGGCCGATCGGGTGGCGAGCGTGTCAAATTCCGCCTCCAGCCATTCGTACGAGTATTCCGGAAACAGCTGCGCGCCGCGCGGATTCTTGGAGCTGCTGCCCACGATCAACTCGAGCGGGCGGATGGTGATCGGAATCTGTGCCAAAATGTGCGCAAACGCTTTTGCACGGCGCAGAATGATCGGCTCCCCTTCCGTTTGGCGATACGACTCCGTCAGCAACACGGCGCGGTACGGCTCGATCTCGGGCATTTTCTCAAACAAATGCTCCACGAGCTTCGGAATTCGCGCGCTTTTCGGGATATCTTGGGTATAAAAAGTGGACATAACGATAACCTCCCACATTTCATGCTGACATCATTGTACAGGAATCCCACATAAAAGTCAATAGAAAAACCAACAAAAACCAAAAAAAATAACAAAAACTCAAAAAAATTACGTGAAACACATCACAAAAAACAAAAAACAAGAGGGAAAAACCTACAAAAAAAGAAAAAACCAACACATTTTTCCACAAAGAGCAGATTGACTGTGGAAAGATGGCCGGCTTTTAAAAAGCACAAACAAAAAATCCCCGCGACCCGTTTGGTCCGCGGGGATGATTGTGCAACGACGATTAACCGTTAGCTTTTTTCGCGAGGGCGGACTTTCTCCGTGCAGCAGTGTTCTTGTGCAGGAGTCCCTTGGCTGCGGCCTGGTCAATTTTCTTGACAGCGGTTTTGACAAGGATTTCCTTATCGTCAGCGCCGGTCTCGATCGCGACGTTCGCCTTTTTGATATCCGTTTTCAGTTCGGAACGGGTGGCTTTGTTACGAGCGGTTTTGGCAGCAATTACCTTAACGCGTTTTTTGGCGGATTTAATGTTGGGCATGGTCACACCTCCTCAAAAAAAGAATTACTCTAAATCACGCATGGTTCATCATAACACGAACTTTTCGGAAAATCAATACTTTTTTTGCGAATATCGCGTTTTTTTCTTTGAATACTAAAAGAAAAACAAGAAAAAATGACGCAGGAGGCGGCGTATGCAAGGACGGACAGATCTGGCAATGGAGGCGGTCGGCAGCGGGCGGGCGAAAACGGAACGGGAAGCGGGAATGGAAATCTCCGAAATTTCGTTGACCGATGCCGAAGCGGCATCCATCGGCAAACGCGGCGGGCGGTATATCACGGCGCTGTTTCCGCGGCTGACCGACGATGAACGCGCGCTGGAAGAAAAAGCGCTTGCCATCGGCAAGCGCCTGCATGCGCTGTTACCCCACACGGGGACGGTGCTGGTGGTGGGGCTTGGAAACGAGGCGATCACGCCGGATGCGCTCGGGCCGCGCACCTCCACCATGGTGCTGGCGACACGCCACATTCAAGGTGAGTTTGCCCGCAGCGTGGGATTATCCGATCTGCGTCCCACCGTTGTGCTGCGCACGGGGGTGCTGGGCAACACCGGCATGGAAAGCAGCGAGATCGTGCACGGGGTGTGCCGTCAGGTGTCGCCATCGGCAGTGATTGCGATCGATGCGTTGGCAGCACGCAGCGTGGAGAGACTGGGTTGCACGGTGCAATTATCGGATACCGGCATTGCGCCGGGTTCGGGCGTGGGTAATGACCGAAAAGCGCTGAATCGGGATACGCTGGGTGTGCCGGTGATCGGAATCGGCGTTCCCACGGTGGTGGATGCACAAACGCTGGCATGCGAGTGGTTTGGCGCCGAGCAGGATGCTTCGCATAACGGCCCCGCCATGATGGTGACACCGCGGGAGATCGATTTGATGATCGCGCGCGCCTCACGCTTGCTGGCGATGACGGTACACGCGGCGCTGCAGCCCTCGTATTCACCGCTGGAATTGTTGAGCATCGCGTTGTAGGCGCATAACTCACTCCCTTGCCGCATACAGTCGTATAGGTGAGGTGTACGATGAAACAACGAATACTGGCGGTCTTATCGATCGTTTTAATCGGTGCAGTTGCGGTGGTGGGGATTGTTCACATACCGGCAGAACAGATGACCAATGTGCTCACAAGTGCGGCGTGGTTATCGCTTGGGCTGCGGCAGCCGCATCAAAGCGTGCAATTGCTGGAGGAACACATCAGCGAGACGCCCGCCGCTGTTTTGGGCGATGTGGTGTACGAGGAAACGGTGGTGCTGGGCGAAATTTTGGCAGAGCCTGTTCCGTTTTTGAAACCGGGTGTACCCGAAAAAGAGGCGGGTGCCGGCACGGTGCTGACACAGCAGTTATCGGCAGGCTCCAATATGATTCAGGGTGTGGCACACAAGAACAACACCAAAAAAGCGGCGGATATCGCGGCAGCGTTGAACCACAAACCAAACATTGCGTTTAAATCCGCCGTTACCGAACCGCAGGTGCTCATCACGCACACGCACACCACGGAATGCTACCTGCCGTATGATGCGGGCTTTTACAATCCGGGGGATGCCAGCCGCACGACCGACAGCCGCGCCAACATGGTGGCGGTGGGGGAACGGGTGGCAGAGCAGCTGCGACAAGCGGGAATCGGTGGGATACACGATACCGCCATCCACGATCAGCCGTACAACACCGCCTACACCCATTCGCGCAAGGCGGTGGAAGCGTATCTCAAGCAGTATCCGTCGATCTGTGTGGTGCTGGACATTCACCGCGACGCCATTTACCCGAACGATACGACCCGTGTGAAGCCCACCGCGGTGATCGACGGCAAAAAAGCGGCACAGCTGATGATTATTGTGGGGATGATGAACACAAAATCCGTGCCCAACACCCACACGGCGGAAAATTTGGCATTTGGGGCGCGATTGCAGCAAACCATGCACCGACGGTACAGCGGCTTGATGCGGCCGATGGTATTGGCCAATGCGCGGTATAATCAACAGCTGTGCAACGGGATGATACTGGTGGAGGTCGGCAGCGACGTGAACACGTTAGAAGAAGCCTGCTACGCCGCGGAATTGTTGGGGCAAGGCTTGATTGAAACATTAAAAGGGTTGTGAGTGCTTGAAAAACAAACGAAGTGTGACAGCAATGCTGAGTGCTTTTTGCATTACGGCGTGTCTATTGGGAACGGTCGGCGGCATGATCCTGACGGATCTGCGCAGCGGGCGCACCTTATTCGGTGAAACCTATGAGCAAGTATCGATCCGGCGGGACGAAGAGACAGCGGAACATCGCAGCGTGCTGGACCTGATGTGGTTACCGGCACGGTGGCAGCTGGTGTGCCGCTTGCCGTTGTGGGAAACGCAGGCGATACAATGGCTCTTGTCAAGGCGCTGAACTTGTGATAAAATGGGAAACATCGAAAGGACGTGTTTTCCATGAAAATTCGCGTGCGTGATATTGTGCTTGCCGTTATCTCGTTTTTGGCGCTGATTGCCGGCGGCATGACCTTTTTTTCCAACCTTGGTGCGGAGGATATCCCCGCCGATCAGCGGGTGCTGACGTGGTATTTATCCTTGCACTCCCTCTTGTTTATGGTGATCGCGGTGCTGGCGATTTCGGAGCTGCTTCTTGCCAACAAGGCAGGAATGCTTAAAAAAGCACTCTATGGCGGCAACGTGTTGATCGCCGGTGCGTATACGCTGCTGGTCATTGTTGACGCTTCACCGCTGATTTCGCAATTCATTGCCAAAGAGCTGTGGCGTAACATGCTCAGTATTATGACCTTGAGTACGTATATCATTTATATCGGTATCGGATTGCTGGTGATCGCCTTATGCTTTAACAAATTGCGCGGCAGCTTGCAGAATCAACGGTCGCTGGGCTTTTTGTTGATGGGTTTTACGGTGCTTTCGGCGATCCCGACGGTTGTTTTTTCGTTCCAGTATAATATCAGCGCGTCGCTGCATGTAACGACCATTGGGTATATGCTGCTGGTAACCGTGTTGCAAGCCTTGCCGGTATACGCGGTGTTTTGCCGCAACGGCGAGCAGGAATAACTATATAAAAAATAAAAGCGGCGGTTCAGCGACCTGCCGCTTTTTGTGTTATTGGAATCGACGCGCGGTGATAAACCGTTGTGCCCAATAATCGGAATTGAGCTCTAACAATTTGACACCGGTTGTGGGATTGGTGGACGCCACAAACTGGTTGTTACCGATGTAAATGCCCACAAACCCAACGGGACCGCCGATATCGTTGCAGAATGCCAAAATATCACCCGGCTGAATTTCTTCGGGGTTGACATCCATGCCGTATTCCGCAATATTTGCCGCGGAACGTTTGCCGATCGAAAATCCGTTTTGCTTGTAGCAATACGTTACCAGGCTGGGGTTATCAAACGCATCCGGACCTGCACCGCCGCTTTGGAACGGCTTGCCGATCTGCGAAATCGCCAGGTTGGCGATGGCGTCACCGGTTTGGCTGTTACCGCCTTCGGTGCCGATGGAGGGACGAGTGGTAGCAGCGGTGGATGCGGTGGTTTGCCCGGGAAGGGTGGTGCCGCTTTGTGAAGCCGACGTGCCGGACGAGGGTGTTTGGGTTGTGGTGGTTGTGGTTTGCGTGGGTTTATTCACTTGATCTTTTGTGATAACGGTTGCACTCGGGGCATCGTTGCACGCGCAAACGGACAACACGAGCACGGCCATCATCAGGCAGATGCTAACAAGACGTTTCATGGAAAAATCACCTCTGGTATCAGTTTACTGGATATGCGCAAAAAAAGCAAGGACTTTTGCGGGATTGGGTGGTATTTTCCTGCTTGCTGTGATACAATTATCACAATGAGGTGATCTATATGACGGAAATTCGAGAACAAGCGCGCCGCGTGGCGAAAGAACTGTGTGAGCGTGCCAACCTGAAAGCGGGGGACCGTTTGGTGGTGGGGTGCTCTTCCAGCGAGATTGTCGGCAGTCAGGTGGGCAGCGCATCCAGTCCCGAAGCCGCGCAGGCGGTGCTGGAAGGTATGATGGAGGTCTTGCAAGCACTCGGCGTCTTTTTGGTGGCACAATGCTGCGAGCATTTGAACCGTGCGCTGATTCTTGAACGATCGGCTTTGCACGGCGAGGAGATCGTGAACGTGGTGCCGCAGCCGAAAGCCGGCGGTTCGTTTGCCACGGCGGCGTATCGGTGCTTTGAGGATCCGGTGGCGATCGAGCACGTGCGTGCCGATGCGGGCTTGGATATCGGCAGCACGTTGATCGGCATGCACCTCAAAGAAGTGGCAGTGCCGATCCGGTTATCAGTGGATCATATCGGCAAAGCCTTTCTCACGGCGGCACGTACACGGCCGCGGTGCATTGGCGGTTGTCGCGCGGTGTATGACGATACGCTGTTGTGACCAAAGTTTGCTATTGCCAAGCAGCACACAAGTATGGTAGACTAAAGCCGTAATCAAAATGAAGGAGAATCAACATCATGAAACAAGTATGGATTCTGACGTGTGTTTTATCGATTGCCGTGTTGGCGGCAGGCTGCGCATTTGTTTCTGTTCCTCCTGTGGATGACACAACGACTACCACAACCACAACGGCGGTTACAACCACCACGGTGGCGTTGGCGGTAACCGATCCGCAGGGCGAGGTGGTAACAACCGATGGTGGCGTGATCGTGACCACCATTGTGAACACATTGCCCACGCAGGTGCAAACGGTTACCAACGCTGACAGCTCCACCACCGCTACACAGCACGTTGTGACGTCGCACGTGGTGGTAGGGACCGACGAGCAGGGAAAGCAAACCACCTCAGTGGTGCCTGAGCAAACCGTGACAACTGCCACCCCTACAGGCGGTGAGGGTATCATCCCTACCAAAGATGAGGTACAGGTGACAACGACGGAAAGCACTTCAACGACGGCTGCCACGACAACAAGCAGCACGACTACCACGAAAACGACCAAGACCAGCAGCACGTACAAAACCGATAAAGATGGTTGGAGCCCGTGGGTTTGATTATCACAAAAACAAAAGACCGATTCCAAACGGAATCGGTCTTTTTGATTGGAGCGGCTTACGAGGCTCGAACTCGCTACCTCCACCTTGGCAAGGTGGCGCTCTACCAGATGAGCTAAAGCCGCATCTCACGGTGCACGAGTGAGTATAGCACAAAGGACACCACTTGTCAAGCGAAAGATAGAGAAAAATTATTATACCGAAAAAAATTACATTCATGGGGTTTATATACCGAGTAGGGCTGCATGACTACTAAAGAAGCGCCGCCGACAATATG